>NZ_AUBP01000020.1 GCF_000429305.1 Desulfovibrio inopinatus DSM 10711
CCCAAAATACGTCAAGAACGTGCCCGAAATGCGGACACACATCAAAAAACAACAGAAAGACTCAAGCGAACTTCGCTTGTGTTGAATGCGACTACACTGCGAATGCAGATTTTGTGGGCGCTTTGAATATTTTGACGGCTGGGCAAGCCGTGTCAGCCTGTGGAGTGGGAAAGGCTCAAGCGCCCACGTTGAAGCAGGAACCCGCCAAAAGAGCCGTTTAACGACTCTGTTTGGAATCCTCGGCCTTCAGGCCGGGGAGGATGTCAAGACGCCAATGCTGCATTGCGGATAGCTTCTGTCTCCACAGGAGGAAGTTCGGCTTCAAGCTGGTTAAGAATCTGCATGGCGACATCTTTGTTTTGCGGTGATGTCGTGGAGTTTTGCCATTTGGTGAACCAGTAATATGCTGCTTTGGGATCGTTGGGGGCGCCTTCACCAAGATAATAAATTACCCCGAGATAATAGGCGGCATCATCAAGGCCGTTTTGGGCCGCCATGGCGAACCAGTTGACCGCCGCGATATAGTCGCGAGGAATGGCGCCTCCGAAATAGGTGAGGAGCCCCAACCTGAATTGCGCATCGCGTTGGCCATTCTTGGCGGCGAGCGTGTACCATTTGATGGCATTCGTGAAGTCACGTTGAGAAAAGAGGGTCACTCCAAGTTGGAATTGTGCTTCGCTATCGCCGTGCCGGGCCTCGTTTTCCAATTTTTCCAAATCGGACAGGGTTCTGTGGCTGGACGTGGGGGAGCAGGAAGCCATGGCAACGGATTGCCGATCCAGCAAGCAGGGGGCATTATCATCATATCCAACGGGGGCCAAAACTCCCATGGCGACGAGAAAGATACATGTCGTTATGCCGGTGAATGCCGTACTTCGGATGCCGAATCGTGAATGTTGTGCCTTAAACCGTGCCATACTTTTTCCCCTCACGCTGTATTACGTATCGCGATTGTGGATCGCTTAACCGACAGTGTTGTCCTTTTTGGACACTGAACTCGTTTTTTCCAAGACAGACATCGCTGTTGCGACCATACCGGCCGTATCCGTCAGGTTGGCGGGAAGAATCATCGTGTTGGTCGTGCTGGCCAGCTTACCAAATTCTTCGATATATCGTTCGGCCACACGCAAGTTGGCTGCGGTAATGCCATCTCCCTGAGAAATAGCTTCAGCCACTCTGGCAATGCCACTGGCTGTGGCTTCCGCCAGAAGTGTGATTTCCTGAGCCTGTCCTTCAGCTTCGTTGATGCGTTTTTGTTTTTCGCCTTCACTCATAGCGATGGCTTCCTGACGCAGGCCTTCAGCCCGATTGATCCGGGCCTGTTTGTCCCCTTCGGACCGGGCGATTTCGGCGCGTTTTTCCCGCTCAGCTTTCATCTGAGCTTCCATGGAAGCCATGACGGTATCGGGCGGAGTGATATCTTTGATTTCATAGCGCAAGACTTTGACGCCCCAGCTTTGAGCGGCTTCATCAACAGCTTTGATGACCTGGTAATTAATCGCATCGCGTTCTTCAAAGGTCTTATCGAGATCAATTTTGCCAATAGCCGATCGCAAGGAGGTTTGGGCAAGCTGGGTGGCGCCGATCTTGTAATTGTCGATGCCATACGCCGATAATTGACTGTCGATGACCTGGAGATAGATCACCCCGTCAATGGCGACACTGACATTGTCGCGGGTAATACAGATTTGTGACGGGATATCCATGACTTCTTCTTTCAAGGAGCGGGCATACGCGACCCGATCAATAAATGGGATGAGTATATGAAAGCCCGCGCCGAGAACATTGTGGAATTTACCCAATCGTTCGACAACGTATTCTGATTTTTGAGGGACAACGACGGCGGTTTTCACAAACAAGACGACAACAATAACCGCCAAAACGATGAACATGATGATTGGGCCTTGCAACAGGGCTGTCATGACAGGGACTCCTCCGTTTGAATGCGTGATGCAGGGGTAACCTCAAGTGTCAGGCTGTCATCCAAACTTTGGCCAAGGATGATGGCGTCGTCTCCAGGAACGAGCTGTGTATCGGCGACGGCCTGCCAATAACTTCCTCTGAATTTGACTTCTCCGCGGTGGTGTGGGCCTATCTTTTTGGTGACCTGGGCGGTTTTTCCCACGATCTCATCAATATAGCGATCTGGTGCCGGTTTGGATACGCCGCTGAATGTCCGCAGAAAGAAGCGACGTAAACCAAACAAAGCAAGCAAAGAACTCGTAATGAATATCGCTAACTCCACCTCAAGCCCCGTGCTGAAGAGCGCACTGAACAGGGCTGTCGTCCATGCTCCAATGCCGAAAAAGATGACAATGAATCCCGGCATCATCATTTCGGCAATAAGGAAGGCTGTTCCGACAAGGAACCATATAAGATAATCGCTCATATTCTTTTCATACCTCATTTAAAGACAAGAGCAAGAGAAATAACACACCTTTTGTCCTGTCGGAAGGTGTATCTCAGCTGAAAGACATGAGATTAGCCAGACCGATCATTGAAGCCGATGACGTTATGGTGTTGGCGTATTGTCAAATGACTGCTGGGCTTGGCGTTCCATTTGTTCCACTTTCTGGAGCTGTTCCGGCGTGAGCAGTGGTGTGATACGTTCATAAGTTTCATTTCGCAAAGACTGTAAATCATTTGCTATTGTGGCGGTATTTTCTCCCGCTTGATAAGCTGTATAAATTTTGTAGGCTTTGCTCATTTGTTCCGTCATGATCGGAGCCAAAGCGATTTGCTGTTCAAACGTCAGGTTGAGGTCGGCAAGCATCGCGGTGATGGCGTTGATTGTAGCATTGGCGGCTTGATCAGCGCGATCCGTATCAGGGGCAGCCGAAAAGGCTGTGGAGACGCCGACACTTATGAACAACAAGCAGCCGAAACATACCAACCGAAATCGGCGAAAAAATAATCTCATGATACTCTCCATTCTTATATCGCAGGGATTATGATCCGTTGTGGGGTTTGAGTCATGGTAAAAAAAAAATTATTATGCAATATAAAATGCAACTTCTGGCTTTGACAAGTCGGTTGATGGACAAAGACGAAGTATCAGAAGCGAATTTGTGCGTATTATAGCCTTAACACGGTGAGAAGATAACCAATCATGATCGAGGGCGTCACGATGAAGTCGGTCATTGTGTCGAAAAGATGGAGATGGAATGTGGTTTGGGGAGGGAGTCTGGGTATTCTGACGACCACCTCGGCATTCGCAGCGTCTTCTCAAAATGAAGGAGCACATTTCGTCGACATGATATTTTTTCCCGGTTTTTGGCTGGTTACCGGAGTGTGCATTTTTATTATCGGATTATTCAGTCTTGCCTTGTTTTCTCTCTCCCGCCGCCTCGGCCAAAAACAAAGACAATTTGAAACAACCCTTGAGCGAGTGCCGTTGGGAGTTCTCTGGTTTGGAATCGAAGGTGATATTCATGATGTCAATGACGCCATGGTTGAAATGATGGGGCATACCTCTCCTCAGAATTTAATTGAAGAGCGTCATGGCATTATGCAAAGCCTGTTTGCTTCCATTGATGGATACGCCGTCTTTATGGATATGCTGAAGCAACAGGGACGATTCAGCGGCGCCGATTTGATGTTGCGACGCAACGATGGCGTTGTTTTACGTATGGAGTGTACGGCATTTGCCGAATCCTCAAAATATTCTTCCACGAGGTTTCAAGGTTTTTTCCGCAATGTGACCCTGTATCGGCGCGAACAGAAAAGTCTTGTTGATAACACCAATCGGTTGGAGTTGGCATTGGGAGCAGCCAATGCCGGCATTTGGGACTTTTATCCGGGAACGGACAAGGCTTCTTTTGATAATCAGTGGTTCATCATGCTGGGTTATCAGCCCGATGTCTTCGAACATACGTTTGATACGTGGATCGATTTGATTCATCCTGATGATGTGCATGAAATGACACGGAAGCTGGATGCCTACATCAAGACGTCTGCTTCGGGGGTTTTTGAAACTCGATTTCGCATGAAGGCCGCATCCGAAACATGGCGATGGGTACTCTGTACAGGGAAAACTGTTGCCTGGGATGATAGCGGAAAGCCAATCCGCATAATCGGGATCAACCTTGATATTCACAAACAGACTGTTGCTGAAGAACACATTCGCGTCTCGGAAATGACCTATCGTGAATTGTTCAATGCATTTCAAGATTCCATCCTCTTGCAGGAGCCGGGGACCGGGATCATTCTTGATGCGAATAAAACGCTTTTAGAACGATTTGCCTATGAGTCGCTTAAGGAGTTGCGGGGAGTTCGATTTGAGGATTTGAGCGCGGGGATGCCTCCTTATGGTCGTGCAGAGGTCGAAGCGTTATTGCAGTACACCCAACTGGAAGGTCCGCAGCATGTCGAGTGGCTCGTTCGAACACGCCACGGTGACTTCTTTTGGGCTGAGGTCAAAACCAAGATCGTTACTCTACTCGGCGAACGCCGAATTTTGGTTCATCTGCGCGATATCAGTGAAAAGAAACAAGCCGAGGTTGCACTTCGTGAGTCCGAAGGGCTGTTTCGGGCAATGTTCGACCAGACTGTCCAATATATGGGACTGCTGGGCGTCAAAGGGCGTATACTCAAAGTCAACCGGGCTCTGCTTGAGTTAGCCGGAGTAAGAGCCCAAGATGTGATAGGGTTGCCTTTTGCGGTTGCTCCGTGGGTTCAGCAGACCAGTGAAAGCCAGGAATTTATTGATAGAGCTATTCATGAAGCCAGTGAAGGGATCGTCGTTCAACGTGAAATCATTTTCGTCGACCAGCATGACCAACAACACATTGTGGATTTTTCACTCGCTCCATTTCGTGGCGATACCGGGAATATTGTTTCTCTTATTGCCGAAGGCCGCGATATGACGGATCTGCGCAATGCATTGCAGGCTCTTAACGTCAATCGTAAACAGCTTGAGATGACTCTGGAAGCTGTGAATGCTGGTATTTTTGAGCTGTATCCCGAAAGCGACACCATTGAATGGACAAGGGGATGGCGAACGGCTCTTGGATATGACGAACAGGAAATTGGTGCCGACTTGGCACACTGGAATTACTTGGTGCATCCCGAAGATCGCGTTCGGGTCGTGAATCATTTCTTTAATGCCGTATCGTCCGCATCTCCTGGGGAGATATTTGAAATAGAATATCGCCTTCAGTGTAAAGATGGTCATTATATGTGGGTGAAAACGAAAGCCTTGAGTTCCTCCTTCAATCTTCAAGGAGACGTTGTGCAGGTGCAGGGCATTACGTACGATATCCAACAAGATAAGGAAGTCCAGGCACGTCTCAGGGCATCGGAGAAAAAATACAAGGAAATTTTCAATGCCGGAGCAGAGGCCATTGGTGTTATCGATCCCAACAACTTTTCGATTGCCGAAGCCAACTCCGCTTTTATCGACATGTTCAACCTCACGGTACATACGCTCTATAATCAGCACATAACCGATTTGTTCGCCGTCGCTGCCGATGGAACGTGTCCTCCTGTGGATGCGCTGGAGCAGAGTCATGAAGGTGGCACTCTATCTTTTCAAGGTCAGGGGAAAACTGCAGAGAAGACATTTCTCGTTGAAGGAACCGTCAAAACCGTCGCCCTGGACGGAAAGCTTCAGTTTTTGCTTGTGGTGCGCGATGTCACGGAACGACGGCGTCTTCAAGAGATCATGATCCAATCGGAAAAAATGCTTTCAGTTGGTGGTTTGGCTGCTGGAATGGCGCATGAGATCAACAATCCGCTCGGCGTCATTTTGCAAAGCATTCAGAACGTCATTCGTCGATCGAAGCCCGGAACAAAAGTTGGTGATCAGGCTGCCAGTGCATGTGGGCTTGATTTCGATACACTCCGTTGCTTTCTCAATTCAACTGGTATTGATGAAACCTATGAGGATATTCGAGGAGCGGGAGTGCGAGCCGCAAAGATTGTTGAAGATATGCTCTCGTTTAGCCGGAAGACAGATTCGACGTTGAACAAATGTTCTCTTCTGGAAATCACTCAGCGAGCCATTAATCTGGCGAAAGCCGACTATAATTTAAGAAAGAAATATGATTTCAAGAATATTGATTTACAAATTGATCACGAAGATGATCTTCCAAACATTCCGTGTCTTGAAAATGAAATCGAACAAGTCATTTTGAATCTCCTTCGGAATGCTGCTCATGCATTAGCTGAGTCGGGGCCTGAGCATCCGAGCATTCATATAACGATTCGACAGAATAACGATGAGATTGAGCTCCAGGTGTGTGATAATGGGCCAGGCATGTACAAGGATGTGGCTCGACGAATTTTTGAGCCGTTTTTTACAACTAAAGAGGCCGGAACAGGCACGGGACTCGGGCTGTCGGTCTCGTATTTTATTGTGACGGAACGACATGGAGGACACCTCTCCGTTACGACCGAACCGGGAGAAGGGAGCTGTTTTCTTATGTCTCTTCCGATATCGCGAGAAACTCGTCGGGACATGAATGGCGCCATCTCTCATCTCACGACGAATGAAGAAAAGCCCGTTTAAGTTTTTTTCTCTGGCAGCATGGTATCTCGTGACGTCATCAACAAACAGACCGTGATACATTCTTCGATTGCTTTGTCATCAGATGGAGCCATCTCCGCCACCAGATCGTAGAGTACGGAACCATAGACGAGAAGCGAGGACTCTTTCGATATAGAGCGTTTTTTAGTGAAAAGGAAGAATGCCTCCGGCGGATTAAGAAACTTTTTGGAAAAAGTTTCTTAATAATCTTCAAAAACTTTAAATGGTTACAGTACGACTTGAAATGAACGGTATATCTGTCGGAATTTCAAGTTGTTCAACATAAACGATAACCGCTCTAGATGATGGCGGTTTTTGTTAAACCCGCTGGTTGTGAAGAAAAAAACCGACGTATCACCAGATACGTCGGCTGAGTTGTTTATTGCATCCGTCGTTAGCTTAGAGTTTCCATATGGATCGACACGGAGCTCAGTCATGGGATTGAGACATTGTATTACACATCTTCATCAATACGGTCGGTAGCAGGTTCCGGTTGCGGTTGTTTTTCTCTCAGAGTCTTGGCTTTGAGGACAAGATCGTCACGGAGTTCTTTTGCGGCACTGACGAAATCGATACCACCGGTGATTTCATATACCGGAGTATTTTGAAGAACCTCCAAATAGTCTTCCGGTGTAAAAAAGTCGGTGTCAGGCAGATTTTGTCCATCTTGCTCAATGAATATGCCCGGCTGCTTGATAAATGCCTGGAGCAGGTGGGGTTTTTCTTCAAGATTGACCGGAACGATTTTCGCGGGGGCATCGATACGATCCCAGGTAAGAATGCCCACAGCGGAGAGGTTGGCTGCAAGGCGCTGACGTCCGTGTCCAAAACAGGATTCAATGGACGCATCATACTTTTGTTCAAGCGTCCAAAGTTCGTTTTCGGGGACAGCTTTGAAGCGAATAAACTCTTCGGGAGTCAAAAGCCGATGGAGATGCTCATTATGAAGGATGGTACCCGGGTTGACGCGCGGTAATTTCGTCGAGCCAAAGAGGTACGGCCCATCGTCTGCCGTCGTGATAACGGCTCGGTCGTTGCTGATAAAGTCGACATCATCGTCGTGCATCATGGTCAAGGCGAGGCTTGACTTCCCTCGACCGGCCAGGCCGGCAAGCATGAGACCTGCTTGGTCTACGGCAACGGCAGACGCATGACACAACACGCCACCCAGGCCAATTTTTGCGTTGAGAAAACGAAAGTTGAGAAAGTTGACGATTTGATCCCAGTTATCAAGACACGGCCCAGCCGCGATATTGTACTTGGCACTGACGAAAAACGTCATATCTGTTCGAGTTTTATGTACAATGCGGCTATAAAGGAATCGTACCCACTCTTCCTTGACCTCTTTCCCAGGATCAGGTCGACGCGGAGTGTACTTGAGACCGAGCCGGACCGGTACGGATTCCACGGCCGCCAAATGGAGCAATGGCGTACGGTCATCATCACGCATAAACGGATGGAGATAGTCGGCCAACTTGGCAAGCAGTGTTGCATTGTTTGTACTGATGGCTGCAGGCAGACCGCCCAAATCAAGGTCAAGTTGGAGCGGCAAGGGCGTCGAGGCCAAAAGGCCATCGGCCAGACGGTTGAACGTCTCCTGTGTCAGGGCCTTGGGGATGGGAAACTCTGCTGAACTATCGGGCGACATGGGGGCTCCGGGTGTCGAAGGTCAATAGACAAGCACGTCTTTGGGAAGCACAAATTCATGCATGGGGCCTGTATGCTCTAGCATTTTCTCCATGAGATAGACGCCTCGCAAAAACATGTTGCGGGCGAATTTTCGATTGAATTCAAAACGGGTCGAGGTGATGAACGATCGTATGAGCCCCAGAGCGAGGCGAGCTTCGAATGTGCTATCGCCGTGCTCTTGAGCAAATCGGCGGGCAAAATTCAGAAATGTTTCAATCACGCTCGACAGGCGCAAACGCATTGCACGATCCGTCAGGGGAAGACGGAAATTGGAGACAAGGTAGACAGAAATGTCCTGGATATAATCGGAGTCGCAAGATCGGTGGAGATCAATGTAGTGAATGCGTTGCTCACCATGATTGTACACAATATTATTGATATTGAAATCTCCGTGAATAAACACCGAAAACGGAGCACACAGCGTCTCTTCCAATTGGGAGACCTGGTCGATCATGCTTTTGACAGAGTTGATTTTGACTCCACTGAGCCCCATGGACGGCGTCTCAAACAAGGGATGCAGTCGAAAGACATCAGGCAATCGCGAGCGCAATTGCTTCATGGGGTGAGCACAGATCGATTGAGGCTTCATGGTTTGGGACCACAAGATGCCTACGGTCTGACGAATGATGAAGTGAGCGTTCTCCAGAATATCATCGGTGGCGGAAAGCACAATTTCCTGAAACGTGCAGCCAGAGAGATATTCGACAAGCATGGATGCCGATTCTCCGTTGACCAGGAATCCTTGAATACGGGGCGGAAGTCCTGGGAGAATGGTTTCCCATGTTTCGATATTCAGTTTTTCCTGGGTGAGCTTGGCGGCATTCCCTTCTTTGAAAATAACCCCTTGGCTATGGCTCCCGTCTTCCGATCCTTCCACTTTGCCAATGCGACAACCTGAACGCGTTCCCCAAATGGATTGAAACTCCCCGCGAGTGATGGGGACGTTCATTCCTTTGCCTTTGAGGGTATCACTGAGGGCTTGATATTGGCGTATTTTAAATTTTTCACCGACGGCTGCAAAGAGGACGGCTTCCCCGACATTCTTCAGGGTATCGCCCATGCGTTCGAGATAGCGCAAGATGTTGTGCGCCGTAATGCAGTCGTTGGGTGATTCGCCTTTTCGCAGGTCATCCATGACCTGGTCGAAGTTTTCTTTGAAAAGTTCATCCAACGTGTATTCGCATCGGCAAATACGGAACGCGAGACCGATGTTTTGTTTAATCAAGGCATCGACAACGTGATTGAGACCGGCCTGGACTTCATCAAAAAACGCCTGACAATTGTATCGTCGTAAGAATCCGATATCAGAGAGATACTGTGTCTGATTAACGATGTTGACAGCATGGTCGGCCATACGTTCAAGGTTGTTGGTAACGATATTGACAGCGCGAATGAAGTCGGTGGTTCGTTTGTCCGTATACGTGCTGCCATGAACGCGAGAAAAACAACTATTTTCGATAACGCTTTTCAGGTTGTCGATGTAATCGTCGCGGGATTCAATTTTCTCTCGTAATGATCGGTCTTGGCGTTCCAACGCGATACGTGTGTTCTCTACTTGCTTGGTCACTTCCATGACCATGAAGCGAAAGTTTTCTTCAACGGATGTCAGAAATTTCATGGTGTTTCGTTATCCTTTTATGGAAAGCGAATCATCCGTTAAAGGTTCTTCTTCTGTGCCTTCACGCCAGCCGAATTTAAGATTGAGCTTCATACGTCCTTCACGGTTTTTTGCTTCTACAACAAATTCGACAAGACCAAGTGGGGACATGATGAGTTCGGCATCCTTACGGGTAAAAACGATATGTCCGGAATCGAATCCATCGGCCAGTGCCCGGAGATATTCGGCCATATTTTTTCTGTCTTGCAACGACTCGTACTTGAAACGATCACCCTTGCTCATCCAGTGGACTCCTTTGCGGTCTATGACAGACGTTCCTTGTATTCTTCGATGGCTCGTTTTCTATTAACCCCGTACATAATGAGACTTTTGCGAATGGCTGGATCATCCCAAGCTGGTTGATAACCGATTTCACGAGAGGCTTTTTCCGGCTTTTGCTCTTTGGGGTTCTTTACTTTCTCGCTCATGTGGCAGTCATCGCCCATGAAGATGAGCAAAGGACGTTTGACGTGCCAGCCGCGTTCATTTTGTCGGGTCACGACATTGACGAGGAATTCGGTATACCGTTGGGACTGCGGATTCCAGACTTCGTATCCGTCGACATCGTAGTTTGCCAATAAAATGGGCCAGAATTGTTCGGGGTGGGGAATGACGACACCGGCCCCGATGCTTCGAGCTTCTTCAATGACTTGAGATGCTTTGTAGAAATAGGCAAGAGAAAAATGCTCTTTAACAATGTCTTTGACGGCCTTGATGAAGACCTGCGCACGATTGATCAACCAGTCGCCATAAAGTTCGCGCATGGCATCAAAATAGTTACGGACAAGTTTATTTTTGATGGCATCTTCGGGAATGTCGGCTTCTTTTTCCATGAGAATCTGTTTGATTTTCCCGGCCTGGATGCGGACAAACTCAACAAGTTCTTCATTGGTATTTGTTTTTCCGGCAGCGAGCTGACGTCGGTCTTCAAAAGCCGGGTCGACCAGGCTTTCAAGAAATTCAAAAAGCTGTGAGGAACGGTACAGAAAGGTATGCTTGAGCATAGCCTGAAGTGTGTCGGATTTGACAAGGTTCTCTGTTTGGAAATGAAGCAGTAATTGGACTTTCCTGTTGAACCCGCTGGAATAGCAATCCACCTCCACTCCGCTGTATCCGTCATAGTCCAGGATAATGTTGTGCTGAGTCGGAATGATAAGGCTATCTTTGGCATTGGGAAACATGTTGGCGATGCGGCGCTTAATGAGGTGCATGGGGACAAATTCAGGATGCCAATGCACCGCCAGAACATATTCTTGTCTGGGATAGATCGCCGGAGGATTGACAATGAGTTCTTCTTGTTCCGGTGTAAGTTCGGTCGACGTAATGGTGGCAAAGGCATCATAGTCCCATTGCTCAAGATCACGTGGGATGTCATCGAGGTTGACTTCAACACATCGACTTGGTTCGTTTTTGGCAAGTACTTCCATGTCATCTCCCAAACCTTGCTGGTGAAATAAAAATCAGCCGGAAGAGTGTAGAGACGTCAATCCGGCAGGAGAGTCTGTAATTACAGAGGGTATTCTACGTTGTCGTACGAGGAAATGCAAAGTCGGAAGCCATTGAGTGTGGTGTATGGCATCCGAAGAAGCAGGTCTCAAAAAAATCCCTTTATCTTACCATGAGACGGATTCTTTTGTGTGACGATTTTGTGGAGATTGGAAGATTTATAATTAAGTAAATAAAATTAATGATATAGGCTTGGTGTTAGTCGTTGTCAGCGTCATCAATGAGTAATCCCATGATAAGCCCATAGAATGCGTCAGGACGAGAGCTGGCGTCGATGCTTGTATATACCCAACCGAGATGGATATTGCATTGTCGGCAGAGCGTCGCCTGCCAGGCGAACCCAGGAAACCACGTAAATTCCGTTGTTGTCACACCAACACCGACACACCCTGGGGCTTGAGAAAAAAGACCGATTTCAAACATCTGCCCGTGTGGATTGAAAAAGACATGGCGTGATGCTCCAAACAGAGCGATGGCACTGGTACCAAACGTTATGACATGGCCGCACATTCGGCAACGGAGACGATGCCCTCCTTCTATGGTGAAGTCGTCTTCCTTTTCTTTCCATAACTTCGTGACGTGTGGTTTTTCATTCGTGTCGAAGAGAATGGTTTCACATTGGCATCGTTGAAGAATCATCACTTCACCATGCTTTTGCTTGCGGTACGTGCGATGCGAGCCAACCTCGGGAGATTTCCCTTTCGGAAGGGGCGCATAGACATGCTTTTCTCGCATCATGAAACCTGCTAGTTTTTTTAAAAGCGTTTCATCAGGAAATGCAGACTTTGCACAGGAGTTTACCGTGTCTTCCGACTTACAAAGAGACAACAACGTCAAGCAAAACGATATGGAATCGGCGGCTTTGCTCGCAAGCCAGGATAAAGATATCATTGACCAAAGTATTATGTCGCAAAAGGAGTCTCCCGAACGCCCCAAATATTATGTTGGCCTTGGAGCCTCGGCTGGAGGACTCGAAGCACTGCAGGCGTTTTTCTCCAATATGCCACCGAATACGGGGATGGCGTTTGTTGTCGTACAGCATTTGTCCCCGGATTTTAAGAGCCTTATGGTCGAATTGTTGTCGAAGCATACAGAAATGCCTGTTGTTCGTACAACAGATCGAGTCACGATCAAACCGAATACCATATACCTGATTCCGCCTAAGAAAAACATGGAGGTGTACGGGGGGAATCTATATCTTTCCGAGCAACCGGATCGGCATTCGTTAAATCTGCCAATAGACGTGTTTTTCAATTCGCTTGCCGATGATCGAGGCGAGAAGGCTATTGCCGTGGTGCTCTCAGGTACGGGCTCAGATGGAACCCGCGGTGTTCGCGCGATCAAAGAGGCCGGTGGGATGGTTTTTGTGCAGGAGAGCGATTCGGCGAAATTCGATGGTATGCCGAAAAGCGCTTTGGCGACGGGGGTTGCCGATGTTGTCCTTCCTCCGGAAAAGATGCCTCAGGCTCTTATTACATTTGCCTCGCATCCGTTTGCTTCCAGAAGTCTCCCAGGACAAGAAACTTTGAGCCATGAAGAAAATGGTTTGAAACGACTCCTTAACGTGTTGCACAAAGCGACGAAAGTTGATTTTTCACATTATAAGCCAGCCACGGTTGTCCGACGTATCGAACGACGAATGGGCATTGTCCAATCTCGAAGTTTGGAGGACTATGTCGCACTGATCAGCTCTGATCCAAAAGAACTCTCCATCCTGTTCCGGGATCTCCTTATTGGAGTAACACGTTTTTTTCGAGATAAAGCGTCCTTTAATATTCTGGCGACTACGATTATTCCCCAAATATATTCGAATGCTTTGGATCGGGGCTCGAAGGATATCCGTATCTGGGTGCCTGGTTGTTCAACAGGAGAAGAAGCCTACAGCTTGAGCATGCTGTTTCATCAACACAAGAAGGATATTCAATCGGATATTGAAGTAAAAATATTTGCTACGGATATCGATCAGAATGCCATCGAGCGGGCCGGGGTGGGGCTTTTCCCGGAGAGTATTGCCGCCGATGTGGATACCGCTTTTCTTCAGAGCTTTTTTGAAAAAAATGGCGCGTATTATAAAGCGCAACGTTTTATTCGAGAAAGTATTGTTTTTGCAGCGCATAATCTTATTAATGATCCTCCATTCACCAAACTGGATTTTATATCCTGCCGTAACCTTCTTATTTATCTCCAGCCCGTATTACAACGTCGTGTGTTGTCTGTTTTTAATTATGCTCTTCTGTCTAATGGCTATCTTTTCCTTGGATCGAGTGAAAGTGTTGGAGAATTCAGTGAAGCCTTCACAACGTTTAATCCAAGACATCGCATCTATCAACATAACGGGAAGGGGACATTACCACTTCGTGATTCGATTGTTGAACATGGTTCTCAGCCATTCTCTTTTTCCTTTGACACTATCTCTGAACGAAACGATCGATATGCAGCGTCACGAGTTCTAGAACGTAATGAAGCATACTATCATGCGTTGATTAGCAAAACAGCACTTACCGTGTTTGTCGTTGATGAAAATCGACGTTTGCTCCAGTCTTTTGGTGATGCCAAATTATTTTTGGACTTTCCTCCTGGGAATATAAATCTTGATATTTTGACCATGTTACCCAGAGAATTGTCTTTGGCTGCTTCGTCCGGGTTGCATAAAACAGCAAAAGAACGAAAGCCAGCTCATTATATGAGTATTCGCTGCCGTATCAATGATGTTTTGAACCTTGTTGATTTGACTGTTGATTTTATGCATGACTCAATAGATGATTCAAATAGATTTCTGATTATTATTGAGCGCAGTCGTGAAGCGACTTCAGATGAATCTAAAGACGATAGCAATCAAGATCAAAGTCGTTCAGATAAACGTATTGCTGATCTTGAGCAGGAAGTTCAACTTACACGAGAGAACCTTCAGGCAGCTATTGAAGAATTACAGACATCGAATGAAGAGTTGCAAGCAACAAATGAAGAATTGTTGGCAGCAAATGAAGAACTTCAAAGTACAAATGAAGAGTTACAATCGGTCAATGAGGAACTGAATACCGTCAATACGGAGTATCAAGAAAAGAATCTTGAATTGACCGCGTTGAATAATGATATCAAAAGTCTCATGGAAAGCACGGAGATCGGAGCGATCTTTTTGGATCGCGATTTAAAAATTCGAAAGTTTACTCCGGCCGTGACGCAAGTGATCAAGCTCATTAACCAGGATGCGGGGCGTCCACTGACAGATTTATCGAGTGTCGTGCTTGGCGATATTGTTACCGACATCGAACAGGTGATGAACACTGGAGAAATGCTTGAACGTAATGTGGATATGGAGCTGCGGTCCTATATTTTGCGTGTTCTTCCGTTCCGTAACGATCGTGGAAAAATCGAAGGTTCGGTGATTATTCTTATCGACGTCACGAAACGTCGCCGGGCGGAACAAGCCTTGAAACGGCAATTTGAATTTCTCGAACGTATTCTTGCCAACAGTCCTTCGGCACAAGTTATGGTTGATCAGCAAGGGGCTATTGTGTTTGCCAATGCCAATGCCTTGAAAATATTCAACCGTTCACGTGAAGCCTTACTTGGTTTGCAGATTGAAGATCTTAAACTTGCCGTCAAAGATATCGATGATGTTCCTTTGGAGCAGGAGACGTCGCCGTTTACGTTGATCCAAAAAACACGCGATAAAATCGAACGATACATTGTCTCTCTTCCTGGTGAATCCGGTGGAAAAACAGTATACAGTGTTACAGGAAGTCCTCTGTTTGATGCTGTAGGAGAGGTTGACGGTGCTGTTCTTTCCTTTGAAATTATAGCTCATGATGCATAAGGGATCGTATCATGGATGTCCCCACAGTATTGATAATTGATGACGACGAAACCAACCGGAAACTCATTTCACGTCTCTTGGTGCGCAATGGTTTCGAGGTGCAAACAGCATCTTCAGGACAAGGCGGTCTTGAGATTTTGGCGAACGTCCCTGTTTCCGTCGTTTTGCTTGATATCGTGATGCCCAAAGAGCACGGGCTCGATATTTTGCAGCGTATCAAAGACAACCCTGCTTTACGTCATATTCCAGTTGTTATGCTTTCCATTGTCGAACATGAAAAGACACGAAATCAGGCTTTTGCTCTCGGCGCATGCCGATTCATGGAGAAACCCTACAATCTGCGTGAAATCTTATCGGTTTTACGTGAAGTCCTCGACGAACATCCTTGTCGAGGCACCTCATCTGCATGACTTCGACAAAGAATATTATGACTGCCGCCGTGGTTTCAACGGCGTTAGCATGCCTCCTCACAAGCGGAAGCATTCTTTTTTATTTACACCACACCACTTTGGAGTCGCACAAAAAGGAATTGACGCACCTGGTCTTGAGTAGTGCCTCCCTCATCAAGGCTGCGGCCCGCCTTCTTCCTCGCGATGCTACCGGGGGACCATCCCCCTCCGATGCGCGTTTGCTCCAGGCGGCTTCGGCAATCGTGAACCAATCTGGAGGCGCGCTCACGGACTTTGGTGATACCGGAGAGTTCACTCTGGCTGAACGGCAAAATCAGGACATGGTTTTCTTGATGCGTTTTCGGCAGGATCGTATGTCAAGTGATAGTCATATTCCATTCAACAACCATTTGGCCGAACCAATGAAACACGCCCTTGCCGGCGAAACTGGTACTATTATCGGGCCGGATTACAGTGGGCGTATTGTTGTCGCCGCATATACCGGATTGGGCTCATCCATAGGACTTGTCGCCAAGATGGATCTTTCAGAGATTGAGGCGCCGTTCTATCGTATTGCCGTCGTTGCTGGGCTGGCTTGTCTGGCTGCAATTTGCCTTTCAGCTTTTGTCGTGCAGACACGGCTTGGTCCGCTTTCAAAACAAATGAAAGAAAAGATAGCTGAACTTGCAGCGAAGGATGAAGCACTTGCTCGAAGTGAACAGTATTATAAAGATTTATTCGAAAACAATTCGGCGATTAAATTGTTGATCGATAAAGCAACGGGCTCGATCATTGATGCCAATAGTGCGGCAGAGGCTTTTTACGGATTTCCACGCGAAACGTTACTGAAAAAAACAATATATGATTTCAACACGATGGAAGAGTATGCTGTCAATGCTTCCATGGAAAATGCCGCGACATCCCGGAACAGACATTTTGATTTTACCCATAAAACTGCACATGGCCTGCGTCACGTGGAGGTGTATTCCGGAAAAGTGGAATCTTCCTTTGGTACTCGACTCTTTTCTATTATTCATGACGTTACGGACAAGGTCGAAGCATGGCGCAACCTGATGGAGAGCGAACGGCGCTATCGCACTACCTTTGAGCTCTCCCAGGTCGGAATTGCACATATTAGTTTGAATGGAAGCTGGATATCGGTCAATCAAGCATTATGTCGTTTACTTGGATATGAACGCCATGAATTGATGCAAAAGAGTGTGACCGACGTCGTCTTTCCGGAAGATCGTGAAAGCCTTTTGGCTCTCAATCATGATCTTGTGTTTGGTCCTCCCGGCGGATGTGGGGTCAAAAGACGGTATCGAGCAAAAAATGGTCAGGAAATTCACGCAATGTTGAATGCTGCGTTGGTCCGTGATTTTGCCGATCATCCCGAATACCTTATACACGTTATTTCAGATGTGACCGATCTGGAGAAAAGTCGAGCACTACTTGTCCAGAACAACGCCAAGCTTCAAACCGCTATGCATCGTCTTGATGAGTTTGCGTTCATAGTCTCTCATGATCTGCGTGAACCATTACGTGGACTGAGCAATTATGCGCAGATGTTGGCAGAAGAATATGGCTCGTCGCTTAATGACGACGCCCGTGATATGCTTGAGACGATGGTGAAGCTTGCTCGTCGGCAGGAAGACATGATTATGGCTGTGCTTCACTATTCACGTGTAAACAATGCTGAATTCACCCCCGGCTCCGTTGACTTGGAACATGCTTTGGACATAGCGCTGGCCGATCTTGCGTCGCTCCTTGAACGCTATCCTACAACAATTCGGCGAAACAACCGGCTTCCTGTTGTTGTTGGAGACGAGGCGTTGCTTGTAGAAGTTTTCAAGAATCTTATTGCAAATGCTATCAAATTCAATAACAAGAGTGAGAGGTGGGTAGAAGTCGATGGTATGCATGCCGAGAGTGGTGCCTTTGTTGCGATGTTTGGAGAACGAGGGAGCGGAGTGGCCGTGCTGGTACGAGATAATGGATTCGGTATTGATCCTGAGTTTCAAGAAACTATTTTTGGATTTTTTAAACGGTTGCATGGTAAAGAAGAGTACGGTGGAGGAAGTGGCTTGGGATTGACTATCGTCAAGAGGATCGTTGAGCGTCACGGAGGTAGAGTTGGACTCCTTTCTGAACCGGGACACGGGAGTACCTTTTACTTCACGCTTCCAGAGTAAAATCATGAGCTCTGAATCGGGTCGATCCGCCAATACATCGATTGTGCTTGTCGAAGATAGTCCGGAAGATGTTCGAACTGTACTCTATGCTTTGAAAAAAGCAGAGAATACGCATTCGCTTCAAATTCACATCTGTGGTTCAGCCAATGAGGCTTTGAAGTTACTCGAAGACACTCCATCTTCTCAACACCTCGCTTTCCCTGCGCTCTTGCTCCTTGATCTCAATTTACCTGGAAAAAATGGTTTCGAGTTGTTGCAGAATATTAAAGGCGATTCTCGCCTATGTCATATCCCTGTGATTGTATTTTCAGGATCGGATAATGAAGACGATATTCAGCGTTCGTATACACTTGGGGCCAATAGTTATATCCAGAAGCCAAGCGATATGAAGCGTTTTGTTGCAACAGTAAGGGGATTTCTTTCCTATTGGCTTGAATTCGTGAGGCTTCCGTCAAGACAGAATTGAATTGCAACAGAGTGAGAAGTACATTTTCCACAGTGAGTAGATGCTGGAAAGGGTTTGCCCATGCAGAAGAAGATATATGATATATTACGCCAAAAAGCAGAACGTATCCTTGATGAACAAGGTGACTCCACACAGGCTGCTGATATGGAGATTAAGACACTCATTGAAGAATTCAATATCAACAAAATTGAACTCGAAGTGCAAAATGAGGAATTGCGTGAAGCTCGCGATCGGCTCGAATCGTCGGAGCGCTACATGCGAAATTTGTTTGCAAGCGCACCTGTGGGGTTTGCCGTGCTTGGTCCGTCCGGCGTTATACGTGAAATCAACACGGAAGGAGTCCACTGTCTTGGCTTGAGCAAGGATTTTCTACTCGGTCAGCGGATACAGTCCTTTGTTCCGCCCGAGCATCTGCATGAATTCACTTCCGTATTCAAAGGACTTGGGCCGAATAAAACGACTGGAAGCATTGAGCTGATGCTGCGTACGCACACGGGCAACTCGTTTTGGGTTCGTATGAATTTTATTTATGACGAATATGGAGGAAGTCCGTTTGTTTTGTGCGCGATGGTCGATCTGAATGAGAAACGCATGGCTGAAGAGGCTATGCGAAATATCAATCAAGAACTCGAAACGACCGTGACGTTGCGAACACGAGAACTCGCCGAAATCAACAGCCAACTTCAACGAGAAGTCGATGAGCGCCGCGCTGCACAAGAAGTGGCGGAACAGGCCAATCGAGCCAAGAGTCAATTTTTGGCTAATATCAGCCATGAAATTCGTACGCCTTTAAATGGCAATCTCGGCATGATTCAACTTGCGTTGTTGAGTTGCAATATGCCGGAAGAAAAAGAATTTTTGGAGCAGGCATATAAGTGCGGTCAGGAGCTGCTGAGTTTGATTAATGCATTGCTCGATTTTTCAAAAATGGAGCAGGGAAAAATCGAAATTGCGGCACAGCCCTTTTCGTTATTAAATTTGATTAATGAAGTGACCAGTCAATTGCATGCTGCCACTGAACCAAAAGGCCTTGTTATCAAACACTATATCGATCCCGGGCTCCCCGATCGTCTTGTCGGCGATGAGGGGAGGTTACGGCAAGTGATACGCAATCTTCTCGAAAACGCATGCAAATTTACGGAAGTGGGCTTTATCCGTCTGGAAGCTTCGCTCCTTCGCCTCGACGCAACCGAGCAAACGGCCACCGTGGCGATTTCTATTGAAGACACAGGTATTGGTTTTAATCCTGATTCTCTAGAACTTATACTCAAACCATTCACTCAACTCGAAGATGAGTATACGCGAAAATATCCAGGGACCGGGCTTGGATTGTCTATTGTCAAGACGCTTTTGGATTCTATGCAAGGAAAATTGTCGGTAACAAGCACCCCAGGACAAGGCTCTCGTTTTACCTTTACGCTCACGATGCCGTTGGCTCAAGAGCAATCGCCAAGTCGTCGCTCTATGAGAATGGAGCCCCCAATACACGAATTCGTTCCACCTTTGCAGGTGCTTGTGGTTGAAGATAACCCTGTGAACAGCCAAGTTATAGTCAATATGGTCTCTACACTTGGCCATGCTGCCCAAATAGCCACAAGCGCTGAAGATGCACAGGCGGCCCTCAAGCAAACTCCATACGATGTCGTCCTTATGGATATTCAGCTTCCCTGGACCAATGGAACTGAAATAACGCGACGACTCAGAAAAGGGGAGCTTGGGGAAATCAATCGAAATATTCCCATCATTGCTGTAACTGCGCATGCCATGAAGGGCGACAAAGAACATTTTCTTGCTTCGGGAATGAACGATTATCTTGCCAAGCCTGTCGATCTGGAAAGTCTGAGGTTGGCCCTTGAAAGCCTGGACAGGAAACCGTAATCAACATGGGGGAATGGCAATCACAGAAAGGAGTCCAACCCATGCTTTTCTCACGCGTGCTTCTCGGATGTATGAGTGTTTTCTGCATGGTGGCCGGATTGGTCACGATGCCGAATCTGATCCATGCACAAAATACTGAGAATCCTTACCGCGTCCAACGTTCGCACACTTCAGAACCCCAAGATATGTTGTCCCGTTTACGCTTGCTGGCCGAAACGGGGGATGGCGATGCCTGTTACACACTAGGCGCGAAGTATATCAATGGAGATGGCTTGCCGCAGGATTATAATAAAGGCGTGCAGTGGCTGAAACTGGCTGCTGAAAAAAATAATGCCTTTGCCCAATTCGATTTGGCACGAGTCTACCTCGTTGGCTTCGGGGAATTTAAGAAGAATAAAAAAACGGCCTATTTTTGGGCCAATTTAGCCGCGGCACACGATACGCTTTCCCCGCGCGAACTTGATAAGGCGATGAAACTTCGTAATCTTGTTGAAGACGAGTTGACCGAAGATGAGGTGAACTCCACGCAAAGTGCAGCCACCGACTGGTTGGAGCGGCACAAGGCCAATATGCCGTAATCGATACGTGATCAGTTTGTATTGGTATCGGCAGTCTGAACATCTTTTGGAATGATATTTCTTTTTTCCGCGCGGGTTGAATTTCAGTGTTCACTCCCCTATGTATACGGCAACGTCAGGAATATATTGATTTGCGTAGCCTTTCGGCTGCATTCGCCCCTCTCAAGAGCAAGGAGGCTTCATGAATATTCGCGCCAGTGGCGTTTTGCTTCATATCACGTCCCTTCCATCCCGCTTCGGTGTTGGCGATATGGGACCGCAAGCGAGGCATTTCGCCGATCTTTTGGCCGATGCCGGCCAGTTGTACTGGCAAATTTTGCCTCTTGGTCCCACGTCGCCTGCACTTGGCAATTCCCCCTATGCCGGGTTTACCGCTTTTGCTGGCAATCCACTGCTTATTAGCCTTGAAGACCTTGTCACTGATGGGCTGCTTTCCATTTCCGATATCGGGGCTGATCCACCCGCTCGACCGGATCGTGTCGATTATGAAGCCGAGCTTGCCAGGAAAAGTCGTCTTCTCGGCAAGGCGTATGCCAACGCGGCATCAAGTTTGGAGACACATGATGCATTTCAAGCGTTTTGTCGGGAACATGCTGAATGGCTCGATGACTGGACGCTGTTTGTTTCGCTCAAAGAACATTATAACGGCTTGCCCTGGCATGTTTGGGCCGTTCCGCATCGCGATCGGCACGATGATGCCATTGCGACATGGCGCGAAGAAGCAGCGGAGCGAATTCAGGGGGAGGCCTTTGCCCAATTTTTGTTCTTTCAGCAATGGAATCGATTGCGTGACTATTGTCGCGCACGATGCCTGCGTTTTATAGGCGATCTGCCTATTTATGTATCCCAGGATAGTGCTGATGTCTGGACACACCCGCACCTGTTCAAGCTTGGCGCAAACAAACGACCGACTGTCGTCGCCGGTGTACCGCCCGATTATTTCAGCGCCACCGGCCAACGATGGGGGAACCCTGTCTATGACTGGCCGGCGAACAAAGCCGAAGGCTATGGTTGGTGGACCCGGCGCGTAGCCCATAACCTTACCTTGTATGATGCAGTTCGAATCGATCATTTTCGCGGTTTTGCCGCCTATTGGGAAATTTCGGCGCATGAAGAAACCGCTATTCATGGAACGTGGGTTGACGGTCCGGGGGCGGAACTCTTTGAACTGCTTTCCAGGCGTATTTCTTCCTTGCCGATTATTGCCGAGGATCTTGGCGTCATTACGGCCGATGTGCGGGAATTGAAAAATAGCTTCAACCTTCCAGGGATGAAGATTCTCCAGTTTGCTTTCGGCGATGAAAAACCAAAGCATATTCCCTATCTTCATGATACAAACTGTATTGTCTACACGGGAACACACGATAACAATACTGCACGCGGATGGTTTGAAAGCGAAGCATCACTGGATGAGCGAGAATCTTTTGCAACATATCTCGGACACTGGCCGGAGTCTGAAGATATACACCGTATCTTTATGCGTATGGCTATGCAAAGTGTAGCAAATACGGTTATTATCCCTATGCAAGACATTCTTGGATTGGACAGCGCCTGTCGTATGAACAAGCCTTCCACCTTGTCCAAGAATTGGGAATGGAGGCTGACACGCGATGCTGCAGTGCCGGAAACATTGAAAGAGCTTGCCGAAATGACGCGTTTTTTTGATAGAGCCCCGCTCCTTGTCGGACACGACACGGGAGAACTGCCGAAAGGGTGATGCATAGTCGGTTTCTGCATGACCACGCGTCTTCTGCATTGAGCAAACCGTCCAAATTCAGTACGAAAACGCATCCCGTCCAACTTTTCAACCAAAATGACGCCCACCATGACCACAACAACCGCACTGAAAGAAACGTTTATCCAGAAAGCTGAAGCCGTATCCGCCATCGTCAAGGTGATTGGTTCGCCGGATGAGGCATATGCCTATGCATTGGATATTTGTGAAGCGAAAGAGGCCTGTCAGCTCCTTGTTTCAGGATGTGAAGAAGGACTTTCCGAGCCGGCAGCCGATTTGTGCCAGACCAAGCCGGGAAAAATTATTGCTGCTCCCGGACTCGACGCCGAGCAATTCGAATTGTTCCAGGCATTATGCCAAGACCGTGGTGTTACGCTTCTCTCCAGCGGTATGCGAAAATATCTTGGAGGAGTCGATATCGGACTTACATTTGCCAAGTTCGGTATTGCCGAAACCGGCTCGCTCGTTATCAATTCGAATAGCGAAGAAGTCCGGTTAGCCACCATGGTTTCAGAAATCCACATCGCGGTTTTGCCGATGTCCGAAATTCGGACCACGGCCCTTGATATTGCTTCGGACCTGGAAACGATGACCTCCTCTGCCGCGAATTATACGGCAATCATCACCGGTGCCAGTCGTACAGCCGATATTGAACGTGTTCTCGCTTTGGGGGTTCATGGGCCGCTCGAACTTCATATCCTTCTTGTGGAGAACGCTTAAGATGCAACACGCCGATAATTTGAAAGATTACAAGAGCGAGTGCGAAAGCGCTTTGCATAATGCGTTTTTGCGCAAAACGCTTGATAATTTTGCCACAGCGTACCGTACCGGTCGTCAAAACGCCTTTGCCGGGCTCGATATTCAGAAACTCGTCGATGACGTTGCCGTTTTGAAAGATGCTGCGGCCGCTCATATGGACGAGTTGTATGAAACCTTCAAAGCACGCGCAGAATCCATTGGCGTACATGTCCATCTTGCCAAGACGGCAGATGAGGCCAACGCCATTATTGCCCGCATCGCCAAAGACAACGACTGTAAAACCGTCATCAAAGCCAAGTCCATGACGGCTGAAGAGACTTTGCTTAACCATGCTCTGGAGCGGCAAGGGTTGATCGTTACCGAATCCGATCTCGGCGAATGGATTATCCAATTGCGCCACGAAGGGCCGACGCACATGGTCATGCCGGCCATCCATCTTTCCCGGCAACAAGTGGCGGAGCTGTTTACGAAGGTCACGGGGAGTACTCAGGACACGGATATCGATCGTCTTGTCAAAGTGGCGCGCCGTGAGTTGCGCGCCAAGTTTGTGCAGGCCGATATGGGGATTTCCGGGGCTAACTTTGCCATTGCCAAGACGGCCACGTTAGGCACGGTGACCAACGAAGGGAATTTACGCCTGACAACCACCTTGCCGCGCGTGCACGTCGCTTTGGTTGGATTGGAAAAACTCGTTCCAACCATGGAAGATGCACTCAAAATTTTGCGCGTTCTGCCCAGGAATGCCACAGGCCAGGCCATTACCTCCTATGTGACCTGGATCACCGGGAGAAACCTGTGCAAAGACGAACAGTTGCCCGACAAGAAAAAGATTATGCATGTCGTGTTTCTCGACAATGGTCGTCGTGCGCTGGCGAAAGATCCGTTGTTCTCCCAGGTTTTGCGGTGCGTACGGTGTGGAGCCTGCGCCAATGTTTGTCCGCTGTATCGCCTTGTTGGCGGGCACAACTATGGGCATATCTACATCGGCGCCATTGGATTGATTCTGACGTATTTCATGCATGGCCCGGAAAAAGCTAAGAATATCGTGCAGAACTGTATCAACTGCGGTGCCTGCGGCGACGTCTGCGCAGCCGGTATCGACTTGCCGCGGCTTATCAAGGAAGTTCAAGCGCGTCTCTTCGATGAATCCGGACATCCCTTGCAAAATGCCCTTATCGGCAAGGTCATGCAGAACCGCAAATTGTTTCACGGTATTTTGCGGACGATCCAAAAAGTGCAAGGCCCTCTGGTCGATGGAAAAACACATTTCTTGCGCCACTTGCCTTTAGCCTTCACCCAAAAGCAAGACTTCCGCGCATTGCCGGCTATTGCCGCGACACCGTTCCGTGATCGGTTTCCCGTCATTCAACCCTGGTCGGAAACGCCAAAATCCAAAGCGGCTATTTTTACGGGATGTGCGCATGATTTTATCTATCCCGAACAGGCCGAGGCTGCGGTCAAGGTGATGGGGGAAGCCGAAGCCCGACTGACCTTGCCGGAGGATCAGACCTGTTGTGGCCTGCCTCTGCTTATGACCGGGGAAAAGGAAGCTTTCCGCCGTGTCGCTATTCAAAATATCGAAGCGTTTGAAAAGGATGATGCCGATCACATTGTGACGATGTGTGCGTCCTGCGCCTCCTGCCTCAAACATAATTATACCAAGCATTTCGAGACCGATCCTGTCCTCTCTGTCAAAGCCCAGGATTTCGCGGCCAAGGTGATCGACTTCCCGTCGTACCTTGTGCACGTTCTTGGACTGACCGCCGACGACTTCACCCCCTCGGGCGAGACCGTCACCTACCATCATCCTTGTCACCTCTGTCGTGGCATGGGTGTGGTTCAGGAGCCGCTCGATGTGTTGCGCATTGCTGGATACGAGGTTGCCGAACTTCCCGAGTCAACGGTCTGTTGTGGATTCGGGGGCAGTTATTCGGTCAAGTTTCCGGAATTGTCCAAAGAGTTGCTGACAAACAAGATCAATCACGCCAAGGAAACGCAGGCAGAATACCTGGCAACAGACTGTCCCGGTTGTGTTCTGCAAATCCGTGGTGGAGCTGTGAAACAACATGCCGATATTCAGGTCAAGCATCTCGCTGAACTGCTTGTTGAGCGGATAAAGAAGAAATAACGCGAGGGTTGTTTTTCTCCCAAGGAGAGGGCTTCTTGCCTTCTCCCTTGGGGCCTGTATTGCAAGCCGGCGGAAGTCTTCCGCTGCCATCGTCCGGAGAAAGCCACATGTCCGAATCGTGTCGTCTCATTATCAGTCTGGATGTCGAAGAAGAGGGATTGTTTTCCGGTACATACCCTCGGATTGCGCCGGGGGTGACGAATGTGGCGCTCTTGGAACGATTGGCATTTTTACCCGATGCATTGCAACTTCCCTTGACGTATTTGATCGACTATCCCGTAACACAACAGGATGATGCTTTGCGAGCTGTGGCGGGCATGATGGAACGGCACGGAGGTGAGATCGGCGCCCATCTGCATCAATGGAATACCCCGCCGTTTGTCGATATGCCCTGGCCCGAACCGGTCGGTTCGGATAAGCTGCCTGAGGAAGTCTTTGCCGCAAAGTTGGAGACCCTGACCTCGGCGATAGAAGAACGTCTTGGCGTTCGGCCGCAATCGTTTCGTATGGGTCGATGGGATATGCGTCCGCGATTGTTGCCGGCATTGGCTGAAGAAGGCTATCTTGTGGATTCGAGTTTTGTGCCACTGCGCCATGTCACCAACGGACCGAATCACTTTTTAACGCCACCCGATCCATTCTGGATGCGCCCCATGGGACCGGATGGCCCGAGAATGCTTGAAGCACCATCCACACAGATTCCGCTTATTCCGGGATTGGAACGGCTTGCTTATGGGCTGGCTGGGGTACTCCCTGGTCACGTCGGAGAAACCGTGCTGACCGGCTTCAAAACATGGGGAGCGCTCGGCATCAACCCGGTGTGGATGCCGCTTGCCACCATGAAATATGCCGCAGCAACCCATATCAAACGCGGCGGCCGGACATTGACCATGTTCTGGCATTCCTCGGAACTTCTCCCCGGCGCCAGCCCCCATTTCCCCACCCAATCTCACGTCGATGCGTTCATCGATAAAATTCGTACTTTTGCAGAATGGCTCACGACGAAACATACTGTGCGTGGAGCAACATTCTCGGATCTGGTTGAACTGGATTGGCTGGAAAGGGAATTACCGGGGGAGAGAGGAACTCAGTAATATTTTGAATCGAGACACTTCTTTGAGGCTGAAAGTATGAAAAAGAATGACCCCGCCTCGACATTCCTGCGGGAAATGTCGAGGCGAGGTTTTTTGGGGGTGTGTCAATGGAGCGCGTTAGGAAGAAAAGTGATGATTGCCGGAACAAAGGTGAACAGAAGGAGGCTCACCAGGAGTGAAAACAAGTACGGCATAGACGCTTTCATGACACGTTCCAGTGGAACGTTGGTGATGGCGCTGGCAACGAAAAGGTCGAGCCCGACGGGGGGCGTGATGCACCCGATGGCGAGGTTGATGACCATGAGGACACCGAAGAAGAGCGGATCGATACCGAGTTGTGTTGCCACAGGCAAAAATATCGGCGTGAGAATGACTACCGCGGCCGATGCATTGATCAGCGTGCCGATGACCAGCAACAGCACGTTCATGAGTATAAGAAAGAGAATCGGCGAGGTGGTCAGTGAAACGATATAGGCGCCGATGTGGTGCGGAATCTGGAGGTTTGTCAGCATCCAGCCGAACACTTTGGCCGCCCCGACGATGAACATAATCAGCGTTGTGCCCATGACCGCTTGAAAGATGATCTTGGGAAAGTCCTTGAACTTGAGTTCTTTGTAGATAAACAGCCCGACGAAAATGCCATAAACCGCGGCAACGGCGGCGGCTTCGGTCGGAGTAAAGATACCACCGTAAATACCGCCGATAATAATGACCGGTGTCAGCAGAGCCCAAAACGAGTCTTTAAAGGCCACGAGCAGATTGGTGAAAGAAAACGAGCCTTCGGCCGGAATCCCTTCTTTTTTGGCGATAACCCAACTCAAAATGCACATGACAAGTCCCATGATGAGACCGGGGACAAGCCCACCCACGAAGAGGTCACCGATCGAACTTCCGGCGATGACACCATAGACCACGAGTGTAATGGACGGGGGGATGACGATCCCAACGGTTCCCGCTGCGGCAACAATGCCGGTGGCCAACTCACGTCGATAGCCTTTGGATTCCATTTCATCGACCATCGTGGAGCCGATGGCGGCCGTTGTGGCGGCTGATGATCCGGAAATAGCCGCAAAGAACATCCCGGAGACGCACACCACCTGCGCCAGCCCACCCGTAAATGAACCGACCATGGCTTGAGCGAATTTAACGAGACGAGATGTTACCCCGCCGGCCGACATGAATGCGCCGGCCAACATGAAGAACGGCACCGCCATAAACGAGAACGAGTCAATGCCCGAATACATAGTCTGCGTGACCATGACGAGGGGCATATTCATGAATTCAACGAGGATAACGGCGACAGACAGACACAGGGCAAATGCCACAGGTACACCGAAAGCCGTCATTATCAAGAACGATCCCAACAATACGAGTTCCATAAGACTTCTCCTACGACCGTTTTCCAGTCAGTTTATGAACGATCGTCATGGTGTCCTTGATGAGATAGAGCAGCATCAAGGCTGCACTGAGCGGGATGACGGCATAGACCCAACTCATGGAAATGCCGAGGCCCGGTGCGGTCTGGAACGTCATGATGGATGTCATTTTTGCGCCTTGCGAAAGCAGGAGCAGGATGAAGACGTAGCTGCACACATTGGTGAAGACTTCCAGGAAAAGTCCGAAGCTCGTTCCCTTGAATCGTGTGGGCAAAAATTGAACAGCCAGGTGGCCGCTTTCTCCCATGATGAGTGCCGATCCGAGAAAAACGACCCAGACAAAGAGAAATCGGGCCAATTCCTCGGACCATTCAAAGGAATGGTTGAACACATAGCGAGCAATGACCTGGATAAAGATGATGATCAGCATGACGGACATCGACGACACGGAAAACCAATAGAGCAGCGACCGAAGCGTTTTGAACAACTTTTCCATGATGGGTTCTCCCGACGGGGCCGAATCGGCGGATTCGGCCCCGGTAACGGCTATTTTTTCAGTGCTTCAATCTTGTCGATATTGTCTTGTCCCACCACGTCAGCGAACATGGCATAGACCGGCTTGGTGGCTTCAGCGAATTGGTCACGATCCACTTCAATGACTTCCATTTTGCCGGTGGCGATGATTTTGTCCCAATATTCGCGGTCCATTTTTTCAGAAAGCGCACGTTGCCAGGCAACAGCTTCTTTGGCGGCTTCAGTGAGCACGGCCTGTTGCTTTTCGTTCAGTCGATTCCAGGTGATCATGGAAATAACAAGCGGTTCCGGAGAATAGGCATGGGCTGTCTTGGAGGCATACTTCTGCACTTCAAAGAAGCGTTTCGTCCAAATATGCGCGCTCGGGTTTTCCTGACCATCAACCGTGCCCTGCTGCATGGCGGAATAGAGTTCGCCGAACGCCATGGGCGTGGGAGAAGCGCCAAGCGCTTTCATCATTTCCACATAGGTTTTATTCGTCATGACGCGAATTTTGAGTCCATCCATATCGGCCGGCGTCTTGACGGGACGAACGTTGTTCGTGACGTGGCGAATACCGTTTTCCATGTATCCCAGCAGCTTGATACCTTTGGGCTCAAGGTCTTTGCCGATTTCCATGCCAACGGTATCGAGAGAGATATAGGCGTGGTCACGATCTTGAAAAAGAAAGGGCAGGTCGAAAATGGAGATCTGCGGTTGGAATTGGCCTAAAACCGCCGTTCCCACCAGGGCCATATCCACGGTGCCGAAGATGAGGCCTTCGATGAGGTCTTTTTGACCACCAAGCTGGGACGATGGAAAAACCTGGACTTCCATTTCGCCGTTGGATTTTTCGGCAACAAGCTGTGCGAACTTTTCTGCGCCTTGTCCGTACGGATGGACGGGTTCGGCAATATGTCCGAGTTTGAGCACGACTTTTTCAGCATGGGCGGGAACACACACGACCAATGTCAAGAAGGCGACGACGAGAAGAAGGGAAAAACGTTTCATAGAATAACTCCTCACAGGTTGCGGGAGTCAGACGGCACACACTGCGACTGCTCCCGTTACATACTTGACCACGAGGAGTTCAGATTACATATCATGCCGAGAAAATACGGATTCGAGTATAAGTCACGAATATTTCGTTACCGGCATTGTGTTCATTTTGATCACGGAATCAATAAATTGGAAGAAGAGAACACTTTCCTAAAATATTTCAATGAGAAAAGCACCGCATAACCCGCTAAAAGTCTTTGGAAAGGGGGCCTGGGGGAAGAACCTTTCTTCAGAAAGGTTTTCCCCCGGTCTTTTTTACAAACACCCCGTCAAACTCACTGCTCAATCGTATCCGGAACGGACGCCACAATTTCCCATCGGCCTATACGCTGTGGAAAAGAGCGAGCAACAAGCGTGACAATGGGGATGCACAGCGCCATGCTGAAGACAGCCATCGCCATGCTGAGAATGCCTGTTGCCCACCATGCTGTTCCGAGGAGAGTAACAGACCACTTCGCAATGAGCGGATTCATATAGTGATAAAAAATTCCGTTGAGGCAAAAGAGCAAAATGGTGTTCTTTCCCAAGCGTGCAGTCCACGGGCTGGAGGTGTTCCATAATTTGGCACCCAGAATGAGCAGGGCTGTTCCCAGGAGCGCCGTAAAAGGAAGGAGAAAGAGATTACTTGTTCCACCGGCCAGAAAAACCGTACTCGGAAGAAGGTGAAACGGTTCCGTGTTCAAACGAGATGCCAGCAGCAAACAGATCAGACCAATTCCCATGGCAATGAGAATGTTCCGGCGTGAGACGTTGCGTTGCATATAATCCGTGGAACGCATGAAGACACCGAACAAATAGAACCCATACATCATGGGGGTCTGACTCAGGAACCAGAAGTTGAGATTCCAGTCGTATGTTTGAAAAATGAACTGCACGGCGGCGTTGAACCAATAGCCTTCGAGGTAAAAAATCACCATGACGGCGATGAGTCGGGTTTTGGTGGTCAGCAAGCGTCCGACAAAATAATGCATGCACTCCGTGGACACGAGCAGGGCGATAAACCATGCCGGGATGTCAAAGACGGGTGTGCCGATCAGCGTGGACATCACCCCGCCAATCATGTTGTTCAACGAACCGGTGCCTCCTGCGGGGAACCAACCCGGTAGCACGATGGACGACACCAGCATAAGCAGACTGAACACCACGTATGGAATGATACGCGACGTGCCGATGCGGGCAAGAAAGGCTTTGGGCCCTAATGTCATTGTCATGGGGTTGGACATGTAGCCCGCCATGATGATGAAAAAGGGCAAAAGAAACGACGCGATAAATTGATACATCAGACCGGCCGAAGCATCTCCTTGCAGAGAGAACTGTTCGACGACGTACCCCAAAAACACAAAAAACATGCCCAAAAACAGGGCGGTATGCAGGATGGGTTCGTGTTGATCGATGGGTTGTGGTTGTATGGTGTTTTCTTGCATTGACGTTGTTTGTGTACTCATTTCACGGTCTCGTACTTCTCGTAAAAAGGGCCATGGACGGCCCCTGTGTGTCGTCGGCGAATCTATTCCATTGTCAGTGATTGTGTCAGAAAATCAGAACGGGCATGTTAGCGAACACGAAAGTATTTCCGTTCCGGGCGTCCAACGGTTCCATATACCAAATCCGCCACCACAACGCCCACGGAGACGAGGTATTCTAAGTATCGTCGTGCCGTTGACCGGCTGACGCCGATGGAGGTGCCAACGGCTTCCGCACTGAGGCCATGTTCGGCTTCCGGAGCATCGACAACGGCGCGCACTTTATCGAGCGTCAAACGATCAACGCCCTTGGGGAGGTCGTCACGGGGGACGGTGCGGCCGGCTGTGGATTTGGAATGAAAAATTGTATCAACATCCTGCTGCTCAATGTTGTCGCATTGTCGCAAGCGTTGACGGTAGGTTCGAAACTGTCCCAGACATTCCTGGAATCGTTTCATGATAACCGGTTTGATGATGTAGTCGAACACTCCACCCCGGAGTGCTTCTTTCAGCGTGGCGACTTCTCGCGCTGCTGTGATGAGAATGACATCGGTTTCGAGGCCTTTGGCCCGGATATTTCGAAGTAAACTCAGGCCGTCGCCATCGGGAAAATAGATATCGAGCAGAACAAGGTCGGGTTCGAGGATTTCAATCATATCCCAGGCACTTTCAAGATCATGCGATACGCCTACCACCTCGCAACCGTCGACACGCTCCGTAAACCGGCGATGCAAGTCGGCAATACGCTCGTCGTCTTCAACGATAAGGACGCGAATGGTGTCCATCAGGCTGTAGACCCCTGCTTGGGAATGGCAATGGAAAACAGACTGCCTCCGAGTTCGCTTTCCGACACGCTGATGTGACCATGAAGTGCGTCGAGTATCTGCTTGGTGAGATGCAACCCGATACCGCGCCTGTCCTTGCCTTTACTGGAAACGCCTTTCTCGAAAATGGCATCACGCATTCGCTCCGGAACTCCGGGTCCGGAGTCTTCGACCTCAAACACCAGGTCATTGCCAAGATCGGTGAACGACAAGGCGACTGTGCGCTTTTTTTCCGGCTTTTCCAAGACGGCATCGAAGGCATTATCGAGTAGATTTCCGATAATCGTCACGAGTTTGGTTTGCGGTATCCAGGCGGGCACGTCGGCCATGGAGCTTTCTCGATCGACCAGGAAGTTGATTTTGAGTTCTCGCGATCGGTTGAATTTACCCAATATAATGGCGGCGAGCACCGGATGGGGGACGGCATCGGTTAAAAATTGCAAGAGTTCCTCATAGCCCGACGATTCCCGAACAATCACATCAAGGGCTTCGCCATAGGCTTCAATCTGGATGAGTCCGGCAATCATATGCAATTTGTTGGAATATTCATGCGCCTGCACACGAAGGAGTTCGGTATATTCTTGAACGCGGGATAACTCCATGGCCAACTGGTCCAATTCGTCCTTCCGCCGAAAACTCGCCACAACGCCTTGCACGGTTTCGCCATGGAGTACGGGAACAATATTGAAAATCAGGTCGCGGCCTTTGACGGTCCGCTCCTGGTCGTATTCCGCCACCCCGGTGCGTAACGCCGTCTTCAGGCCGATGCCGGGAATGACGTCGTCAATGTGTCGATTGGCCGCGTCACCGTGATCGTCATATTCGTCCATTCCGAGATAACGCATGGCCGCTCGGTTCGCCAAACGGATGGTGCCGCGACTATCGACAGCCGTAACGCCTTCGCGAATGGCTTCGAGGACAGCGCCGCGCTCCAGGTATAAGCTCGTGATATCGGCCGGTTCCAGGCCCAACGTGATTTTTTTGAGCCGACCGGCAATGAGCACCGCGCCAATGATGCCGACAAGGCACATGAGCAGAATATAGGCAAATGGTTTGCTGAATAATCCAGGAATGATGTTCTGAACCGCTTCAATGAGATAACCCACGGAAACAAATCCAATGATGGCGCCGTCGCGGTTCTTGACCGGTGCAAAACCACGGAGCGAAGGCCCCAGCGTGCCCATGGATTTGGAAACGTACATACGACCGTCGGTGACAGCGGGCTGGAAATCGCCACCAACGAAGATTTCTCCGAGTCTATCAGGATTGGGATGGGAATAGCGCCGGCCGGTGGAATCGGCGACCACAATAAAGGAGGCACCAGTCACCTGCCGAATGGTTTCGGCCAGAATCTGAATTTCACCTTCTGGATCTTGGGCTTCCAGAGCTGTCTGAATTTTAGGAATAAGCGCCACGGTCTCAGCTGTCTGCAAGGCGCGCTGCCCCACCTGCTCTTCGGTGATGTTCGAGGCAAGATCGGAAACCGCCAACCAACCGAGCACGGTCTGTACGGCCACAAGCAGCAAGACAAGCTGAATAAGATGAGACTGAATACTCTGTGGCCTCACCCAACGAAAAAGCCCCCCAACCCCCATGATTCCCCCACAGATACGACGTCAGGCTGTGATGTCAGATGCCGAGCGGGTTGGCAAGGGGAGAGGTGGGGCGGAGTTCTGCAAGATATTGATTTTACGTCACACGTTCTTCTTGCCGTCTGTGCGTGCTTTTCGGTATCACTTCAGAAACATAGACAATTGCGTTGTATTTCGTGCTCACCAAAAGAAGAGTTCGCATATCATGACCAGCCACGAATTCAGCCCACCACGTGTATTCGTCTCCTACTCACGGTCTGACGGACGTGAGTGTGCCGAGGATTTTGAAGAGAAGATTCAAAAGGATGAATTGACTTCTTGGCGTGACCTGAAAAGTGTGGTCGGGGGTGAAGATATTCGACCTCAAGTGTTGCGAGCTATTGAAGAATCGGAACATCTCGTCCTGATTTTGACGGAATGCGCTCTTCATTCCGATTGGGTGAAGCGGGAGTGGACGCATGCGAGAAAACATGGGGTCATGGTCAGTCCCATTCTTGCCGACCACAGCATAACGCGGTCTGATTTGCCCCACTGGGCACGGCGAGCAGAAATTTATGATCTGAGCGAACCCGAACGCTGGAACAAGCTTGTTCAGGTTCTTCAAGGTCCGGGGAAAACCCGGCGAGTCTCGTATATGACCGGACCAAGCACGGCCAACTATGTGTGCCGTTGTAAAGAATATGAAACGTTAAAACAGGCCGTGATGGAAAACGGGGACAATGTCGTCGGCCTGACGACCGCTCTCCAGGGCGCTGGCGGATATGGCAAAACCACGCTCGCCAATGCTCTTTGCCGCGATGATGATGTTCAATTTGAGTTTTCTGATGGAATTCTACGCGTTGATGTTGGCAAGGAATGCAAAAGTGTCTTGCCACAGATCAATGACCTTTTGGCGAAATTGAATCCGGACGGTAAGCGAACGGCATTTGAAGATATCAATATCGCGGCAGAACATTTGGGCGAAATTTTGGGTGAAGCGCGGATTTTACTGGTGATTGACGATGTCTGGCGCGAGGGCCAACTCTCGCCGTTTTTACGGGGAGGCCCGAAATGCGTTCGGCTTGTCACAACGCGTATCCCGGCAAGTTTGCCCGCAGGAGCGATTCCTGTTCCCGTCGATGAGATGCAAGCCAATGAATCACTTGCTCTGCTCCAGTGGGGGCTTCCTCATTCGGATAACGCATGTGATTCCCGTTTACGTCAATTGGCAAAACGGCTCGAACATTGGGCGCAATTGCTGGAAATGGCGAATGGCTGGTTGCGAAGTCGCGTTGATCGAGGAGAGCGGCTTGGGCAGGCTATTGAGAATTTTGAAAAACGTCTCAACATGAAAGGTCTTACCGCTTTTGATCCCAAAAAGCCGGAGGACAGGAATAAGGCTGTTGCGGCCTGTATTGAGGCCAGCTTGGAAGAGCTTGATACTGAAGAGCGAGTCCGGTTTACAACTTTAGCCATCTTGCCGGAAGATGTTGTCGTGCCTTTAACCGTGCCGATACGTTTATGGGAGCAAACAGAAAATTTGGATGAATTAGACAGCGAAGACTTTCTTGATCGTCTTGCTGCATTGTCTCTCTTGCAAAATTATGACTTAGATTCCCAAACCCTTCACCTCCATGACAATATCCTCTGGTATCTCCGCGATTCCATCAGCAAAGAGACGCTGATCGAATACCACGCCGCCATGGTCGAAGCGCTAGCCAGGCAATGCAATATCACAGGGGACTGGAAGACATTGCCAGCCGATAATGACTACGGCTGGCGCTTTTGTCTCTACCACCTCCGTGCTGCCGGACAGATCGCTGAAGCCGATGCGCTTTTAACGGATTACGCCTGGATTAAACGCAAATTGGAAGTCCGTGGCTCGCAAGAATTATGGGAGTCGTATCGACTTTACGCAACCGATCCTGACGCCCAACTCATTGGCCGAGCGCTGGCTTTGTCTATCCCTGTCTTGTCAGAGCGTCCCAACCAACTCCCCCTACAACTCTGGGGGCGGCTCAAAGAACGTTCCGATGCTCCCAAAATCCAAGCGCTTGTGGATCACGCCGCCCAAGATGCTGATTTTTACCCCAAACCACGCTGGCCCGGTTTGACTCCTCCAGGAGCTGAGTTGGTTCGGCTTGTTGGGCATACTGAATCAGTAAGTAGTGCGGCCTTCTCTCCCGACGGCAGGCTGATCGTCACGGCGTCATATGATGAGACGGCATGCATTTGGGAAACCGACTCTGGCGAACTGATGGCGACTTTGCGCGGACATGAAGGTTGGGTAAACTGCGCGGCGTTCTCCCCCGACGGCAGGAGAATCCTAACGGTAGATAACACAACGATACACATTAGGGACACGACTACTGGCGAACATCTCATGGCTCTGAGTGGACATGGGCATGTAATAAATTACGCGACTTTTTCCTCTTACGGTCGGAGGATCGTCACAGCTTCAAAAGACAAGACGGCACGCATTTGGGAAACGGAATCCGGCAGACTAATTACAATTTTACGCGGGCATGAAGCTGATGTAATCAGTGCGGACTTCTCTCCCGACGGTCGCCAGATAGTCACGGCATCCTGGGACAACACGGCACGCGTTTGGGATACTGACTTCGACGAAGGTATAGCTGCTCTACGCGGACATGAACGTGCGATAACCAGTGTGGCCTTCTCGCTTGATGGCAGGAAGATCGTCACGGCTTCAAGGGACAAGGCGACGCGTATTTGGGGGGCGAGTTCCGGCGAATTATTGGGCACTTTGCGAGGCCATGAGAAAGGGATAAACAGCTCAGTCTTCTCTCCCGATGGCCGGCTGATTGCCACGGCTTCAGTAGACTGTACTGCATGCATTGGAGATTTGGACTCCAACCGAGTAATTACTACTCTGCGCGGACATACACATCAAGCTCTTAGCGTGGATTTTTCTCCTACGAACAGTAGGTGGATCGTTACGGCTTCAGCTGACACGACAGCTCGAATTTGGGATACGGACACAGGCGAACATCTTAGGACTTTGTGCGGGCATGAGGATTGGATTTGTTGCGTGGCTTTCTTCCCCGACGGGAAGCGGATCTTGACCGCTTCAGATGACAAGACGATACGCATTTGGGATGCGGATTCCGGCAAGCAGATTATGATTCTGCTCGGGCATGAAGATTGGATACGCGTAGCGTCTTTTTCTCCCGATGGGAAGTGGATCGTCACGACATCAAAGGATGCAACGGCACGTATTTGGAATGCAGACTCCTGTGAACACGTAACAACTTTGCGCGGACATGCAGATTGGGTCTGCAGCGCGGCCTTCTCGCCTGACGGAAGGCGGATCATCACGACATCAATGGACACGACGGCACGAATTTGGGAGGCCGACACCGGCGAACAGATGACTATTTTGCGCGGACATGAAGGTTCGGTATTCCGCGCGGCCTTCTTCCTCGACGGCACGCGGATCGTCACGGTCTCAGGAGACAAGACGGCACGCATTTGGGAGACAGACACCGGCGAAGAATTAGCCTGCATTGTCCTTGATGCTGTCCCGTCGAAATTAGATATTTATAACAACGCCATCGCCCTTGGTGATGGCCTAGGCAGAATTCACATTTTCGACTACGACCCCGACCTTCTCAATAACAAAGGATAACCCCTATGCCTGAAGCTGAAGATCAAATCCAAGCGCAGAAGTTCGAGTTGTACAAGCTCTATGTGAGCACCGTCGAGAAGGTGAGTGATCGGCGGGCGCAGGCGAATGCGTGGATGTTGAGTGTGAATAGTGCATTGATTGGGTTGTATGGTTTTTTGGACAAAAAACCGGTGTCGGGCGAAAAGACGTCGTTGGTGTGGATGTTGGCCATTCCCATCGCCGGGGTTTTGGTGTGTCTGACCTGGAAAGCCTTGCTTGAGTCGTTCCACAAGCTTAATGACGCAAAGTTTCGCTTGCTCCATGAAATCGAGCGTGATCTGCCTTTGGCGTTGTTTAAGCGCGAACAAGATATCTATCGCGGCCTCGGTCGTCGTCACTTGTCTGGCATTGAAGCGCGCGTGCCATATTGTTTTATTGCGCTATATGGTGTTCTTGCCCTGGCGAATGTGGTGTGATGGGCGTTTGACCTCCACATTCAGGGGCTTCCCCCTCGTCATCAATATTTCCTTTCTCTCCTCGCTAATGACCGAACGTTCGGTCGCCTCACAACGCTTTGAATATACGATTCTCGATGGATGCATCGTCGTGATTCAAAGGCTCGTCAGATCCGTGGCACGGCTTGCGTTTCACTTGTACAGTCTCCTTATATCCATACATCAAAGACCGTTATCACCTCTTTGCTCATTGTCGTATCGAAGAATTTTCACTTAATATCTGTTATCAAAAATTGAATTCTATATCTCGTTATGTTGACATACTTCTTAAAATAAGACTAATTCGTGCTAAAAAAATATATATAGTAACACGAAGGGGTGCTCATGGTGCGCTATGTCCTTTCCTTTCTTCTCGCAATGGGCTTTGTCCTGACAGGAGGCTCGGTCTTTGCGGAGAATCATGAATTGGTTTTCTCCTGGCAGGTCAATGCCGGTCCGCTCAACCCTCACCTGTATTCTCCCAACCAGATGTATGCCCAGAACATGGTGTATGAACCATTGGTGAAATATGGGGAGAATGGAAATATCGTCCCGTGCTTGGCTGAATCATGGAGTATTTCCCCTGATGGGAAAACGTATACGTTTACGTTGCGTGATGGAGTTCAGTATACGGACGGCACGCCATTCGATGCCCCCTCTGTGGTGAAAAATTTCGAGGCTGTGTTGGCCAATTTCAAACGTCACAAATGGCTGGAACTCGTCAATAGAATCGAGTCGGTCGAAGCCCCCGATGACAGCACGTTTGTTTTACACCTCAAAGCGCCGTATTATCCTACGCTTCAAGAACTCGCTCTCATTCGTCCCTTGCGGTTTCTTTCACCCAAAGCCTTTCCGGAGAGTGGCAATACGACTGAAGGGATCAAAGCGCCTGTGGGGACGGGGCCCTGGATTTTGAAAGAATCGCGACTCGGAGAGTACGATCTCTTTGTGCGGAATGAGAAGTATTGGGGACTAAAACCCAAAATCGATTCTGTTCGGGTCATGGTGATCAGTGACCCCAATTCACGGCTTACAGCCTATGAAACCGGGACGGTGGGGCTCATCTATGGGCCTGGGGGACACGCTGCCGGTCAAATCAGCCTGGACGCTTTCAAAGCACTGTCGGCAGATACAAGCAATATTACGGCGACATCGGGCGGCATGGGAACTCGAGCTCTTTGTCTCAATTCAAATTATGGTCCGACGAAAGAGCTGGCCGTGCGGCGTGCGATTTTGCATGCCGTGGATAAGGACGCGTTTGTGAAGGGGATTTTTCTCGACGCGGAAAAACGCGCCGATACGTTGTTTGCCCCCGATATTCCATATTGCAACCTGGGGCTTCAACCGTATGCATTCGATAGGAATAAAGCCGCACGTTTGCTTGATGAAGCCGGGTGGAAACTTCCTGCCGGTGAAACCGTCCGTGTAAAAGACGGTCAACCTCTTGCGATCGAGATATGCTTCGTGGGCAACGATGCCTTACAGAAGGCTGTCGTTGAACTGTTGCAAGGTGAGTTGGCGAAAGTCGGCATTGCCGTAACGCTTCTCGGCGACGAGCCCGACGCGTTTTCAAGACGCCAGCAGGACGGGACGTTTGGCATGATATTCAATGATACGTGGGGCCCTCCGTATGAACCGCACGCCATGGTCAGCAGCATGCGCGTCCCGTCTCACGCCGACTATCAAGCCCAAGTCGGGTTGCCCATGAAAAAGGATATCGACGCCAAGATCGATCAGGTTTTCACAACGACCGACGAAGCATCCCGGTCCGCTCTCTACCGAGATATTCTGACCACATTGCACGATCAGGCCGTCTATCTGCCGCTTACATATATGACGAATATCATGGTTCATAAGAATGATTTAATCGTTCCTGGGTTTGCCCTCATTAAAGAAGTTGTACCGTTCGAGGAGATGTCGTGGCAATGAGCAACGCCAATCGGCAGGTGTTTCGATGCGTTTCCCTTCACAACAAACGTGTCGTCACACCATTCCGTAGTAAAGGGGAGACGCGACCGTGTTAAAGTATATCGTGCGCCGTCTCGCACTGTTACCTGTGTTGCTTTTGGCCATGTCACTCGTGATTTTCTGCATCCTTCGATGGGCTCCAGGCGATCCGGCTCAATCGTATTTACGGCTGTCCCGGATTCCGCCAACGGCTGAAAATCTCGCTATGGCGCGAGAGACCTTGGGCTTGGATAAACCCATCGGCGTGCAATACGCGGACTGGTTGTCAAAGGCTGTCCATCTCGATTTCGGCCGCTCCTATATGACGGGGCGGCCCGTCATCGATGAAATGCTGTATTATCTGCCCGCCACCTTGGAATTGGCCGCCGCATCCCTTGGTATTACGCTGGTCTTTTCCACGTTGATGGGTGTTTGGGCGGCATTACGCAAAGATAGTATTGAAGATCATCTCACGCGTCTGTTTGCCTTCAGTGGCGTTTCCATTCCGAACTTTTGGCTGGGATTTCTCCTTGTCTGGCTCTTTTCCGTGGAGCTCGGTTGGTTGCCTCCTCTCGGGAGAGGCGGAATATCCCATCTGATTTTACCTGCTTTTACGCTGGCGGTCATGTCTCTGGCTGTCAATACACGACTCATCCGGGCGAGTATGCTGGAAACCATGCACCACCGCTTTGTTCTTTATGCTCGCATGCGCGGCGTATCGGAGCGTGTTGTTGTCTGGAAGCATATGTTCGTCAATGCACTTATCCCGATCCTGACGGCTACGGGCATGCATATCGGTGAATTGTTGGGCGGTGCGGTCGTGGTGGAAGTGGTTTTTGCCTGGCCGGGGGTGGGACATTACGCCGTATCCAGCATCTACAATCGGGACTTTCCTGTGTTGCAATGTTTCATGCTGGTTATGACCACTATTTTTGTTACGTGTAATCTTGTCGTGGATATTGCTTATGCGGTAGCCGACCCACGAATCCGCCTTTCCGGCAGCAGGGGACAGTCATGATACATGCCCTATGGAGTCGTAAAGTGCTCGTGGCCGCGATTGTCATCCTCGTAGTACTCTTATCTATGGCTGCATTCGCGCCGTGGCTTGCGACGACGAATCCCAACCTGACCGATATCAGCCGAAAGCTGGAGCCGCCAAGTCTGTCGGAACCGTTTGGAACCGACCACTTGGGCCGCTCTATTTATTCGCGTATCCTTTACGGGGCTCGCGCATCTCTGGGGTCCGTCGCCATTATTGTTTGTACCATCCTCGTGCTTTCCTTTGCAGTCGGCGGTCTCTCCGGCTACTGCGGGGGCGCGATCGACGCCAGCATTATGCGCATGTGCGACGTGGTCCTGACCTTTCCAACATTTATCCTCGCGCTGTTCCTTATTGGGGTTTTAGGAACGGGCTTAATCAACGTGATTATCGCGATCGTCTTTACACACTGGGCCTGGTATGCACGTATGGTACGTGGTATGGTGCTGCAACAGCGTCATCGAGAACACGTCTTAGCGGCACACGTTGCCGGGGCGCGCAGTATTCCATTGTTTATACGTCACATCTTGCCCCCGGTACTCGCGCAAATGGCAGTGCTTGCGACATTGGACGTTGGCCATATGATGCTCCATGTTTCCGGACTGTCCTTTTTGGGACTCGGAGTCCAACCTCCCACGCCCGAATGGGGGGTGATGATCGGCGATGCCCGGCAATATTTACGCACGGCCCCACAGCTTATGCTGATCCCAGGAGCCATGATTTTCCTCTCCGTCATGGCATTCAATCTCCTTGGGGACGCCTTGCGTGATCATCTTGACCCCCACATTCAAGAGGAGCTCGATCATGGCCACTGAGCCGCTTTTGGCGATCCACAATCTGTGCGTCGACGTGGTGTCGAGTGGTCGCTCCAAATCCGTCATCAAGCAGGTGGGCCTGTCCCTTTCCGCCGGCCAGGTTCTCTGCTTGATTGGCGAAAGCGGGTGCGGCAAGTCTATGACCTGCCTGAGTGTGATGGATCTTTTACCGGCAAAGGCCGTTATTGTTGAAGGTACGATTCAGTACAAAGGGCGGCCAACTTTTCGATGTGGAAAGGATGTCGGCATGATGCCGCAAAACCCTTCCAGTTGTTTTGACCCGGTATTTTCCATTAAAAGTCATTTTCGTGAAACGCTCGCCGCACACGGTTTGTCTGAAAAAAAGCACTGGAACACAGTCTTGCAGGCGCTTTCCGATGCCGGTTTTCATGATCCCGAATCGGTGTTGCCGCTTTTTCCCTTTCAGATGAGCGGTGGTATGTTGCAGCGCGTCATGATTGCTTTGGCTATGGTGACTTCGCCCGGTGTGTTGTTGGCAGATGAACCGACGACCGATCTGGATATGCCCGCACAATCCATGGTACTTGATTTGCTCGATCATCTTCGCCGTGAACGCAACATCGGATTGTTGCTTGTTACCCATGATCTTTCCGTTGTGGCCAGAATAGCGGATACTGTCGCCGTCATGCGCGACGGTCGCATTGTGGAGTCGGGATCGGTTCAACGTATTTTCGATGCACCGACACATCCCTACACGGTAACTCTTCTTGATGCGCATTTCGCTTTGCACCACGCCTTTGCCGACGCTCACCAAGAGGGAGCCACGCTATGACACTTCTCGAAACATCCCATGTCCAAAAAGTTTATCGGCAAGGTGGGTTCTTCAGTCGCGGTAAGCAGGTCGAAGTACTGACAGACGTTTCTTTATATCTTGATCGTGGTGAATGCCTGGGGCTGGTGGGGCGGAGTGGGTGCGGTAAATCAACGCTTGGCCGGCTTTTTCTTGGGCTTGAACGGCCAGACGCCGGTGTTGTGCGTTATAAAGGGCATGATATTGCAACGCTTCGTGGGGCGGATTGGTGGACATACCGACGCAACGTCCAAGTCGTTTTCCAGGATTTTGTCGGTGCGGTGAATCCACGCATGCGGGTGGGAGACATCATTGCCGAGCCCTTACGTAATTTCGGCCAATCCAGGAGTTCGGCATTGCGTCAGCAGGTGCCGGAGCTGTTGGAAATGGTTGGACTTCGTGCTTCGGATGCCGGTAAACTCCCTGCCCATTGCAGTGGAGGCCAATTGCAACGGGTTTGTATCGCACGCGCCATGGCGCTGAACCCGGAAATTGTGGTCCTCGACGAATCCGTCAGTTCGCTCGATATGCTTGTGCAGGCGCAAGTCATGGAGTTGCTTGCGAAACTCGGCCGGGAACACGGAATGAGCATCCTTTTTATTTCGCATGACTTACGCGTCGTCTCCAGACTAAGTAACCGCGTCGCTGTGCTGCAACATGGTCATATTGTAGAATGCGCCCCCTGTGTTGACGGCCGAGCTGATCTCACAAGCGAAGGCTTCCGCGAACTCGCCAACTCACTCCTGCCGGCCAAGCCGCAGGGGATGGAAGCTTCCTGTTATGACTCGATGAGTTCGCAGGTCCGGAGCAACGCCGTCGAGGTCGGGTATTGATCATGTGTTGATGAAAAAAAACATGCTTTGACAGTGTTGCCTATACTACAACGGTATCATAAGTATATTCAATACGTTCGTCTCCTCATACTTCCACTAGAACCGCAGCCAATACATCATTTGTATAGATGCCATCGCGCTTGTATTCTCTGTAGCCGTTCGACATGGTGCAGCCGAGGATGTAGTTTTTTCCATCAATTGTGACCATATCGGAACAGAGATTCCCGTTGTCGATGCAGACGTATTGTTCTTCGATGGGGAACTTGTCTCCTGGATTCCACGCCTCCGAGGTTGAGCTGATAATGCGTTTGTGACGATCGAGAAAGAAGGCGAGGGAGCCGTCTTGGATACGTCCGTCCTCATTGCGTGGTAATGCATCATTCAACATGGCTTTGAATTGCGGGCCGCTGTCAAATACTAAGGCAATTCCTCCGACAGCGTGGCCGGGAATGTGTTCATGAAAGACGGCAGCATTGTAAATATAGGTGAACGGCGAAGGTTGGTTGCCGATGCGAGCCTCTTCGAATGTTTTGAATTTCGAAACACAATATTCGTGTGATGCCGATAACCCCAAACACCGCCTAATGTAGTCGGAGGACAACTTATCTCCAAAAAAGACGGCAGAGTTTTTTGATGATGCGGCAACAACGTGTCCAGTGGCATCAAACAAAATAAGATTCGTATAGACCGTATAGAGCGAGTTGATATACTCCAATATATCTTCCAAGCGCTTTTTGTCTGCCTCTGTGATGGAGCTTTGCGACAGAATTCGCCGAAACGTTGAATTCAGCGCCCACCAGCGGCAATCATTGGCGCGTTCGTAGAGGTTTCGGTCCATAATATCGATGGCCAACGACGCTTGGAACTTCATATCATCAAGCCGGGAGGAGAGCACGGTGTTGAGCAAACTCGATATCGATTCCGAGAACAAGTCACGAATATGTTCGCCGACTTGGTGAATGGCGTCGAGGACCGGGGGGAGTGCATTGGCCTCCTGACAGATGACGGGATCTGCATTGACAATCTGTTTGGCCGCCATGACCTCGCCATTCAAAACAACCAGGCCAAGATCACTCAGTATATCATCGGCGTCCTCATCGATTTGTCGGAGTGAGCCGGCAAAGAGATTGGTGTTGCGGACATCACACGATGTGGCAACGTCGAGGCCATTTCTTTTGCCGAAAGCGAGCTCAAGGGGATACAGAATGTGACCAAACCAAGGGAGTCCAAAGAATCCTTGGTAGCCGTTTGTTTCTGCTGTTTTTGCCAAATAGAGGGTATTGTCGATTCTTACGAGCTGGAATTCTTTCCCCAGCACCATGGATTGGTGGGAATCAAGCGGTACTGTTTGAGGATCACTGCTTGAAATGACGTGTCCTTGGTCGTTGAGAATGCAGATAATGATGCGTTCTTTTTGGATAAGCTGCTTGTAGATGCCGTCCATTTCCCCCGCAAAATCAAAGCATAAACAGAGCGTTCCCAGCGGTGTCCCATATTCGGGGTGAACAATGCGATGGGAATAGATGAGGGCACGTTCTTGTGACGGTCGCATATCCGATGCGTTGAAGGTTTCAATATATCCATCATGCAAGGCGGCTTGCGAAAGGACGGGATCATGACTGGTGCGTATATCTGAGCTCTTGTCGAGATGTGCACAAACATTTCCGGAATTGTCAAAAATTATGATTTCTTCATAGACCGTGTATTTCTCTTGGTACTCGCGGAGACGATTTTCAATGTCATTGGTGTGCTCTGTGCTCGAATTCCCCTCAATTAAGAATTGAACAATATCATCATCCGTTGCCAAAAAGCCAACATCTGCAGTCCTTTCAAAAAGGTTGCGTTTTAAAATGTCGATGGCAACCTGTGAAAGGTTCGTCATTTCCTGCGTAATTTTTTCACAATTTTTATTCACTAACTCGTGAATAAGGTTCTCCTGCAATGATAAAAACTTGTTTTGCGTTGTCTCCATGAAATCTATCAATGTGGAGGCAACTCTATTGGAATTTATTTTTCCTGTGAGTGTTATCTTCACCCATTGCCTATCAAATGTTTTTAGTTTCTCTTTATATACAGAAACAGCAGGCATCATTTTAAGAAGATTTTCTCTTTCAACCTCAAGCATACTCATTGCAATCTCCATGATAATAGATCGCTATAGAATCATAGTTTATAACCAACGCATGGCCAAAAAAAATGCCAATCAGTATTCCTGATTGGCTTGCAGCTCGGCTATCTCCCTGTGGTATGAGACCCGTAGCTTTCCGAACACACCCGTCTCACGACGGGGTAGGCATTTCATAAATTTACAAAAAAGTATTTTGTGGCATGGTGAATGTCAAGTTGGTATCTGTTGTAAATGTAATGGTGTTAGTTTAAATGTTTGTATTTAAGTGTTATTTTTTAGTGTATGCTTTGTGTTTTTGAATCATCAGGAAGCGCTGCGGGCGTTGTGTTCATTTTTGTAATATATTAAACGAAGGCTGGTCATGTTCCATAATTTAATGAAAATTCATGACTATTTAGAGTATCATTTTAAAATTGAGCCATCTGAGATTGACACCTTGCTGTATTTGTTCTGCATTAATTTTATTTTTGAAAAAGAACATCCATATTGATGGGAACGTGTCAATGTGTACTTCATTAGTATGTATTGCATGGTATAGGAGAACACTCTTTACTGAGTGCTCGAAAAGAGCATTCAATTCATTTCAGAAGCGGAAGATTGCGTTCATGAACGTATCGATAATTTGTGGCCTCCACAGGCCTTGATGACGGTGAGAAAGAGTCGATCCAATTGAAATCAAGTTGAGATTCACTGCTTTTTCTTTACCATCTCTTGTATACCAATCGAAATTCGTGCTACAGAGAAAAAGTATCCCCATATTGATGGAATTCGCATGCCTTTTCCTCAAGGAGTGTCATTTTATTGTAATCTTTCATAGATTTGTATTTTCGTAACGGAGACAGCTTTATTCAAAGAGGGGCGTATGCTTATCAGATACTGTTTCTTCATTCTGATTTTTCTCAGCTTTTCCGTTCAAGGTCTTGCAGAGAATACGACTTCACAGCTTAAATCGAGTAAGGCGTGGAAATCTTTTATTTTAGATACTGAAAAGGAAGTTATGGCTGTTGCATCAACTCCATGTCAGCAATGTGCTTACGGGGAAACGCTTTACCTGTGGAGATCACCACGCAATTGTAGTATTCAGTATATGAGTATTCTCGGGAGGTATGGCGGTGAAAGAAATACATCAAAAGAGAATTTGATAGCTGAAGGGAGAGTTGATGAAAGACGAATACATAAATTCAGGTATGTTCTTAATCTTTTCAGCAATACCGGGCTCTATGAAATAGCATTCCAGAAATTTTCCAATCCGCAAGGTCTTCTCCAAGACATGGTTTATGGGAGATCGATTTTCTTTAAAATACATACCAAGCTCAATCCGATATTTCTCAGATTTTCTCTTATGGGGTTTACCGCTTCAGCCCAAAGAACATACGCTCTTTGCAAGAAACTCCATCAACAACATCAGCAAAATAAAAAGACCCCACTCCCGATCGACCCATTTCAAGATGATGAAGAGGTTGAATATGGAACATTTTGAGGTTGTTCTATGAAAAAATGAATGGAACGCTTTCTTTTGCGTTAGTCAGCTTCACGGCGGCGTGTGCCGAACCTGAATGGCATCGCAGATATTGAGAAGGTGTCAGAGGAGAATGGAATATTCAGTTAGAGTTAGACACTGTTGAGCTCTTCCTGAAGGAGTGTCGTGTAAATGCCTCATTGGCTTGAGGCGTTTGTTGTACTGAAACTGTCCCGAGGGCAGAAGCAATTCTAAAAAGAGTTTTAGAGGTCAACGACAAATGATTGTGAAGGCGATTCATGGCTTTCACGTTTGAACCGATTCCAAAAAACCAGAAAACTTCCCTCTCTTTATTCTGATTTTCCAGAATTTAAGACTCTGCTCTGTTTTTTCTGATTCTTAATTTTCTCAAAGCCTTACGCAGTTGACCGACCAATCAATCATAATTAATTAGAATTATTCATTTTGACTCTCGAATCACCTTCCTGGCACGGGTCTTGCCTTATGTGCATCACTGCCGGGGTTGCCCCCATAGCCTCAGCACGCAGGCTACCCACGTACCCACACCCCTGCCCTGGCAGTTTACCTCGGTTTGTCGTCGTTTCATACGCGTCCCTGACGGCAGGCCGAGGTTTATGTGGAAACACTGACGATATCTCGAAGGAGGATTTCGTGTCCAAGAAGACGATGACAGTCGACGGCAACACCGCCACCTCATATGTGGCCTACGCCATGAGCGAAGTTGCCGCTATTTATCCCATCACTCCGTCCTCGACTATGGGCGAAGTTTGTGACGACTGGGCCGCCGCCGGCCGCGAGAACATTTTTGGTGAAAAACTGCTTGTTCGCGAACTCCAGTCTGAAGCCGGTGCCGCCGGTGCCGTTCACGGTTCTCTGGCTGCCGGATCGTTGACCACGACCTTCACGGCCTCTCAGGGCCTGCTCCTCATGATCCCCAATATGTACAAAATCGCCGGTGAATTGCTTCCCGCGGTTTTTCATGTTTCGGCTCGCGCTCTGGCTGCGCATGCCCTGTCGATCTTCGGTGACCATGCCGACGTCATGGCTGCTCGCCAGACTGGTTTTGCCTTGCTCGCGTCGGCTTCGGTGCAAGAAGCCCACGATATGGCGCTTGTTGCGCATTTGGCCACGCTGAAAGCAAGCCTGCCCTTCGTGCATTTCTTTGATGGATTCCGTACGTCTCACGAGATCCAAAAGATTGAAGTCTCCGACTATGATGATATGGCCGCACTTGTCGATAAAGACGCCTTGGCCAAATTCCGTACCCGCTCAATGAATCCGGAACATCCGAATATTCGCGGTACGGCGCAAAACCCCGATATTTACTTCCAAGGTCGCGAAGCTGCCAATTCGTATTACAACGCCGTGCCCGGCATCGTCTCCGAGGTGATGAAGCAGGTCGCCGAACTGACTGGTCGTGAATACAATTTGTTCGACTATGTTGGTGCTGCCGACGCTGAACGCGTGATCATCGCTATGGGCTCCGGTTGTGAAACCATTGAAGAAGTCGTCAATGCGCTGGTGGCCAAGGGCGAAAAAGTCGGTTTGGTTAAAGTGCGGTTGTACCGTCCTTTCGTCAACGAAGCCGTTCTCGCCGCCATCCCCGCGTCGGCCAAGGTTGTCACGGTGCTCGATCGCACGAAAGAACCCGGCGCCGCTGGCGATCCCTTGTACCTCGACGTTGCCTCGGCCTGCCTTGAAGCCGGCCGCTCGGTGAAGCTCCTTGCCGGCCGCTACGGCCTTGGCTCCAAAGAGTTCAACCCGGCCATGGTAGCCGCTGTTTTTGCCAACATGGATGCCGATGCACCGAAGAATCATTTCACCGTCGGTATCGTCGACGACGTGACAAACTCCTCGTTGCCCATTGATGCCGATTTCGCCGATACCACCCCGGCCGGTGCCATTCAGTGCAAGTTCTGGGGCCTGGGTTCCGACGGAACCGTTGGCGCGAACAAGCAGGCCATCAAGATCATCGGCGACAAGACCGAGCTCTATGCCCAGGGCTATTTTGCGTACGACTCCAAAAAGTCCGGTGGCATCACCATCTCGCACTTGCGTTTCGGACCGTCTCCCATTCAGTCCACCTACCTCGTCACCAAGCCCGATTATGTGGCCTGCCACAATCCGAGCTATGTGACCATGTATGACTTGCTTGAAGGCATCAAAGAGGGCGGAACATTCCTCCTTAACTGTGCTTGGGATCTCGACGCACTGGAAACACATCTGCCTGCTTCGCTGAAGAAGACTATCGCGTCCAAAAAGATCAAGTTCTACACCATCGATGCTGTGTCCATTGCCGCCGGTGTCGGCCTGGGTGGACGCATCAACATGATCATGCAGACCGCCTTCTTCAAATTGGCTAACGTCATCGATTTTGACCAGGCCGTTGCCTACCTGAAGGAATCTATCAAAAAAGCGTACGGCAAGAAGGGCGATAAAATTGTTAACATGAACATCGCCGCTGTTGACGGCGCTATCGCCAACCTCAAAGACGTGGCCTATCCCGCTGGCTGGGCTGATTTGGCTGATGAAACAGTCAACCACGCGGACGAACCCGACTACGTCAAAAACGTCATGCGCCCCATCTTGGCGCAGAAGGGCGATACACTCCCCGTTTCCGCCTTTGCCGCCGATGGCACCATGCCTTCGGGAACGTCCAAGTACGAAAAACGCGGTGTTGCCATCAATGTCCCCGAGTGGGTCAAAGACAACTGCATTCAGTGTAACCAATGTGCGTTTGTCTGCCCTCACAGCGCCATTGTGCCGGTCTTGGCAACGGAAGAAGAACTTGCCGGAGCGCCCGGTACGTTCGATACGCTGGAAGCCAAAGGCAAAGGCCTCAAGGGGCTCAAGTTCCGTATTCAGATCAATACGCTCGACTGCCTGGGTTGTGGTAACTGCGCCGACATCTGTCCGGCTAAAGAATCGGCCCTGGTTATGAAGCCTCTGGCAACTCAGACCGACAGTGAAGTCCCGAATTTCGACTTTGCCGATGCCATCTCCTTGAAAGACGACATCATGCCTCGCGATTCCGTGAAGGGCAGCCAGTTCCAGAAACCTCTCATGGAATTCTCGGGTGCCTGCTCGGGTTGCGGTGAAACCCCGTATGTTCGCGTGCTGACGCAACTCTTCGGGGAACGGATGTACATTGCCAACGCCACAGGATGCTCATCCATTTGGGGTGCTTCCGCTCCCACCACGCCGTACTGCACCAACAAAAATGGTCACGGCCCGGCCTGGGGCAACTCTTTGTTCGAAGATGCCGCTGAATTTGGCTACGGCATGAACATGTCTGTCAATCAGCGTCGCGATTACTTGGCAGCCTGCATGGAAAAATCCTTGGAAGGCGCCTCCGGTGACCTGCGTGACGCCATGGATGGATGGTTGGCCAATAAGAACGATCCGGAACAGTCCCGTGTCTTTGGTGACAAGCTTAAAGCGTTGTTGGCCGACACCAGCGATCCGGCTTTGGCTGAAATAGCTTCCATGTCCGATCTCTTCACCAAGAAATCCGTCTGGATTTTCGGTGGTGACGGCTGGGCCTACGATATCGGCTACGGCGGACTGGATCACGTCATTGCTTCGGGTGAAGACGTCAACGTTCTGGTCATGGACACGGAAGTGTACTCCAACACAGGTGGGCAGTCCTCCAAAGCCACGCCGACCGGCGCGATCGCCAAGTTTGCCGCATCGGGCAAAAAGACCGCGAAAAAAGATCTCGCCCGCATGGCCATGACCTACGGCTATGTCTATGTGGCGACAGTTGGCATGGGCGCCAATAAGCAGCAGATGCTCAAGGCCTTCAAAGAAGCTGAATCTTACCCCGGACCGTCCATTATCCTGGCGTACGCCCCCTGCATCAACCAGGGGATTCGCAAGGGAATGGGTAAAACTCAGCTTGAAACCAAGCTGGCCGTGGAATCCGGCTACTGGCCGCTGTTCCGCTACAATCCGCTGCTTGCTCTTGAAGGTAAAAATCCGTTCACGCTCGATTCCAAAGCCCCCAACGGCTCCCTTCAGGAATTCCTGGCTGGGGAAAACCGCTACGGCCTCTTGGAAAAAATAGCTCCTGAGGAATCGGCCAAACTGCGTAAAGCGATTGAGAAGGAAATTCTCAGCCGTTTTGAAATTCTTTCGCTGCTGGCCGAACACAATCCTTATGACGTCTCGGTTTCGGCTGAATCGGTCGCAACCACCGACGATACCGCGGTGAATCCGGTGTGTGAAGTCGCGGAAACTGGGGAAATGGCCCGTCCAGAATCAGGTGAAGCCTGTGACGATGGTCGAGCCGGAAAGTAATATGTGAGGAGATCCTCCGGCATCAGGAGAAAAGAGATGCATCGTTATTGGATGAAATCGCTTTTTTCCTGATACCACCGCGCGTTTCTGCGCAGTGGAACGGAATTATGGGGTCGGGCTCCCCATCATGGGAGTCCGGCTTCCCGTTCACAGCGTTTGAGAAGGCGGTCGTAGCGCCGGAGCATAATCCTCCAGAACATCACAACGTTATGCTGCGCGTCGAGCGTGGTGATGTTCCAAACCTGTGAAAACGGCGCGACAAATGTGGAGGATCTCATGTCAATCGGTGTGCTTGCTCTGATCGCTTTCGTACCCATCGTCTTAGCGCTTATCCTTATGTCGGGCATGCGTTGGCCCGCAACCAAAGCCATGCCGCTGGCATGGTTGGTGACGGCAATTTTTGGTATGGTGTTTTGGAAAATGGACATTGGCTTCGTTCTCGCCTCCACCTTGAGCGGATTCGGAACAGCCTTTAACGTCCTCATCATTGTTTTCGGTGCGATTATCATTCTCTACACTCTACGCGACTCAGGCGCGATGGAAACCATTAACTGCGGATTTCACGGCATCTCCCGTGACCGCCGAATCCAGGTACTCATCATCGCCTTCGTCTTCGCCGCGTTCATTGAAGGCGCCGCCGGTTTCGGTACCCCGGCCGCCATCGCTGCTCCGCTGTTGCTTTCTCTTGGTTTCCCGGCCCTTGCCGCGGCCATGGTTTGTCTGATTCTCAACTCTATGCCGGTTACCTTTGGTGCGGTCGGTACGCCTATCTTACTTGGCCTCACCCCGCTGAAGACCGTTTTGACGGAAGCCATTGCTTCGGGAACGTCCATGAATGTCGCCAGCGTGGAACAATTCATGTTCCTCGTCGGGAAATGGTCTGCCACCTTCCACTTGGTCATGATTTACATTTTGCCCTTGTTCACCATTTGTTTCATGACCCGCTTTTTCGGTCAGAATAAAAAGTGGTCTGAAGGCTTTGGCGCGCTGAAGTTCTCGTTGTTCGCCTCTACGGCATTCGGTGTTCCCTACATTATTACGGCATACGTTTTCGGTGTGGAGTTTCCCTCGCTGCTCGGTGGCCTGATTGGTTTGGGTATCGTTGTTTCGGCGGCTAAAAAAGGTCTGTTTCTGCCTAAAGACGTTTGGGATTTCGGTCCGCAATCGAACTGGGAAGCTGAATGGACCGGTGAAATTTCCAGTGAAGATAATTGCGAATACAAAGCCCACATGAGCCAGTTCATGGCATGGTTGCCGTACATCCTCATCGGTGTCCTGCTTGTTCTTACGCGTTTGAATACCCTGCCCTTCAAAGGCTGGGTTACTTCGCTTTCGCTCACCTGGAGCCATATCCTGGGTTACGACACGGTCAGCTACAATATCAAACCGCTGTATCTCCCCGGAACCATTCCTTTTACGCTGGTTGCCATTCTGACCATTTTCCTGCACCGCATGAAACCTGAAAAAGTCAAGGCTGCCTGGGGCGATTCCATTAAGCGCATGAAAAACCCCACCATCGCGTTGCTTTTCTCCGTCGCCCTGGTTGCGATTTTTCGACAGAGCGCCAACAACAGCATCGGTATCCCCTCCATGCCACTGTGTATGGCCCAAGCGGTTGCTGGTATTGCCGGGAGCACCTGGCCGATGTTTGCTTCCTTTGTCGGCGCACTCGGTTCGTTCATCACTGGCTCCAACACGGTTTCCGACTTGCTCTTTGCTGAATTTCAGTACGGTGTGGCCAGTAACCTTGGCTTGCCCCATCAGATTGTTGTTGCTTTGCAGGCTGTTGGCGGCGCCATGGGTAACATGGTTTGTATCCACAACATCGTTGCCGCATCGGCTACCGTTGGTTTGGTAGGTATGGAAGGCGTCATTATTCGACGCAACGCCATTCCGTTGGTGCTCTACGGTCTTGTTGTCGGCATTATGGGTTTGATCTTCTGTTACGTCCTTTTCCCTGGTATCTTCTAAGCAGAATTGTAAAACCGAGTTAAATCCCCCATCAAGCGAAGCCCGTCGGCATGGGGCTGCGGGCTTCGCCAACAAAACGAGGTGTATTCATGCTGAGTGATGCTCTGAAAAAAGATTTTGCTGCCATCGTGGGCGAACAGAATGTCATGACCGAGGAAGCCGACCTGCACGCATATTCTTATGATGCCGCCCCTTTGGATCAACGTGTTCCCGGCTTTGCCCTGCGTCCCACCAGCCGCGAGCAGTTGGGGAAATGCGTTAAGCTGTGCAACGAGAACGGCTTTCCCATCACGGTACGTGGTTCGGGGACGAACCTGTCCGGTGGCACCATCCCGTCCAAAGGTGGCGCTGTTATCTTGACGAATGCGCTGAATAAAATTCTCGAGATCAACGAAGAAGATCTCTACGCTGTTGTTGAACCCGGCGTTATAACGGCCCCCTTTGCCGCTGAAGTGGCGAAACGTGGTCTGTTCTATCCTCCTGATCCAGGTTCACAGACCGTGTCTACCCTCGGCGGTAACGTTGCGGAAAACGCTGGTGGATTGCGTGGTCTTAAATATGGGGTCACGAAAGATTATGTCATGGGCGTGGACTTCTTCGACGTCAATGGCGAGTTGGTGAAAACCGGTTCCAAAACCGTGAAGTGCGTGACGGGATACAACCTTTCCGGGCTTATGGTGGCTTCCGAAGGAACGCTTGGGGTTTTTGAAAAGATCACCCTCAAACTCGTTCCTCCTCCGCAAACCGCTAAGTCCATGATGGCCGTCTTCGACGACGTCATGAGCGCTTCGCGCACTGTTGCCGCCATCATTGCCGCGAAGATCGTGCCGGCGACGTTGGAATTTATGGATAATTTTACTATTCGCACGGTTGAAAATTTCCGGAAAGCCGGGCTTCCCGTTGAAGCGCAGGCCATGCTGCTCATTGAAGTCGATGGCCACCCCGGACAGGTGGAAGACGAAGCCGCCATGGTGGAAGATATCTGTAAAAAGAACGGTGCAAAAAGTGTTTCCGTGGCCAAAGATGCGGCTGAACGCAACAAAGTATGGCAAGCGCGCCGCGATGCCTTGCCGGCGTTGGCTAAGCTGAAACCTACCTGCGTGCTTGAAGACGCCACTGTTCCCCGTTCCAAGATTCCGGCCATGATGGAAGCTTTGGACAAGATTGCCAAACGCTATGATCTCACTATCGGCACGTTCGGCCATGCTGGCGACGGCAATCTGCATCCGACCATTTTAACGGATAAACGCAACCATGACGAATGGGTTCGCGTCGAAGAAGCCATTGACGCCATTTTTGACGAAGCACTGGCGCTCGGTGGAACGCTTTCGGGTGAACATGGCATCGGTATCGCCAAGTCCAAGTACATGGAACAAGAAACGAGCCGGGCGACAATTGAATATTGCCGCAGAATGAAGTCCGTCCTCGATCCCAAGGGTATCCTCAATCCCGGCAAAATCCTGGGCCCACTTTTGGCCGAGTAGGAGGTTCCCATGGCTGATGTAAAACGACTTGCAATGATGATGAAAGAGCTGGACGACCAGCTTGTCAACTGCATGCGATGCGGCATGTGTCAGGCTGTGTGTCCGGTCTTCAAGCAGACCGGTCGTGAAACGGATGTCACTCGCGGTAAGCTGGCATTATTGGATGGTCTGGCTTCGGAAATGTTCACTGAGCCGGAAAAGGTGAACAAGCTCATCAATAAATGTTTGATGTGTGGTACGTGTGAAGCCAACTGTCCCAGTGGCGTCAAAGTGACGGATATTTTCTTTAAAGCACGGGCTATTCTCACCGGATACTTTGGAATGTCTTCGGTTCAGCGTTTGGCTTTCCAAAAGTTGTTGACCAACCCGACGTTGTTCAACAGCCTGGTGAGCGTAGCATCCAAGTTTCAGGGGCTTTTTACCAAGGAAGCCAACGAAACCTTGGGCACATCGTGCGCTCGCTTTCAGGCTCCCCTCGTCGGTGACCGTCATTTTAAGAAGTTGGCCCAGACGCCGTTTCATGCCGACGTTCCCAAACGGATGACAAAGCCTGGTGCGTCTGGGGTCACAGTGGCATTCTATCCGGGATGCGTGGTGGATAAGATGTTTCCCGAAGTTGGTCACGCCTGTCTGAAAGTGTTTGATTATCACGGCGTTGGGGTCTTCATGCCTGAAAATATGGCGTGCTGTGGTATTCCCGGATTGTCATCCGGCGAACACGAAGGATTTGAGGAGCTTGTCCGGGAAAACCTGGATTTGTTCGACGGTGTCGAGTTTGACTATCTCGTTACCCCCTGCGCAACCTGCGCTTCTACCATCAAAAAACTCTGGCCTGAATACTCCCGACCCTATGACAAGCGTCGCGCCTTGCAGCTTGCGCCCAAGGTGATGGATATTACGCAATTCTTGGTGGATGTCGTTGGCGTCAAAGCTGTGGACAAACAGGCTGGTATACCCGCTGTTACCTGGCATGACCCTTGCCATTTACGGAATTCCATGGGCGTTACGACGCAACCTCGCACTCTTTTGGCTGCGACGAAGACGTATGAGTATGTAGAAATGGCAGATGCCGCGTCATGCTGTGGTTGCGGCGGCAGCTTCACCGTTAAATTTCCAGAGATGTCAACGGCGATTGGTGAGGCTAAAGCGCAGAATGTCATCGATTCACAGGCCAATGTCGTGGCCACAGGCTGTCCTGCGTGCATGATGCAGTTGAGTGATCAACTCTCGCGAAAGGGAGCGAAAACTCCTGTTCGTCACGCCGTGGAACTTTATGCCGAAACCCTGAGCTCGTAATCCGCGTGTCACAATCCGCTGACATGAAAAGCCGGTCAAGCCGGCCGGCTTCTTCATGTTGAGGACTTGACGACACCCAGCCCTTGGGGTGTAGTGGCTGGTTGGCTTATTTATTGAGGTCGTTAATTCCAAATCACGCGGTAATATTTCCCCCAAAAAAACACGAGCAAGGAGAACATTTATGGCAAAAAGCGTTTATATCACGGCAACAGAGCAAAAAAGTGGCAAATCGGCGATTTGCCTCGGTTTTATGCAATTACTTCTTCGTGACGTCGGCCGTGTAGCTTTTTTCCGACCCATCATTACCAGTTACCCTGAAGATGTGAAGGATCATGATATTAGTTTGATCTTGAGCCACTTCCATCTCGATATGGCGTATGAAGATACCCATGTTTACACCCTACGACAGGCTCGCGACCTTGTGAATGCTGGCCGCACCAATGAGCTTATTGAAACAATCTTGTCCCGGTATAAGAAACTCGAATCCGAATATGATTTCATCGTTTGCGAGGGCACGGACTACTTAGGACATGATCCGGCATTTGAATTTGATATCAATGCGGAAATTGCCGCAAACATCGGAAGCCCTGTTGCGCTGGTAACCAATGCCAACGGGAAAGACCCCGATGATATTGTAAGCTCTACCCGGCTGGCTATCGACACATTTTATGAAAAGCGACTCGACGTCCTTGCCGCTATCATCAACCGGGTTAAATCAAGCGATCTGGAAGCGATTCGTTCGGCCCTGACCTGTAAACGTACCGGTGAACCCGACTGCCTCATTCACCTCATTCCTGAAGAACCCACGCTGGGTAACCCGAGCATGGACAGCGTTCGAAAATGGCTGAAGGCCGATGTGCTCTATGGTCATGGTCGACTTGATGCTTTGGTCGGGGACTATGTCATCGCGGCTATGCAGGTGGGAAACTTTCTCGAATACATCGAACCGTCGTCGCTCGTTATTACCCCCGGCGATCGTGAAGACATTATTTTAGCCTGTCTCGCATCCCGGCTGTCGACGTCGTATGCTGATATTTCCGGTGTGCTTCTCACGGGCGGTTTGCAGCCGAGCCGTAATGTTCACCGCCTTATTGAAGGGTGGACCGGCGTGCCTGTTTCTATTTTATCTGTCAAAGAGCACACCTACAAGGCCAGCCGCATTCTTGGGCAGCTTTATGGCCGCATTGATCCCGAAGATCAGCGCAAAATCGCTACCGCGTTGGGTGTCTTTGAAGCACACGTCAACGTGAAGGAATTGCGGAGCCGTCTCGATGCCCGGAAGTCTGTCCGCGTCACGCCCAAAATGTTCGAATTCGGTCTGGTGGAAAAAGCTAAAGCCGAAAAGCAACGCATTGTCATGCCTGAAGGTTCGGGCGAACGCATTTTGCAAGCAACGGATATCCTGCTGCGTCGTGGGGTGGCCGACATTACTTTGATCGGCAAACCGGAAGAAGTGCGGGCAAAAGCCTCGGCGTGTGGGGCTGCGATTGAAGGTGCAACCATCATCAATCCTGAAGAGTCCAGTCTGTTTGATGACTATGTCTCCACGTACTTTGAACTGCGCAAGCACAAAGGCATCCGTCAGTCTGATGCTCGCGACCGCATGAGCGATCCGACGTATTTTGGCACGATGATGGTGTATAAAGGCGATGCCGACGGTATGGTTTCGGGTTCGGAAACCACTACGGCGCAAACCATTCGTCCCGCTTTTGAATTCGTGAAAACGAAGCCGGGTGCATCCATTGTCTCCAGCGTCTTTCTCATGTGCTTGAAAGATCGTGTGCTTGTCTTTGGTGACTGCGCCGTTAACCCAAGCCCCACAGCGCAACAGCTTGCTGAAATTGCCGTGGTTTCTGCTCAGACGGCGACCATTTTTGGCGTCGACCCCAAAGTCGCTATGTTGTCCTACTCCACAGGAGCGTCCGGTAAGGGCGAAGAAGTGGAAAAGGTCAAAGAAGCCGCTCGCATTGCGAAAGAAATGGCTCCGGATCTGCCCCTTGAAGGGCCCATTCAGTACGATGCGGCTGTTGACCCTGCCGTGGCAATGACCAAATTGCCGAATTCTCAGGTCGCTGGACATGCGACGGTCTTCATCTTCCCCGACTTGAATACGGGTAACAATACGTACAAAGCGGTTCAACGTGCGGCTCAAGCAGTGGCCATCGGCCCAATTCTTCAGGGCCTGCGTAAACCGGTGAACGACCTGTCCCGCGGGTGCTCTGTGCCCGATATCGTCAACACCGTGGCCATTACAGCCATTCAGGCACAGGCCGAAAAAAAAGCATAGGCTCCTCTAGGCGGTGAGGAGTTCCAGGAGACCATGATGTCCCCGATGTTTCCCATGTCCCCGGAAGAACGGATTGAAACCTTTGTTGCGAAAGCGCAGGCTGTTTCTGCGACGGTAACGAAAGCGTCTTCTATGGAAGAAGCTGCCGTCTACGCAGTCGGTCTGGCGGATTCCATGGACAGCTGCCTCCTATTGCTTGGAGGTGATGAAGCGAATTTGAGCGAAGAAGCGTCTTTGCTGTGCCGTTCGCGTGACAGCAAAAGCGTTGCCGCTCCCAGTTTACCCAAAGCGGTGCGCGAGTCGTTGGCGACGGCATGCACGGAAAAGAATATTCGTTTCGTCCAGGATCACTTGCGCGACCAGGTTGCCGGTTTTGAAGTCGGTTTCTCGATTGCCGCTGCAGGTATTGCCGAAACTGGCTCTTTGTTCGTCCCGTCTACGGATGAAGATATCCGTTTGACCACCATGCTGTGTGAAACACATGTCGTGGCGTTGCCAATTTCTGAAATTGTCGACAGAGCTGAGGATTTGGAAGCTGAGTTGAAAGCACGTATGGCCGGCCCCGATTATTCCGCGTTTATTACGGGTGCGAGCCGTACGGCTGATATTGAGCGCGTCCTCGCTCTTGGCGTTCATGGTCCCCTGGAACTGCACATCGTGCTTGTGGAGGCGTAATTCTTATGCAAACTGCTGATTCCTTGAAACAATACAAAGACGAACTGCGTGAATCCCTGGATAACGAATTTTTGCGAGCTGCGCTTGATGCCTTTGCCAAAGCGTACCCCGCCGGTCGGCAACGCGCTTTTGCCGATTACGACTTTCGCGCTCTGGTCGCTGAAGGTGCTGTCATCAAAGATGCTGCCGCCAAGAAAATGGACGAGCTGTATGAGCAGTTTAAAACCGAAGCGGAAAAGCGTGGTGTCGTTGTCCACATGGCGAAAACCGCGGACGAAGCCAACGAGATTATAGCCCGTATCGCCAAGGAAGGCGGAGTGAAGCGGGTGATCAAATCCAAGTCCATGACGGCTGAGGAAACCCACCTCAATGTACGTTTGGAGAAGGACAATCTTGAAGTGGTGGAAACCGATCTTGGTGAATGGATTATTCAATTACGCCACGAAGGTCCGTCGCACATGGTCATGCCGGCCATTCACCTGTCGCGCCATCAAGTCAAAGACCTGTTTTCCGATGTGACGAAACAACCCCAGGAAGCCGACATCGGCAAACTTGTCAAAGTGGCACGGAGCCAACTGAGACGCAAGTTTGTAGAGGCCGACATGGGAATTACCGGTGCCAACTTTGCTGTTGCCGAGTCCGGCACTCTTGGTATCGTGACCAATGAAGGCAACGCGCGTATGGTGTCCACGCTGCCACGCATTCATGTTGCTCTTGTCGGTCTGGACAAGCTCATTTCAAGCTCGGATGATGCTATCAAGCTGTTACGCGTCCTCCCCAAGAATGCCACAGGCCAGGCGATTACATCGTATGTCACCTGGATCAGTGGAGCCACGCCCATGACGATTCCGGGATATCCGACGAAAGAAATCCATATCGTCTTTCTTGATAATGGGCGTCGGGCTTTGGCTGAGGATCCTCTTTTTTCGACCATTCTGCGTTGCGTACGGTGCGGAGCCTGCGCCAATGTCTGCCCGGTGTACCGACTCGTTGGCGGGCATAAGCTTGGCCATGTCTACATTGGTGCCATCGGTTTGCTATTGACCTACTTCTTCCATGGCAAGGATAAGGCCAAGAACCTTGTCCAAAACTGTATCGCCTGTGGCGCCTGCAAAGATATCTGCGCCGGTGGCATTGATCTGCCTCGCTTGATCAAAGATATTCATGCACGCATTCAGGAAGAAGAAGGACGCCCGCTGCAAAGCCGTTTACTTGGTCAAGTTCTCTCCAATCGCAAACTTTTTCATACGTTGCTCCGTTCGGCCAAGGCAGCGCAAAAGCCCATATCGGCTGATGCCGGATATCTGCGGCATTTACCGTTGATCTTTTCGAGCAAGCATAACTTCCGGGCTCTCCCGACTATTGCTGAAAAGCCGTTCCGTGACCGTTTCCCGGCGATCAAACCGTCAACCAAGCCTGGTGGCCTCAAGGTTGCGATTTTTGCCGGTTGCGCCCAGGATTTTATTTATCCCGAGCAACTTGAAGCGGCCGTAGCGTTCCTCGATAAGAGCGGCGTCAATGTCGAATTTCCTGTGGATCAATCGTGCTGCGGTTTGCCCGTGGCTATGATGGGTGAAAAGGACGCGGCCAAGAAGGTGGCGTTGCAGAATGTCAAAGCGTTCAACCCGGACGACTATGATTACATTTTAACGTTGTGCGCCTCTTGTGCCTCACATCTGACCCATGGGTACAAGAACATTCTGGCCGGCGATCCTGCGCTCATCACTCGTCTTGATGCGTTTACGCGCAAAGTGGTCGATTTTAGTACGTTCATCAATGATGTGCTCGAAACTCGAACGGAAGATGTGGTGCAGCAGGCCCCGGTCAAAGCCGCATACCATGCGCCGTGCCACTTGTGCCGTGAGTTGGGTGTGCGCCAAGCACCGCGTGATCTTCTTGCCAAGGCCGGTCTCGACTACGTGCCGACAACGGAAGAAGAGGTTTGCTGTGGTTTCGGCGGTTCCTTCTCCATGAAGTTCCCGGAACTGTCGAAGGAGTTGCTCAACAACAAACTCAATGCTGCCGAGGAGGCCGGTGCTGAAATTCTTGTCACCGATTGCCCTGGATGCGTTCTGCAACTTCGCGGTGGCGCTCATAAACAAGGGCGCAAGATTCAAGTAAAGCATATCAGCGAGATATTAGGAAAGAAATAAGAGGAACTTCTTGGCGGTCGGGGAGAGCAATATGTTCTCCCTGATCGTTTTCTTTTCGTATCATCCTCTATTTTTTGAGCTTTTCTTCTTTGGGTATGGCTGTGCATCTTGTGTGTGCCATGGTCAGAAATGCTTAAGCTAGTAAAGCGTCGAATGGTAACTCTTTCGATAGTTATGCGTATGGGGATGCTGAGAATTTTATTAATGACACCAAATTCCTCTTCCGAGTGTCGATGACTTGAATATACGGCTATGCAACAACACATTATTCGTTAATAGCTTCAATCTATCGTATCGGTAGGTGGAATTTTCCCCTTTATAGTCTCGATGAAGGATGAAGTGTAAGAGGCGGAATATTTGAAATGAACGGTGTAACTTTCTAATTCATGCTGATATTTGAATGTTTATTGATAATGCACTCATGATTGCTTTGATTGTTTTCTCTTTGTTGCATATTTTATCAATAGTACATGGTCGCTGGATTAAGAATTCGTTGTTTGATCTATGGTCATAGCTATGATCGAATGCAGTATGGAAAGTCATTTTTCACAATTTATGAATTATGTGCTGTGTTAAGTTTTGTTTTAATATGCATTGATTACAATGAAAAATATATCTTGTGTCATCATGTTATGTCTTGAGATATTAAAGATTACAACGGGAGAGAATGCATTGTTGGAAATCTGAAAACAGATTTGGAGCACATTGATACTAGGGATATACATAAAATTCGTTTTTTGATCAAAACTTGCTTTACAGAGGATAGTTCGATAGAGACAGACATGTTAGTTGGATTCATGTATTGCGAAAATGCGAAAGCATTTGTTGAGAACTTCATTATCTCATAGATATTGAATATTTTGTTTTGTTGTTTTTGTGGAGAGATAGTTTAGAGTGTATTATATTTGATGTTTTCAATGTATAGACGGTGTTGTGTGTTCGTATTAGCGAAGAATGTGCAGGGCAGGCAATGTATTAAAATTTTTTGTTGCCTTTGTATGTATGTATGAGTTGTCCGATATTTATTCAAGGCAGTCGCCAGCCATGCGATTATAATAGATTGGTACGAAATGAGGTTGGTCGTCTTGTCTTGGATTTGTATCACGCATTCTTCCGCTTAATATTTTCATGTTTCACAAGAAGCTCTTAAAGCTTCTTAGACCATTGGAGAAGTTTCTTCTCCCAGATAAGGAGTATAATTCACGTGAATATTCTCGTCATCAATGCCGGCAGTTCCACAGTGAAATACCGCCTTTTTGACATGGGCACGAATATGGTCATGGCGCAGGGGCTTGTCGAGCGCATCGGGGAAGAGACCGGTGCTTTCAAGCATGAGGCCTATCCCGGAAGTGATCAGGAAAAGGTCGTCACAGGCGAACAGCCCATCAAAGATCACACCGTTGCCGTCAATGTGGTTGTTGAGCAACTGACCGGCAGTGAAGCCGGTGTTATTGCTGATAAAAGCGATATTCATGGTGTTGGTCACCGGGTTGTTCACGGTGGGGAATTCTTCACCAAACCAACGATCATTACGCAGCAGGTTGTGGACGATCTCACTTCCATCATTCCGTTGGCTCCTTTACACAACCCTGGTGCTGTTGCTGGCATTAAGGTTGCGTTGGAACTGTTCCCCGTCAAGCAAGTCGTTGTCATGGACACGGCCTTCCATCAAACCATACCACCCAAAGCGTACGTGTACCCTCTGCCGTATGAATTTTATGAGGACCTCAAAGTTCGTCGGTACGGATTTCACGGCACTTCACACAACTATGTTTCAAGTAAGGCCGCTGAATACCTTGGTATTCCATACGAAGAATTCAGCTGCATTACCATGCACCTTGGTTCGGGTTGTTCCATGGACGCCATCAAGAACGGCAAGTGCATCGATACATCCATGGGGCTGACTCCTCTGGGAGGCCTCATGATGGGAACTCGTTGCGGCGACATCGACCCGGCTATTTGTGCGTTCCTTGCGGAACACAAAGGCCTCGACGCCCGTAGCGTCGATAATATTCTGAATAAGCAGAGTGGGTTGAAAGGCGTCTGCGGCGATAACGACATGCGCGACGTTCATGCTCGCCGCGAAAACGGTGATGAACGTGCTCAGCTTGCTTTTGAAATGTTTTGCTACCGCGTAAAGCATTTCCTGGGTGCCTACTTTGCTTCAATTGGGAAAATTCAAGCAATTATCTTCACAGCCGGTGTTGGTGAAAATGATCCCAAAGTTCGCCAAGCCGTTTGTGAAGATCTGGAACACCTTGGCATCGTCATTGATAAAGAAAAGAACTATGGATTCGAGCGTGGGAAAATCGTCGAAATCAACGCTGATAATTCCGCAATTCGAATTTTGGTTGTCCCGACTGACGAAGAATATGCCATTGCGACACAAACATTGAAGACCATTTCCGAGTAGCCTTCCCGGTGGTACTGCGAGCCCATCGCAGTACCGCCTTTATCCATTTTTACGCCTTTGCTTTTTTGTCTCAACGTATTTTTTTGTATAAAATTTTTGGTTATCATTTTATAAAAAGACAAAGTTTTTTATCTAACAGTGTGTATTGCACAGGTGGAAATGTTCAGCGGTGTATAAAGGGTGATTTGTAAATTTGGGGGGTGGAGTATGTTGCGATCTGTATCAGTCCGTTTTAAAATTCTGTTTCTTCTTCTCCTGTCTGTTCTTTTTTGTCTTGGCATCAGTTTGGCGTATTACTCCGCTCTTGGCGATGTTGGTTCCTACGCTGCAAACCAGGTGGAAGAGGTGATGCTTCAAGGTGAAAAGAAGAAGCTACAGGTTGCGGTTAACACCATAGCGGTTGCTTTGGGCCAGTTGCTCTCTTCAGTTGATGATGAACAACGTAAGATTGAAATTATCCGGACTGTTGTTGACCCGATTCGTTTTGAGGATGACAAGTCCGGGTATTTTTTTGCCTATGATGGAACCGTGAACGTCGCTCTTCCCACGAAGAAGGAACTTCAGGGAAAAGATTTGGGCAAAGTGAAAGACACAAACAATGTTTACTATGTCCAAAAACTTCAAGAAGCGGCGCAGAGTGGGGGCCAATTCGTTAATTACATATTTGATAAGCCTGGCAAAGGCCTGCAGCCGAAGTTAGCCTATGCTGAAATGATTCCCGGCACCAAATTGTGGATTGGAACCGGAATTTATATTGATAATATTGATGCTGCGACACAAACTATCCATACTGAAATCAATACGTTTACGAACGCACGTACAATGATGATCTCGCTGGGTGTCGGGTTTGCTGTTCTGGTTCTGCTTATTCCTGCCGGTCTTGTCATCACGCGTTCTATTATTGTGCCGTTGCGTCGGGCAACGCGCGCGGCGGAAGCGGTTGCAACCGGTGACTTGAATGTGCAACTCGACGCCACTGGAACGGATGAACTCGCGACGTTGGAACATGCCCTCAACATGATGGCGGATCATCTGAAGAGCAATACAGAAGAAATCGAACTTAAGGCTGCAGAAGCGCTTCAACAGGCGACGGCAGCGCGTGAAGCCATAGAAGCTGCAGAAGAAGCCAAGAACGAAGCGCTGGCAGCACGACGACAAGGGCTTGCCACTGCGGCAGAGCGATTGCGCGATGTGGTCGATGCGCTTTCCGAAACATCGGATTCTATTGGTGAACAGGCTGGACGAGTTGGTACAAACACGAATCTGCAGCGCGAACGCATCAGCGAAACCGCCACCTCCATGGAAGAGATGAACGCGACAGTGCTTGATGTTGCACAAAATGCGTCACGTGCCGCTGCAGGCGCGGCCGATGCTCGTACCAAAGCCGAGATGGGCTCACAGGCGAATACACAAATCGTCAACTCGTTGAATGATCTGCTCCGCCTTTCAAAAGGCCTGAAAAAAGATATGGATGTGCTTGGCGAGCGCGCCAACGATATCGGTCGTGTCATGAACGTGATTTCCGACATTGCTGATCAGACCAACTTGTTGGCGTTGAATGCGGCCATTGAAGCGGCCCGAGCAGGGGAAGCTGGTCGCGGTTTTGCCGTTGTAGCCGACGAAGTCCGCAAATTGGCAGAAAAGACAACTTCCGCCACCACCGAAGTGGAGCAAGTGGTTCTTGGTATTCAAAATATCTCTCGAAAAAATATCGACGGAATGGATAAGACTGCCGAAGGAATTGCTCAAGCTGCCGACCTCGTCACGGCTTCGGATAAAGCGGCGAGAGAAATTGTTGCGTTGTCGGATGACTCGGCATCGCAGATACAAGACATTGCCGCTGCCGCAGAAGAGCAATCCGCAGCGAGTGAGCAAATTACCGGCACCGTTGATAACTTACGCATGACCGCGGAGGAAAATGCTCAAGGCATGGTCGACATTACTGGCTCAATTGGTATACTCGCGGAGCAGGCAGATCGGTTACGAGAACTTGTCGCCGATCTTGAAAACGAAGGTACTTCGAGCGAGACTGCTGCACGCCTCGCTCATTCTTCGCAACCTCAACTCCCGAGGCACACCTAGATGGATCTCATCGAAATCAAGAAACGCGCCCGACAGCGGCTCAAAGGCTTCTGTCGGGTCTGTCCCGTCTGTAATGGCACTGTCTGTGCCGGTGAAGTTCCCGGTATGGGAGGACTTGGTACATCGTCTTCCTTTACGGCCAATGTCGAAGCGCTCAAAGCTCTGCGTTTTCATATGCGAACCCTGCACGGTGTAACCAGTCCTGATACGTCGATTGAGCTTTTCGGTCGTAGTTTTACCACGCCCGTTCAAGCCGCACCCATGACCGGCGTTGTCTACAACATGGGCGGTGACATGAGCGAAGCGGAATTTATCGGTCATGTTGTGGCCGGAGCAACGAAAGCTGGTTCTGCCGGATGGATCGGTGACGGTGCCGATCCGGCCATGTTCGAAAGCGGTTTGGAAGCCATTAAAGCCAGTGGTGGTGGGATTGCCATCATCAAACCTCGCTCTCAAGATGAGATCAAGGCGCGCATTGCCAAAGCCGAAGAAGCCGGCTGTATTGCCGTCGGTGTCGATGTGGATGGTGCCGGACTTGTCACCATGGCGAAATTCGGACAGCCTGTGTCCCCCAAGACTCCGAACGAAATTGCCGAATTGGTTCAGTCGACTTCGCTGCCGTTTATTCTCAAAGGTATCATGACCAAGGAAGAGGGCAAGATCGCCGCTGAAGCTGGTTGTGCCGCTATTGTTGTTTCCAACCATGGCGGCCGTGTGCTTGATCACACGCCTGGCGCGGCTGAAGTGTTGCCGTATATTGCCAAGAAGGTTGGTGATAAGCTGACTATTCTCGCTGACGGGGGTGTTCGCACCGGTTCTGATGTGCTCAAGCTTCTCGCGCTGGGAGCCCAAGCCGTACTCACCGGTCGTCCGCTCGTTTGGGGCGCATTCGGCAAGGAAACCGAAGGCGTCACCACCATTCTCGATACCATGAAGGCACAACTCATTGGCGCTATGCTGCTCACCGGCACGGCCGACGTGAAGAACGTGGATAAGCATATTTTAGTGTAAAGCAGATGAGTTGAAGAGAGGGGAAGGAGAGCCTGCGGCGTTGAAGACGTGAAGAAACAATGCCGGCGTTTGGGGAGGATCATCCTCCCCAAACCCCTCGATGATGAAGAATCTTATGATTTAGGCAAATTGACCGGCTGCGTAGCCAGAAGACCAGGCCCATTGTAGATTGAACCCTCCGAGTCGGCCCGCGACATCCAATGCTTCACCCGTAAAATAGAGACCGGCAACGGTGTTGGACTCCATGGTTTTGGAGGAGATACCAGCAACGTCGACACCGCCAATGGTCGTTTCAGCCTTTTTGAGCCCTTCGGTTCCTGCAGGCTGAAGGGTGAAGGCGTGAACCGTCTCAAGCAAGCTGGTGAGATGTTTTTTCGAGAGGCTGGCTGTTGGCCCTGAAACATTCGCTCGTTGGCATAATGCCGCGGCCAAGGTTTTGGGCATAACAAAGGATAAGACGTTCTTCACATCGCGTTTTGTCTCTCGTGAGAGCAATTCGGCGACATCGTGATTCGGTGCGAAATCAATCGTAACGGCGTCGCCACGTTGCCAGTACATGGAAATATCCAAGCCGACCGGGCCGGAAATACCATGGTGTGTGAAGAGTAACGCGTCGGTGATCGTCTTACCTGCCACGGTGGCGCGTACAGGCAACGCAATTCCGCTCAAACTGCGACATAGTGTTGCATCCTGATCCGACATCGTCAGTGGGACAAGTCCTGGCCTGATCGGTGTGACTTTGAGGCCAAATTGTTTCGCTGTTTCATACGCAAACCCTGACGCCCCCACCTGCGGCCATGCTGCCCCACCCGTCGCCACGACAAGTGATGCACTCGCGAATCGTCCACTATCTGTTTGTATGACGAATTCATTTGTTGTCAGGCGTATTTCTTCAATGTTCACGTTGAGCTGTATGCCAACGCCAGCCTGTTTTGCTTCCGTTTCGAGCATGGAGGCAATGGCATCAGCTCCCTGCATACAAAACAATCGCCCGTGACCTTCATCGACAACGTCAAGCTTATATCGCCCTAATAGTGCCAGCATATCGTCCGGAGTAAATCGTGATAGTGCCGACTTCACGAAATGAGGATTTGAACAGATATAGTCACTGGCGCTGACATGCCGATTCGTCAGATTGCATCGTCCCCCACCGGCAATGCGTACTTTACGCGCTGCTTTGGGGCCATGATCAAGGACGAGAACTCGCCGACCGCGCTGACCACACGCCGCCGCACAAACCAAGCCGGAAGCTCCGGCACCGATAATAATGACATCGTACTGCATATGTTCCTAAGAGGTCTCTTCTTGTCGAATATGACAATTGGTTTGCCTCAATAAGGTTTTTTTTCTTCTATAATTGTGGAGGGATACAGCTGTTTGTCATGAATTTGTTACGCGATGAATGATGACGGTAAATTTGTTTGCATCGCGGTCATCTTCAAAAGCAATATGAGGATATGCCTTAAGAGCTCTGACTATACCGCTTCCAAGACCTCTATAGGGAAGAAGCCTTGTTGCATATGAAGCCAAAATTGGATTTCGAATATTTGAGTTTCCTCGTTTAATGTTCTCTACGTTTAAATTGTTGGGGAGAGTTCCAGGACTTATTATCTCTATTTTATTTGAAAAAATAAATATTCTTACAGGGCTAGAAATAAAATAGTCTCGATGTATAAGAGCATTTGCAATTAACTCTTCAAGAGCAAGTCTCGGGATTTCAAATTCCCCTGGTGCGTTTACATCTCCGACACCTTGGATATGTTTTATATTACCAAGTACAAAACTCATAGACTTGTGAAATACATCAGAAAGTTTACCTGTAATGTCTTGGCTATCAATGTAGGTATCTTCGTGAATATCCTCACCTGGGAATGAGATGGCTTTAACTATAAACGAAGGCAGTTTGAAGCTTGGATTTTTGGCGAAAAGTAACGCTCCGCTCACATTGAGAGAACCTTCTTTCAAGAGGTTCATATTCTCAAGTAGATTTGCGAGTGGGACGTCAGAGTTCTCGATAGTCTCTCCGAAATTCCGCTCATAGAAATTCGAAAAATAATCAACGTCAAAATCCGCAATGGTTAGGCCAGGAACAGGGATTTCATCTCCATGAATCAAACACGCAGATTGGTAGAGTCGTTGAATCTCCTCCCGAGACGTTGCCTTTCGTTTATCAGAGCCACATTTAACCCAAATAACGCCATCTTTGTCCATGTATGGCTTACTGATTCCATCAGGTATAGAAACAACCATCACAAGGCCATCAGGCATTTGTATATTTTGACTTTTGGGGTTTACAGCTGGGCGCACCAGTTGTGAAGAGGCGTTAGAGAGGAGTTGGTTCAGCCTTCCAATATCGTGACGTTCTAATCCCGAATATGTGCCATCGTCGCTCACTCCGATAAGAATGTATCCCCCACCAGAGTTGCTAAACGCTACAATTTCTTGAGCCAAGGACGTTACATTGGTGACGTTGGCCTTAAATTGATTTTTGCTGTCCTCGTTCCGTCCAATTATCTCTAAAAGCTCTGAGGGTTCCATATTTCATATCTCCTTCTGCGCTGCTTGAATGCTTCTTCGCCACCCTCCATGATATCAACAACTTCCTTTTGGAGAGTAGGGTTGTCAATACTTCCGCTAAGGAAAGATACTTTATCGTCAGAATAGCTGCATGCGACAATCTGCTCTGCATCACCTAAAACAGGAAAGTTTGCATTATGTGTGGCAAAAATAAATTGTGTATTGGGTTTGAGCTTTCTCACCAATTTAATGACATCCTCGTATATGGTTTGGCTGTCCAGGTCATCCTCAGGTTGGTCAATTATAAATACATCATTTTCTTGTTGGCTAAGGACAAACAAAATGAGAGCGGATGCTCTTTGGCCTAATGAATGATGCTTGAGTTCTTTACCACGATATTCAATAATAAATTTATTCGGCACCTGCCACACGAGAAGAGCAGTCAAGTTGCCGTAGAAATACTCCGTGAACGTTTGAGATAAAGCCCCAACAGTTTTGACAGCATTCGTAAAATCTTTATATATAGAACCAAAGTCTGAATACGCTTCTGCTAAGTCCACAAAGGTGGTTTCTCGAATACGGCTTCCACGGAATACGGCTTTCATAAAGGCGACAAAAGCAATCTTGTCATCCTTAAAACCAGCTTTAATTTCTAGAGAATCATGTGCGTTGTTTACTTTATCGAGTTCAGATTGAATTATTTTGTACTCATTTCTCCAAAGGTCATTCAATTCGGCTAGGTCATTTTCTAATGTCCGCTGTACCTCTGTTCTCGTCTTGTCTTCCTTGTCCAAAGCGTTCAGCATTTGTTCAGCTTGTTCGACTGTCTTTCTCAGTTGTCTGAACTCGTCAGGCTGAATTGCTTGAACTCCAGCCTTCTGCAGTTGTTCAGATAGCTTTCTTTCAATTTTCGCAAATTCTTCCTTCTGTCCTTCTTTCAACAGTTGAAATTCACCACATTTCTTTTCCAAAAGCTGGGATGCTTCTTTTGACGTGCTATATAAGTTTTGTACTTTATTGAAGGAGGCCTGTATTTTGTCATATATGATGAATAATTCATCAAAGAAATGAGTGTTTTGCTTCGATGTATATACTTTTTGATTTGCAAAATCATCCTGATATTGATCGATAAATCCTTTTAATGATTTTAGGAATTCATCCACGAATTTAATTATACTTGAGCATTTTCTGTCATCGGTGTCAAAATCAACCTGTTTTTGTAATTTTTCTTCAACACCATATTCCTTGTAAAATTTTAATTTAAACTCAGCGTCCAGCTTCTTTTGTGTCCAATCCCGCTTCTTCTCTTCTGTGTTCGCTAGCCTAGATATCTTATGTATAGACTCAATGACTTTCTGCTTTTGTGTCTCTATTTGGGTACGGATTCCGATCAGCTTTTCTCCGACCAGTTTTTCCACAAGATCTTTTTCAAAACCCTCCCCTGTAGAGGAAAGATCTTTTTGTCCAAAATATATAGGCTTATTTAAAACCGTTTCTCGAATTGAAATGCCAGGTTGCAACTTCCCGTCAATATAAACATCAGGAATTTCTTTGTTTATCCTTCTTATTTCGTAAGATTGACCGCGAGAGTCGACAGCATTTACAGAGATTCTGCCACCACTGCCTAATGCGTGGTCTACTAGTTGCTTCTTGTAGTCTATATCGAGAGCCTTTTCACCAAAGGGAATATCCAAGGCATACCGAATTGTCTCGATAATAGAAGATTTGCCACTGCCGCGAATTCCAATAAGAGCATTCAATTCGGATGAAAAGTAAATACTCTTCCCGTCAAGTACCCCACCATCAAATGAAATGCTTTGAATGTGTGAGTGCTTTGACTCTACAGGCTCATTCGCTACTCTGTTTTCATTATCTATCAAGGCGAATTTAATTGCCTCGAATGTAAAATCACCAATTTTTAAATAGCAAGATCGACCTTGTCCAATTTGGTTAATTGACTTGCAATCGGAGCCTTCAACTTCAGCTGGGTATGCGTCACGAAGCCACTGCTGAACCTTGACGCGGCATTTCGTATCATTTTTGTCGTGGGTTCTTACTTTTTGAAAGCCTAGAACTCTTTTACGAAAGCCTTCTTCTTTACCCAATTCCTCCAAACGTCCACCATCAAGTTCGTTCCAGAGGCCACTTTTATTTTCAACATGGGCACATATTAAAAAAAAGTCTCTATCATATGCTTCAAGTTTTTTAATCGTGTCGACAATACTAAGGGTACAACGACCATTCTCATTTTCATATTGATTCGGAGCTTTGCCTGCGAATGCAACATTAAGAAATTGATTTATGTAATCCTGTCCCCGGTCAAGCCATTCATCGCTAAAAACAATAACAATATGAATACCATTGCTTCCATCATTGACCGAGAGTTCAACACCAGGAAGAAGGTATATCTCTTTCTTTGATGCCGTTTTCCGTAGAGATTTAAATTCATCAATAGCGAATTTGTTGTGGTTTGAAATAATGCCAACGTTAATCCCAGAGTTCTCGAGGCCATCAATATAGTTGGAGTTGTAGTAGTCATGGGCGTCAGCATAGCTGAATTCTTTATCAGCATTTGTATGCAGATGAAAATCTGCTCTTAACCATCGGCTACCGTTTTGAAAAATATTTACGCGTGAACTCGCCATTACTCACCTCCAGACGTGGATACGGCTTGGTCGTATCACATGGCCAGCTTGGGGTTCTCTTCGAAAACATTATTGTAACATTTGTCAGCAAAGTCGATCCTCGTTGAGGAGTCGTTATCATTCCATGAATTCTGGGAGCCCACTACTCTTCAGCGACCAGGCTTCATATCTGGTCATGATTCTGTACATACGTCCCATAAGACAGAAAGAGCCTTCCCCGGATTATACATGTGATACGACTTTTCCAAGAAAGTCTTTGAGACGTGGGTTGGTGGGGTTGGAGAAGAATTCCTTCGGGGTGTTTTCTTCTTGAATAATCCCCTGATCGATAAAAACGACACGGTCGGCTACTTCTTTGGCGAATCCCATTTCGTGTGTGACGACGACCATCGTCATTCCCTCTTTGGCGAGTTGCTTCATAACTTCAAGGACTTCACCGACCAGTTCCGGGTCCAGAGCTGATGTTGGTTCGTCAAAAAGGATCACTTTCGGCCGCTGTGCCAGCGCACGAGCAATGGCAACACGTTGTTTTTGCCCCCCGGATAATTGATCCGGGTAGTTGGAGGCTTTTGTGGAAAGGCCAACTTTGGCAAGGAGTTCGAGTCCCAATGTATCGGCGTCCTTTTTCGACATCTTTCGAACCTTGGTTGGCCCTAAGGTGACGTTTTCAAGAACCGACATGTGAGGGAAGAGATTGAATTGCTGGAATACCATACTCGCTTCGGTACGCACATGATTGATGTCGGTCTTGGGATCGGTGATATCGAATCCATCTACGATAATACGCCCTGACGTGGGCGTTTCAAGACGATTGATACACCGAAGAGCCGTAGACTTTCCCGAACCGGACGGTCCGATGATACAGACCACTTCACCTTGATTGACGACAAGGTCGATACCTTTCAGCACCTCGGTGGTGCCGAAATTCTTGTGCAAATTTTCGATACGGATCATCGCAGTCATGACAGTTGTCCTTTAGCGTTGGGTCTTCATATGCATGCGGTGTTCAACAACACGCAATACCTTGGCGATGGACAGCGTCATGGCGAGATAGACCACCGCAACGGCAAGGTAGACCTCGAACGCGCGAAAATTGACGGCCACGATTTCTTGTCCTGTGCGCAATAATTCTCCAACGCCGATGACCATAAGAAGGGAGGTGTCTTTGAGGCTGATGATAAATTGGTTTCCCAGGGGGGGAATCATGCGCTTAAAGGCCTGCGGCCAAATAACATATCGCATGGTTTGAAATCGAGTCAGTCCAATGGATCGCCCGGCTTCGGCCTGGCCTTTGTTAATGGACTGGACCGCACCACGTACGATTTCGGCAATATATGCTCCAGAGTTGATGGCGATAATCAGAATACCGGCCGTTATGGGTGGAATACGTATTCCGATGCACATTGGAACGCCAAAATAGAGGAACATGGCCTGAACCAGCATGGGAGTTCCGCGAATAGTTTCAATGTAGATATTGGCAATTTTGCGGGCGAAGTAATTACGTGACAACTTCATGAGACCAAAGACCGCTCCGAGGATAAAACCGAAAAAGAGTCCCCCGACGGTCAAAATAATGGTCAACTTCAACCCGCGCATGAGCATGGGGAAGGCGTCGAAAAACGCGGACCACTCGAATTGAAATTGCATAGACGCCTCAGTGTGAAAAGGGGCGGCCGGAGACCGCCCCGTTGATGCGTGAAGACACAGTTATCGAGTCGCCGACAAGCGTCGGATGACGTTGTTGACTATTTGGACTTGGGCTCGGTGCCAAACCACTTCATGTAGAGTTCTTTATAAGAGCCATCATCTTTAAACTTTTTCAAGCTGGCGTTGGCTTTGGCAACCAGGTCGGAACCCTTGGGGAATCCGATGCCGTAGGATTGGCCCATATACAGCGGGCCGACGACCTTGACTTTTCCCTTTCCGGCTTTGCGCATGAAATCAGCGATAACCGGGGAGTCGAACACCACTGCATCGGCACCGCCTGTAAGCAGTTCCATAAACATGGCGTCATTGTTGGGGAACAGTTTCACATCTTTGGCGTTGGCATTCTTCTTAACGAAGTCTTCACTCGTCGTGCCTTGCTTCGTGGAGACGACTTTGTCTTTGAGATCTTCGACGCTGTTGACGTCGGTGTTGTCGGATTTGACGAGAATGAGCAGGCCGGCATCATAGTACGGGTCGGAGAAATCAATGACTTTGGCGCGTTCGGGCTTGATGGTGATACCAGCGATACCAACGTCGATCTGTCCCGATTGTAAACCGGGAATAATGCCGTTGAAATCCATGGGCTGCAGATCGTATTCCCACCCATTGTCTTTGGCAATGGCATCGAACAGCTCAACATCAAAGCCGGTGTGCTTGCCCGATTCAGGATCTTTGTACTCAAAGGGGGGGAAGTTGGTGTCGGTAGCGACGACAAGCGTTTTGGCGAAACCGGAAGCAGTAAACGCCAATGTGAGAACCAATGTCATGATAAGAGTCAGTGTTTTTTTCATGTTCTATCCTCCAATAAAGTTTTGACGTATCAAACAGCACGTTGCGACCAGTGCATGAGAGAACTACATCACTCACATTTGCCCGAATTATGTCGGCGAGGCAAGACAAGTTATAAAAAAGCAGGAGTAAATCAGTCTCGCACAATGATTTGTATGTGTTGGCATTTATGCAGAACGATTTATGCTTTTTTTGTACCTGGAGAGCAGAGCGTTGAGATCCTGCATGTCGATAGGTTTTGCGAGATATGCGTCCATGCCAGCCGTAAGAAAAATATCTTTATCACCGGGCATGGCATATGCTGTCATCGCGATAATAGGAAGTGTAGAATTTTCTTCTCCGACGGCGCCACGTCGGATTGCCAAGGTTGCCTCGACTCCATTCATAACAGGCATTTGAATGTCCATAAGGATCACGTCGAATTCAGTTTCTTGCAACGCCTGTAATGCTTCTTTGCCATTGCTGACGGCAGTAACATGAAAACCGAATTTCTCTATCTGCTTTTGAGCCGTCATACTGTTTGTTTCGTCATCTTCAACAAGCAAGATATGAAGAGCTGTATTGTCGTGCGGGTACGTTTGAGGAACTGGATCATGGGGCGCTGCTGATGATTCGACACAGTCGAATGGAATACTGAACATAAATGCCGCGCCCTTACCGCTCTCGGTTTCGACGGCCAGCCCCCCTCCCATGAGGGAAATAAGGCGTTGGCAAATGGCAAGACCCAGACCGGCTCCTTGATGATCGCGAGAATAGCCTTGCACCCCTTGCGTAAAGGGCGAAAAGATATCGGCAAGTTTATCATCCGAGATTCCAATCCCGGTATCGGCAACAGAAAAAAGAACACACACCTGATTGGGGTGGTGGAAGGGGAGCTGGTCGGCGCTCACAGAGACCTCGCCCTGTTTCGTGAATTTCAGAGCGTTACCAATTAAATTGATCAGGATCTGTTGGACTCGCACCGGGTCGCCTTTGAGCCGCAAAGGAATACTTTCATCAATGTGGATGTGGATGGAAAGCTTGGACTGCTTTGCGACAGAATGGAAGAGTTCAACAGCTTCATGAATCTGTTTCGGTAAATCGAATTCTTCCCAATTCAGATGGAGTTTTCCTGCTTCGACCATGGAAAGATCAAGAATATCGGACAACAGACGCGTCAATCGAAGGGAAGATTGGAGAGCCATATGGGCATATTGCTGCTGTTCCGTATCAAGGTGTGTGGCTTGGAGAAGTTGAAGCATACCAACGACGCCGTTCAAGGGGGTACGAATTTCATGACTCATGTTCGCCAGAAATTCGGACTTGCTTTTGTTTGCGGCTTCGGCCTGGTATTTGGCGATGGCAAGTGCTTCTTCGGATTCCTTTTGCTCGGTTACATCGAGAAGAATACCGTTCCATAATACCGTCCCGTCAATTTGGATCATAGGAAGAGCAACAGCCCTGGCCCAACGTCCTGACTGCTGCTCTCGTTGCGGAAGGAATCGAATGCATACATCGAGCCGCTGGAGTGCACGAGCGGAATGGGCAATTCCCTCTTCAAAAGATATTTTGTCTTCAGGAAGAATGGAGTCCAAGAGGAAGTGGGCATTCTTCATGGCTTTCACGGCCGTGATATTGCCGAAGAGGCGAATTCCCTCGCTCATATACGGAATATGAAAAAGGCCGTTCCGGTCCACTTTAAATTGATACAATGCCCCGGGAACCGTTGCAGCGAGACTACGCAAATGTTCTTCACTTCGACGGACGGTGTCTTCTGCTTGTTTAAGTTCTGTAATATCTCGAAATTCGACAACTCGAACTGGTCTTCCTTGGTACGGAATATTGCGAGCTTCTATACGTACAGGGAAAATGACACCATTTTTTCGTTGCGCCATGGCATTATACGATTTTTCATAGCCGGAATGCATTTTCTCTCGTACTTCTTGTTGCAAAGGTGCAGCGATGAGGCGAATGCAATCCATACCGATGAGTTCTGCGTGGGGATAGCCGGTAATATCGCTCAAACCATGGTTGCAATCTAAAATGATCCCCTTGTCGTGTATGAAAATCCCCCCGAAGGATGCATTGTGGAGGACTTTAAAGCGGGTTTCACTGTCGCGAAGTTCTTTGGTGCGTCGATTAAATTCGCGCCGAAAGTAAAAGAGCCCTATGGTGCCAAAAATTGCGAGAAGCGGAATAAGGATATACAGTGTATTCTTGACAATATCACCGAAACTTGGGCGTAATTCAGGTAAAATTGGACTAAACCACTTTGTATAGAGTTGATCGTATTTGCCGCTGGAGAACGCGATCGCCAATCCTTCGTTGAGTTCTCTGAGCAGTTCTGCATTGCCTTTTTGTACGGCGATACAGAATTTTTGTTCAAACCCCGAAAGCGGTTGCGGGGCAACTTTGAGTTTATTCTGAAAACCTTCCTTCACATCTTTCAGATTGTGAATGCCGAGAGCTCGAACAAGTTGCCATCCCACCAATTGCTGGACCACAACTGCATCGTGTTGGCCTTTTGAAAGTTGTTTCAATGCTTCCGCGTATGAATCGGTTGCGATGATGTATTCTGAAAGATGGTTTGCCACAATATATTCATGCGCCGTGTCGCCTTTCATGACCGCAACTTCTTTTCCCCAAAGATCGTCCTCATTTTTGATGGTTGTATTATCTTTGCGGACAAAGATTGTTCCATGCATACGGAGGTACGGAGCCGTGAAATCAAAATAGGCAGCGCGCTCTTTAGAATAGGAAACAAAGGGAAGGACATCGATTTTTCCGTCTTTGAGCTCCTGTTTAATGACATTCCAGGGACCAATCTTGAAGGTGACGTCAAGACCGACATCTCGAGTGACTTCCTTCAGGAGCTCAACGGCGAATCCGTCGGCTTGTCCATCTGGGAGAACCAAGGCGAAAGGAGGGTAATCGAGTTCACTTGCGGATTTGAGAACGTGTGGTGAGGATTGCGCTGAGACTTGAGGTGGGACGATGAGACAGAGGAGCAGAAACCCATAGAAAAAGAGTGCACTGCAGCGTGTACGCTTTTTCGTTTGCTGGATTTGCGGCCACTTTCTTTTGCCGGTTATGTTGACCAGATATGCCGCTATACGACCAGAAAAATTCCAAAACGCTGCATGATGCCAACATGCTTTCCTTCTCAATATATTCGACAGCGGGCCAGCCCAAAGGAATTGCATTTTATGTGCCCCACGTCGTCGTGTTGTTTCAGCACGACCTATTTCAATAAGAAAGGGGAAAAAGGCATTTCAGCCTATACAGCATACTGCGTTCAATCCGAGTATAGTACAGGATATACTGTCCAGCACTTTCCTGGAGCTTCCCTTTCGGGGCTACCAAAGGGCAATTCATTTTGCATACTTTGTTCAAATGGTGGAAGAATTTTTCCTCTACCTGTATTGATATTTATAGAAGAAGAATTCTTGTATTGTACTATTTCTATTACACCGTTTTCAGATAATTTCAATATCTATGACTTTCCAATGGAACCCTTCACGCTTCAAAATATAACGAACCGTCGCGGAATCGGTGGGATGAGCTATGATAACGAATTTGGAAATGGCCGCATAGTCGTAGGTGGCTTTGTTGAAGATAGGTGTTGCGTCAGGTGTCGCAACGGGGCTGCCGGATGTTTCCTTGGTGATCTTTATTCCTGGAATGATCCATTTGCCTTGCATGACGAGAATGATGCGTTCCGGTGTCAGTAGAGTATCCACTGTCGCCACGGCAAGGTCCCGAGTCTCTCCAGGGCCAAGGTTGATGATTTCTGCAACTGGCCTCTCTTTTGGATAAGGACGGCCAAGACTTTCAGCTAAACGCGATTTGAAGTTTAACCGCAACGAGTTGAAGTCAATAAGTTCTTCTAACCGTTTTGTATCATGATTCTTTACGGCATTTTCCAAAGCTATGGCGGCATCGTAGGGTTGGTAGTAATACAACCATCCAAGGATAAAGAGAATAAGGCATATCGCAATGCCAATCGCGCGATTCATAGTGTTTTTCCCCCGGTCACCAATTTCTCGAAATGATTGAGAGTATCTATCACGGACCGCTATCTTTGGAAAGAAATGCTCTCCGATGTTCCACTATAAATGGACTGAACAGTCTCATTTTTGTGGATTATCCAGCATTTGTAGATCGAAAATTCAGAAATTTTGTCATAAAAAATGAAACAGCCGGACCTCCCCACAAGGTCCGGCCGTTTCCAACCGTGTCTTCTCGCCCACGTCGGTTGTCTAGGAATGGTCCGTCATGGAGTTCGCTGGCCTGCATTCATAAAGTTCATCAGGTGAGACCGCATTGCGCTTGGCATACCAGGGGCAGCAGTCTTTCCAGGCGACAAATTTATTTTGAAACCTGGCACATACGCCATGGCATGCTCCCCGAACAGCGGTTCGGGTAAAAGAATAGCAGGTGAAACAACTCTGAGAATGAGGATATGTTCGCGGCATGTGTCCACCTTAGAATTCATGAAAATCACAGGTACCACCCTATGACACACGCCAGAGACTTGCAAAATAGATGCCTATGTTGGGATGTGGTGTGTGGTATGCGGTACGAATTCAAGGCGTCCATGTCGGACGTTGTCGATTAATGCCAGATACGGATCAGCCCCCGCATGCGTGATGACAGAGGAAAAGCATCCGTATGCTGTGCTCGTTTCTGCAGTTTTTTGGCTTCATTAAGGTGGAGTTTTCCCGTGGGGTCAAAGTCGAGGGCAACCGCAGAGTCCGGGTTTGTCAAGAGGTCGAATACCACGGCTTTCGTCGTGTCGAGCATCGTATCCAGAAAAGTTTCGGGAACAGGCGAAGGAAGTTTTCCTCGGACATATCGAAGTGGCATCGTCCATGGGCCTGTGTCTCCCACAAGAAGCCCTAAACGGAAGAGGTATTTTTTTGTATAAAACGAACGTCTCGACTTCGACATGACAACGCGCAACGTGGCATCGGCATCGCCTTGATGCGCAAACAATCCCGCCGCTTCTCGGCCGCACCAGTCAATACGGGCGTCAGCCAGCATTTCAGCGTAGACATGACTTAATTTCCCCCGTGAAGGCATCGTCGCCAAGATATTGGGGACAAAATAATTATGGGAGACCGTGTCTGCTGCCAAATGGGCGAGATACCCATACGCATAGGCAGCAAGCTCGGGGGTGTCGGCTGTTTTGAGCAAACGAAAGCCTGTCTCCCAGCTATGACTTGCTGGTGGTCGAGTTCGTGATCCCGATCCGACGAAAAAATCAGTCGACAAACATCCATATAAAAATGCCTGGCGATGCGCTTCCAAAATCGCTCCCATGGAAACCGGCAAAAAACGCAGGTTCTCAAGGATGAAATGTCCTGTTGCCATGTGCGCTCCCGGCCCCCAGGCAAAGGCATCGGTGGCGCCGCAAAAAACAAAAACACCCAACACAAGAGGAACGATAAGAAGAAATCCCATATCCGCCCTTTCTTATTGGAAAATAATGTCAGGGGTTCACATAAGACCGATTGGATGGCTTGGCAACCAATCGTAGGTTCTCAAAGTGGGTGAAAGTCGTTTGAATAACCCGTTTGAGGCGGGGCGTGTATATGGATTCATGCAGAAGGCGCGTCGGTATGTTTGCAATTTGTCGTACATAATATTTTGATAAAATGAGAACGTCTAAAGTTGTAAATCATGTACATATTTTGTTCAAAAAATGAGAATTATTATAGCGATAACTATCTTGAATATTTTTATTTATTGAATTTTGATGTCTTGAATTTGTTGTATTTATAAGTTTAAATTTGTTGTTATTGCCAAATTTTTTGAAAACAAATAAGAGTAAATCAAGCAGTCGTTAAATTGAAATTTGTTATTCATAATTTTACGTGGAGGAATACAGATGCTGAATAATGTATCCGTTTTTAAAAAATTCACTCTTCTTTCCGTTGTCTTTTTTTGCTGTATGGGTGCTTTCTATGCTGTTTCTCGGTACACCATTCACACCACGTCTATTGGAAGTCATTCGTATGCCTCCATAATAAATAGTAGAAATCTGTTGGCGGATATAATTCCGCCGCCACTTTTTGTTATGGAAACATATCTCAAAGCTTCCGAAATGCTGAATGCTCGTGGAATTGAAGATGTGAATTATATTTCTTCACTCATCCGTAAGCAAAAAAAAGTTTTTGACGAACACCGTCAGCTTTGGGCGAAAGATATGCACGAAGGACGTCTGAGAACAATATTATTGGATGAGGTATGCCCACTTGGGGAAGATGTCTTTGCAATCATTGAATCTGAGTTGATTCCGGCCGCTCGAAAGCTGGATCGAAAGAAAATGCAGGATATTTTTGCGCATAAAGTGACCCCAGCCTTTCTCAAACAACGAGAATCTATCGACAGCTTTACGATATCGTTGGAGGACGAAGCTTCTCATATTGAAAAAAAAGGAAAAGAAACCGTCGAAAGCGGAATTATGTTTTTCAATGTCTTCTTTGCCGTGAGCCTTATTATCGTCATGATTTTTAATCGCGTTCTTGCAAAGAATATTACCAGAGCACTTCAGCGTTGTGGGAGTTTTGCTCGGGATATCGCCGCAGGCAGACTGGATGCAACGTTGAGTATGACTCGGAAAGATGATTTCGGTGAGCTTGGAGAAAATCTGTGTACTATGCTTGCAGAACTCAAACGTAAGATTTCACTGTCTGAAGAAAAGACCGTCCTTGCCGAATCCGAGACGAAAAAGGCGAATTATGCCGTTGAAGAAGCCAAACATGCAAAAGAGCAGACCGAACACGCCAAAGCAGATGGAATGCTCCAAGCCGCGCAACAGCTCGAAAATGTTGTCGATATTGTTTCCTCAGCATCGGAACAGCTCGCTGCGCAAACAGAACAATCGGCTCAGGGAGCTGAGACTCAAGCACAAAGAGTGAGTGAAATTGCTTCAGCAATGGCACAAATGAACACAACGGTGTTTGAAGTTGCGCAAAATGCTTCTGAGGCAGCTCAAACGGCCAGCCAAACGACACAGAGTGCGGAAGAAGGTGCCAAGATTGTTGCGCAACTTGTTCGGTTCATCGATCAAGTATTGGATAATGCCAAACAATCCCTTAACGATATGGGCGCATTGGAGAAACAGGCTGAAGGTATCGGACACGTACTCAATGTTATCTCCGATATTGCCGATCAAACAAATCTTCTCGCGCTCAACGCCGCCATTGAGGCCGCACGCGCTGGTGAAACCGGGAGAGGTTTTGCTGTCGTTGCCGATGAAGTACGGAAGCTTGCTGAGAAAACGATGACTGCAACCAAGGAAGTCGAGGACGCGACGAATGCCATTCAGCAAGGGGCAAAGATGAATTACAGCCATGTGGAGCAATCTGTCCGTGCGTTGGCAGAGGTGACGCTGTTAGCCAATCAATCGGGAGAATCGTTGCATCAGATTGTCAACTTTGTTGAGAAGGTAACGGGTCAGATCCATTCCATTGCGACGGCTTCCGAAGAGCAGTCCGCAGCAAGCGAAGAAATTCATCACCGGGTTGAAGACGTCAATAGGATCTCTTCCGAGACCTCGGATGCAATGCAGCAATCTGCACGGGCTGTCGATGAACTGTTGCTGCAGTCCCAAGTCCTGAAAAAGCTGATCGATCAGTTGAAAGGAGAAGGAGGAGACCATCATCTTGCTAAAAGTGATGCCATACTTGTTAGCGATACGCGTCGATTCACGCGGTTATGCTAACAGAGTCGCGCATTCTCGCTTCTCCACAAAGATGATGAAGAAAAGAGAATGCGCGATCACGACTTTGCATTGCCGCCTCACTCACTAGAGGATGGTGCGCTGCCGAACACCTCATTTTTTGTTTTTTTTCGAATTGATTGACGTGGTGGGGTATTGCATAATGTCTCTGGAAAAGGAGGCTCATATGCTGCAAATGCCATCATCCCCAAAAAAGAATTCTTCTCAAAAAACGACCTCTCCCAAAAAATCGTGGGGATATTGTTTTTTCTCTTCGGTCTTTTTGGCCCTCGCCATTCTTATTGCATGGTGCATGGCTGCACAACCTGCAATACTCAATCGTTATGATTTGTTTGGCGAATTGTATTACATTCCAGACATTCTTTTGGGGATTTGTTGTGGTTTGGCGCTTTTGGGGATTCTTCAATTTTCTGCGCAAGACGCTGTCCCTCGAATGAAGAGACATATCAAATATGGTGGCCCCTTTGCGTTCGGTATTGTTGTCATGCTTGTTGCCAAGCTGTTTTTCCCGCCAGCCGTTGTTTTCGATATGACCGTCATGGTCCATCCTCTTGATGACAAGGTCGAGATACCGCTGGAACATTCCGGGGTACTTGTCCTGCGTCTGGAAAACGATCCCCTCAAACAGTCCTTTGGCAGCCATGGAGAAACGGTCTTTCACGGCATTCCATCCGAGTTTAAGGGATTGAATGTTTTTGTCGGCTTGGAAAGCGCCACATGGAAGCTTTCCCCACAAGAGCAGCAGGTCACGTTAACACCGCAGCATACGGCTTCGGTGAGTGTCAGTCCGAAAAAAGAGCCCCGTGAAGAGTAGACCGTAATCAATTTCCGTTTTGTATATCGACGGCACACTCAGGATAAACGTGTGCGGAGTCGGGAGTGCGCTTGGCTTTTTCCTAGCCGCTGGCGCTGTCTCCTTCCCGCCCAAATGCTCGTGATAGTGGCACCGCGGTCAGGCCGTGGGTCAAAATACTGAGACAGATGGTGAGTATTGCAGTGAGTACAATCGTCTGACCGTGAGGCAGTTTGCCATCGAGAATAAGAACAGCGAAGACGACACTCGCCAACCCGCGAGGGCCAAACCACCCCATGAAGAGTTTGGCGTGTGGCGAGAGATTCAGTCCGCTGAGAACAAGGAACACCGGAGCCATACGAATGACCGTCAGGCTTAGTATGGCATAGACGAACATGGGCCAGGTAAAGCTGAGGCCATCGTGACCGATGATGGCATAGCCAAAAAATACCCAGGTGATGAGCGCCATGGTATCACCGCTCCCTTCGGCCGCAAGGAGAAGGTGGTGTTTGTGCTCTTTCGTGACACCGCCAAAGACCAGTCCTCCAACAAAAGCGGCAATAAACCCACTGCCACCGAAGAGTTGTGCCAAGGCAAAACAGCTAATGGACAGTGCGACGACAGGTAACTGTCGCCATGTTTCGGTGATGAAACCATGCTTGGAGCAATACCTGATGATATGACTAGAAAGTACGGCCAAACCCACGCCGACAGCGACACCAATACCGATTTCTTCCAGAACAAGCTGTAAAGCCAAGCCAAACACGCTGTTTCTGGCCTGTTCATCGGCAATCATGGCGAGAAAGACAAAAAGAATTGGGACACAGATGCCGTCATTCAGGCCACTTTCCAAGTTGAGGCCGTCGCGGATGGTGTCGGGCACGTCATCGTTGGTGACAACGGCTTTCCCCAAAGCGGCGTCCGTCGGAGCGAGCATGGTGGCGAGTATGGCCGCTTCAAGAAATCCGAGACCGGGAAACAGCGGAATCGCGGCAAGAAATCCCAGAAGGATCGTCAGGGGAAGTCCGTACAGCAACAGGCGTTGGGGAATACGAAAACTGCGTCGTAAAACCGCGAGATCGGCGGTCGCCGCATCGGTAAACAACACAAGTGCGAGGCTGAGTTCTGCCAGCGTTTTGATTGTTTCTCCCGTTGGGGCGAGTGGCTCCAGGTCCGTGGCAAAAATGCTCAAACCAAGACCGAATATTGTATAAATAATCGGACCGGAAATCGGCGTGGATTCAATGCGACCGGCAAGAACGCTGTAAACAAAGACAAACACGCCCAAAATGGCCATGTAGGCATACATGTGGTTCTCCTTGTGCCTCTCTTTTATGAACTCAGCGTGTCTGCGTCACCTTCTCCACTTGAGATTACAATTCTTTTGACTGCAACGTCTTCAGTGCTGTGGCGATATCTTTACTCATCTCCGCAATAAGTTGGCTGGCTGATGCCGCGAGATCATTATAGGTCAGACCACATGCCGTATGCTGTGAGAACGTCTGCCATTGCTGCATTGCTCCTTCGGCATTGACGATGGACCATGTGGCCTGCAATGTTACGTCTTTGCCCAATGTGCCGTCCAGACGCTGCACCTGGATGGTCACTTGGTACGCGGGGCTTATTCCGATAGGCCACGGATGGACGGTAATTGGCTGCGTACAGATGAGGCCTTGTATGTTCTCCGCCACGACGTTTGCCAAGCCATCTTGCAAGGGTTCGGCCCATTCGTCGAATTCAGCCACGTGCAGTTGATTCGCGCTGTTGCGTGTTACGATACTATCGCGATCGAGATAGCTGGCGACACGTACCGGCCCGACGCCGACACTGATGCACTTGGATTCGTCCAGGGCTGTCGATTCGGCCGGAGAAAGCGTATAAAAGTGCGTGGGAGCGCTCATACCACAACCAGCGAGCAAGAATATAAGAAGAACACAGCTCAGAAGCAGGGGGATACGGACGTGGCGACGCATGGGCTACCTCCTTTGTCCTTTACCTTGAATCAAGGCTTCAGGGTGGCGTTCAAGAAAGTCGAAGAGACTCTTGGCCGAGCGTGCCATGCCGGCAATCTCATTCAACGTCTTTTGCAAGTCTGTTACGGTCGCAGAATTGGGACCGGCCGTCTTTCTCAAATCGACAAGTGTTTTCTGGCCCTGGTCCAAAGCTGATTCGAGTTTCAGCATGGCTGCCTTGGCTTCAATGGCCATGGTTCGGATTTGTTCGTCCGCGTTTTGGGCCAATTTCGTATAGCTTTCCGTTAACGCCGGGAGATTTTTCCCGACATCGTCAGCCAGTGCTTTATAACTCGCAAAGGTCTTTTCGACTTGAGCGATAAGAGGACCGATGTCGGTTTTGACTTTTTGGACAACGGCATCAGCATTGGTCAGCATGGTGGACAAATCTTCCGGAACGGCCTTCATTTTTTCAGAATTGACCAATTCATCGATGCCTTTGACGGCTGAGAGTAAATGATCGGTAATTTCACTCAACGGCAAGCTTTCCAGGGTTCGCGCGATCTTTTCCAGTTTGGATGGTTTGGTCGGAATCTCAAGGATGTTCGGATCGTGCGCATAATAGGTTTCCGGCGTATCTGGCGCAAAATCGAGCATAACTTGGAGTTCGCCCGTGACAAAACTTTTTGAATACAACTCGGCCCGCAAACCTTTATCAATAAGTTCCTTGAAAAATGCTTCTTTGGACATATTGAGTTCCGAAGCCAACGACGTCCCTTTTTTTTTGGGATTCATGAGTTGTATTTGATTATGAGCCAGCTCAATGGTCACCGGAATGGAAAATGAGAGCGGATTGATGCGGGCCTCAATCTTGATGCCTGTAACCTGGCCGAGTTGCACCCCCCGGAAAACAACAGGGGAGCCAACGGACAATCCTCCGACTGATTCCTGAAAATAGAGCACGACAGGCGTCTTGGGTGTGAAAAATAGTCCCGAGCCGAAAAAAACGACGGCCACGATAAGCAGTCCGATAGATCCGAGAACGAACGTGCCGATCAGGCTTTTCTGTTTTATGCTGGTCATAGTCAGGGCTCTTATTCTGGAGATGGAGGTTGATGTTCTCCGCGAGTGAGGAACGTGAGAAGCCGTTGGTTATCCGAGGTTTTCAGTAATTCACTCGGATTTCCCCACGCGGTAGCGGTCCGCGCTTCCACATCGAGAAAAATGGAGTTGGTACCAATCGCAAAGATCGACGCGAGTTCGTGGGTTACGATGACCACGGTTGCATCCAAGCTGGCACACAGCTCCTGAATAAGTTCATCGAGCAAATGCGCGCTGATTGGATCGAGGCCTGCTGAGGGCTCGTCAAAAAAAAGAATTTCCGGATCAAGTGCCAGGGCACGGGCCAGGCCGGCACGTTTGCACATCCCGCCACTAATTTCCGAGGGATAGTAGTCCTCAAATCCGGCGAGTCCGACCAGTTCCAGTTTAAAGGAAGCCAGTTCTCGAATTTCTCGTGTGCTCAAAGACGTATACTGCTGAAGCGGCAGACCGATATTCTCAGCCAAAGTCATGGAGCTCCAAAGCGCTCCACTTTGATAGAGAATCCCTGTGCCTTTGAGCAATTCATTGCGGGTTATTTCGTCGGCATCCCATAAACTCGTGTTGCCATAGACCACGTGGCCCGTTGCTGGCTTGAGCAACCCGACAAGCACATGCAACAAGGTGCTTTTCCCGCAACCGCTTCCCCCCATGATGATAAAGACATCACCTTTATTCACGGTAAAATTGAGGTCTCGCATGACGACAAAGTCGCCATATGCCATGGTCAGGTTGTCGACGGTGATGACGGCAGGCCGTGCTTGCTGTGTCGTGTCGGTGGGGTGCATGGTATCAATACCCCAAAATATTGAATAAAATGGTCAGAATGGATGTAGCTACAATGATACTGACAATACTTGAGACCACGGCCGAGGTGGTTGCTTTGCCCACCGCCGATGCGCTTCGGCCGCACCGAATGCCTTGATAACACCCGGACATGGAGACAAGAATTCCGAATACGAAGCTATGAACAAGCCCGATCCAAAAGTTGGCTAATGGGACAGTCTGGATGGTGAATTCAAAATATTCCATGGGACCGATGCCAAGAAGCAGAACGCCGACGATAAATCCGCCGAGCATGCCCATGAAATCGGCATAGAGACAGAGAACGGGCATCATCATCGTCATGGCGGCCATGCGTGGCAAGACGAGAAATTCCATGGGTTCAATGCCGAATGTACGCAACGCGTCGATTTCTTCATTGACCTGCATGGTCCCCAGTTCGGCGGCAAAAGCGGCTCCCGTGCGGCCGGCCATGATGATACCGGCCATAACCGCGCTGAGAACGCGGACCATCGCAATACCGACAAGGGTGGATGAGTAAATTTGAGCGCCGAATGTTTGCAACTGAATGGCACTGACATAGGCTAAGATGAGACCGACGAGTGTACTAATCAGTGAGACGATGGGCAACGCGCTGTATCCACAGATACGGATTTGCGCGAAGAGCTCACTTCGTCGGTATACGGCTCGGCCGAGAAGAAAACGTAGCGCGCATTGGGTCATCTCACCGATGAATACGACTACATTGTGGGCCGACGTGGCGAGTTCAAGCGTTGTATCTCCGATACGAACGGTCAGGGGAGCATGTTTTTTTTCTCTCCCGGCTCCAGGGCGAGGAGGCACTTTGGCTGCGAGCGTGATGAGACGAACTGCACCTTCGGGTAAGCCGCTCGTATCGACGTCAATGCCGGCGCGTTGCGCTGCCGTGGCTGCACGGGAACAGAAGACAAGGAATCGGGTATCCCAAGAGGTAACGCCCTGGCTCTCAAACGCGAGTGTTTTCGGGGATGATGCGCTCTTCAGTAGCGATTCCAGACGTTCGGATGTGGGCAACTCGCTGTCAATGGACCAATCGCCGGTAAAACACAACACCAGACGATCGCCATCAACGCGTGTTGTGAGTTGCGTCGGCGTGGAGACCGTTGCAGATGGAGCAGGTGTCGGGGTCATTCAACTCACTCGCCGGAGACAAAGTTCAACGTAGTGTGTACCGATTCGTCCGATTAGAACATTATGGTAAGACAATCTCGTACGGCATGATTGTCACAATGAGATGCCAAAGTACAGAAAGAACATGCACCGAGTAATTCTTAACAAAATCACGCTCGATACAAAATGTATACAATTCATGGACAGGAAATTCTCTTACTGTCAAGCTCTTATGTCATAAAAGCCCAAACCGACCGGGGCTCATGATAACAGACTTGAGACCCCGGCCGGTTCGGGCTTATTGATGAATTTTTGCCGTTACGTGCAGGGAAATGCCAACACCAAAGGAAGCTCGAGATCGATCACGCTTACACAGGTCATGGAATGATCGGGTTCAATTCCAGAGACTAACGTTGTTCCTTCGTAAACAGGAATACGGTCTGTTTCCGCAAAGGTATCACTCAGGCTGATAAATGACCAATTGCTCACATGCCGAAGCATCTGTTTTTCTGGCAAGTAAATGCGAAATTGGACGAGGCGGCTATATGTTTTGTAACTACCTGGTGCCATATTCTCACCGGCTAACGAAATTTCTACTGCATAAATCCTTGCCGACGTATTCCAGGGGGAAAGTCTCGGTGAAATAATTCCTCCCTCATTATATTCTCCAGGCTCGACAATGACTGTCGATGGATCAAGGCCGGCGGCGATCTCATCGGATAACTCGACAAAATAGCGAAAGTTTAGGTCTGGTGTATGTCGGGCTGGCCAGGCGGTACGGTTGTCGACGCGCACGGCGAGCTCGATAAAATCACTTCCTTCATAATTTACTCTGGCTTCGACGACGAACTCTGCATCGCGTGATTCCTGGGGAGGGAAATTATCAAGAGGTTGACCGTCTGTCGTTGAAGCAAGTCGGGCCAGTGCCCCGGTCAATCCGGCATTATAGCCCAAAGTGACTTCATTGCCGACATAATCGTTCCGATCATCCACCCAGTCATAATCATCTGCCGATTTAGGTCCACCGACGAGTGCGCCGTAGAGGATATGTCGGTTTATTTCCGGGAGTTCATCCGAAGAACCGCCTTTCCATGAGCCATGGGCGGTTCCGTGATGTGGATTGCGGGGAGGATTGTTGCCGAATCCAACCATGTAACTCGACTGACGCGGATTGTCGCCGAGAATATAATCTATTTGGCGGGTAGCGAAGGTGGTGTATTTCGATGTGAGTGACGAGGGAATATCGGCAACGGCGGAATAGACCAGCGCACAAAAAGCTGTTGATGCCGCATAGCGCAAGGAGCCCCATTCCATGATAAACGCCAATCCGCCGGGCGTGTGCTGTATCCCTCCTGCCCCGTCGGCCCAGGCATTGAGAAATCGTTGCACACCATCGTGATATGATTGTTTTCCCGTTAATTGAGCAAGAAGAATTTGTGTGCCGTAAACTTTGTCATCCCAGGATTGTGTCGAGTCTGTATGATACTCGCCGATCGTATTCATGCTCGTTTCGGCTTTGTTCAAATATGTTTGCTCTCCTGTTGCGCGGTAGAGCCAGGTTGCAGCCCATGCCAGTTCATCCGTATATCCATTCCATGATTTATAGAATGGTGCGATGGTGGGATGGGTATCGGAATAGCTCCCGCGGTATGTATCGGCAAAAGCAAAAAGCTGACGGGCATGGCCGAGCAAATCGGCCTCGTGGGCATATGCGGCGGCTTCACCTCCGGCGCGTTCAAACACCATGACAATGGCGGCTAACGCGGCAGCCGCTTCGGCGGCCGGCTCCGTACCGGGCCGATCCGGATCGCAAACCAGCATGGGGCGGTCCATGTCCACAATTTCTGCCGCTTCCCAAACATTGTGGTCCGCGTCTCCATCACCGACCTGGACCACATAGACATTGGGCAAAGGGTGTGCAGCGACAATATAATGTGCTGCCCAGGAAAGGATTGATAACAAATAGTCCCACTGTTGCGCCGCAATATATCCGTCTTGAAATTCCAATCCTCCCCAGGCAAGCATGGTGACTGCAGACGCGAGAGGCAGACCGAATTTCATGTTATCTCCGGCATCGAGAAATCCACCTGTGAGATCCACAACGACGGGATTACCGATATCATCGGTCATCACACTGCCGTCGGCGTGAAGAAGGGTACCTCCATCGTCAAGAAATGAATCGCCACGCCACTCCACCCGGTTTTGTCCCGGTGCTGTGCCCCGTTCGGGAAGGCGACCACTGCGTTGGGCGTCGTAGAAAAACAACGATTTCTGTAAGGCTTCTGCGTAATTGAATGATGCACTCTGCGCGTGCGATACGGACTGCAGGGGGATAAGTATGGAAAACCCCAAAAGGAAACCTGAAAGCACGCAGGCGTGTATGCTTCGAATCACGTTTCCTCCTTGTTGCTTTGTTTCATGTCGCGGGTGGTAAACAACGATTTCAAGGCAAATACGGTGCCGTATTGGAACCTTTAAAATCAGGACGTAGTAAGGTCATATGAGGGGAATAGGCATACTGTTCGAAGTAAGGCTGTTTGCTTGAAAGTCAAAACCGGTCGTGTTTTCATTATGGTTAGCATGAAAACACGACCGGACGGAGAATGCGAAGCTGTCTTGCTGTTATGGGCATGGAAACGTCAGCACAGAAGGTGTATCGAGATCGATAACGGCTGCACAGGTTGTATTGTGATCGGGCTCAAGGCCAGCGGCCAGACTCGCTCCTTCGTAGACGGGGATACGGTCTGTCTCCGAAAACGTCTGACTCAGACCGATTAACGACCAATCGTTCACCGTCCGAAGTGTTTGTCCTTCTGGGAGATGAATACGAAATTGCACTTCACGACGATATGTTTCGTGATTTGCCGGAGCCATAGTTTGACCGGCAAGGGATATCTCCGCCGCGTATATTCCTTTCGACGCGTCCCATGTCTTGAGTTGCGGAGAGATGATGCCTCCCTGATTATAGCCTCCGGCCTCGACGGTGACGGTCGAAGGATCAAGACCAGTAGCGATTTCGTCGGACAAGTCCACGAAGAATCGAAAGAGCAGGTTGGGGGTCTGTCGAGCCAGCCAGGCTGTGCGGTTTTCGATGCGTACGGCCAGCTCAATAAAGTCGGTCCCTTCAACATTTACTTTGGCCTCCACACCAAACTCGGCATCGCGGGTTTCCTGTGCAGGAAAGTCAGCCAGCGGTTGCCCTCCGTTGGTTGAAACGAGTCGAGCCAATGCTCCGGTCAGCCCTGCGTTGTAATCCAACGCGACTTCATTGCCGATATAATCACCGCGATCGTCTTCCCAATCAGAATCGTCAGTCGATTTTGGCCCCCCCACGAGGGCACCGTAAAGGATATGTCGGCTTATTTTGGGAAGCGCATCCGGACTCCCGCCTGTCCAGGAACCGTGGGCGGTCCGGTGATGTGGATTGCGAGGAGGGTTGTTGCCGAATCCGACCATGTAACTCGACTGACGCGGGTTGTCTCCAAGAATATAATCAATTTGACGAGTGGCGAACGTCGTATATTTCGATGCCAGTGACGAGGAAATATCGGATGTTGCCGAATAGACTAGCGCGCAGAATGCTGCAGACGAGGCGTATCGCAACGATCCCCATTGTGAGACGAACGCCAATCCTCCGGGAGACATCTGAACGGCCCCGCTGCCACCGGCCCAGGTATCAAGAAAACGTTGAACACCATCATGATATGATTGTTTATCCGTGAGTTGGGCAAGAAGAATCATCGTGCCATAGGATTTGTCATCCCAGGAGTGTGTTGACGATGTGTGATACAGGCCGAGTGCGTTCATGTTTGTTTCGGCTTTGTCCAGATACGTTTGTTCACCGGTCGCTCGGTACAACCACGCCGCAGCCCAAGCCAACTCGTCGGTATAACCATTCCAGGATTTATAGAATGAGGATACGCTGGGGTGGGAATCGGAATAGCTTCCACGGTACGTGTCGGCAAATGCAAAGAGCTGCCGCGCATGGCCAAGCAAATCGGCGTCACGAGCATAGGCGGCGGCTTCGCCCCCGGCGCGTTCAAACACCATGGCAATGGCGGCTAACGCGGCAGCCGCTTCGGCGGCCGGCTCTGTGCCGGGGCGATCGGGATCGCAGACCAACAGAGGCCGGTCTGTGTTGACGATTTCAGCCGCACCCCAAAAGCTGTGGTCGATATTCCCATCTCCGACTTGGACAACATAAACATTCGGCATGGGGTGTGCGGCAATAATGTATTGTGCGGCCCAGGTGAGAATCGACAAGAGATATTCCCATTGTTGCGCGGCAACGTATCCATCTTCAAATTCTAATCCACCCCAAGCAAGCATGGTGACCGCAGCCGCGAAGGGGAGGCCAAATTTGACGTGATCGCCGGCATCGAAGAAGCCTCCTGAAAGATCGACTTCTACGGGAGAGTTGCTCTCGTCGGTCATGACACTCCCGTCTGTGCGAAGAAGCGTACCTCCATCGCCAAGGAAGGCATCGCCACGCCATTCCACCCGGTTTTGGCCAGGGGCCTTCCCCCTCTCGGGAAGATGGCCGGAACGTTGCGCATCGTAGAAATAAAGCGACTTCTGTAAGGCCTCCGCATAGTTGAATGTTGCGGCTTGTGCATCTGTTGTGCTTCCTGCCGTCGTGAATAGGCATATCCAGAAGAGAACGCCTGAAAACATACGGGCGTATCTGCGTCGAGTCATGTCTCCTCCTTTTGCTCACCTTGCCATGGTGGCGTCTACGCGAAGACCGTTCAGCAAACACTGTGCCCGGAAATATAGATGGAAGAGATGAAGAAGACAGAGCTTTTCTTGAGGAGATGAATATAAGTCGTCGTCGGCGTAAGAAATTTCTTGAAAGAAATTTCTTGAGAATATTTTAAAAAATCCAATAGTTATCGAGTGGTGGGGTCCGTAATGTTGTTTCTCTCCATGGATAAATGATTCAATCTTTACAGTGAACTCTTCCGCGAGAAGAATACATACGCGTGTCTCTAAATGAATCGGAGTGCGGTGTGCCCGGAAACTCGTTCGATGAGACAGGAATTACTTGAAAGGTGTTCTTGGCGCTCTACCACCGAAGCATTATGTCTGAATATCGACAACACTCTGGCTCGGGCTCAGCACCGCCCCGATACAGTTGGGTTCCTCTCCATTCTGTTTGGTCGTCGACATGAGTTTGACGGCGGGAGAGCCGCCGATAAAAACCGTCATACTCCCTGAGGTGAAACCGGCTGGTCCCATATCCACTTCCGAGACGACACCGCCTTCTACTCCGGCATCATCGCCTTGAGACATGGGGATCACTGTACGGAGGGTGATGGCATTGGCGCCAGAAATCATGACATTCTCAGAAAATGTCCCGCATTCGGCGCATTCGAGTTGGGCAAAATTGGGGTACGGAATGGGGAGCATGCCGACAGGGGCCGGTGTTTTACAAACATCGGGAAATGCGCGACAGGCGCCGGCTTCTCGTGTGCAGGCAAGCATGCAACTCTCCTCGTTTCGGTGTACGGTCTTCAGAACCGACAGGCGGTTCGTTTTTTAGCCTAAGTTGATTTTGTCCGCTTTGACATCGACGTTTTTCTGCGCATGAAGCACGGTGCGCTGGCTCGAAATATCGAAATCCGAGTGGACAAAAAGGCGTTTTCGTCCCACCCGTTCATCTTCGAAATCGTCAATGCGTGTATAGACACGTTTAAACCGCGACAATACGCGGCCCGCGGTTTGATGAATGCTGGCAAAGACGCTTTTGATAGATGAAAACGCGACCAGAGCATTCGTTCCGGCCGCATCCAGCTCATTGGTACGAACGGTGGTCTTCTGGGTCACAACGGCCATATCTGTGGCTGCCAGTTCCATTGCGCGACCTGCAGCCAAGCGAACCGTGTCGCCGCGGAGAGCGAGACCGGCATCGGCATCGCCAAGCACCATAGGCCCGGTCACCCCGACGTGGGCTGGAGTTTTCGATGCGCGAGCAAGAACAGAAAGAATATAAGCTTCGCCCGAACCATCATCGGCAACAAGCACCCGATCGCCCAGTTCGGGGGCAACAAGGCATCCGGTCGCCCGATCGGCCTGACATAAGCCGGAGCCGGTCTTCACTAGAAAGCGGCTGTCACGGAACTGTACTACTTCGCCGTACTCCATGTGAGCCTGGCCGTGAGCGGCCATACGCGCTGCCGTTTGCATATTCACTCCCTGCATAATGCAATTGATCGTGTCTGTTTTCTTACCGCAATTTGTTCCTTAAGGAAAACGCTTTTGATGGTGGAATGCTTCCTTCGGCTACGATTGGCGTAAAGCATCGACAATCCCCATGCGTGCGGCCTGTATAGCTGGAAGAAATCCGCCTACGATTCCCATGGTGACGGCGAAAATCATGGAAGACGTGGCAATGGCTGGTGTCAGTGCGAATTGAAAGGAAAGGTCCGAAAATGTTTGAAAGTTTGTCGTCGAAAATGTGAGAAAATTAAGTAATGACGCGCCGATCAATCCTCCCAATCCCCCGAGGACACCGAGAAACACGGATTCCATGAGAAACGCGGTAAGAATTGCTTTGCGGGTAAAGCCGAGGGCACGCAATGTGCCGATTTCGGCCGTTCGTGAGGCAACCGAGGAATACATGGTGATCATGGCGCCGATCATTGCGCCGAGTGAAAAGATGATCGTCAGCGAAATGCCGAGAACTCGAAGGAAATCAGCCATCATTTCGGATTGTTTTTCGTAAAATACGGTTTCACGTACCGCATCGAGCGTCAGGCGAGGATCGGCGGCAATACGTTTTTCGATGGTTTCCAAATTCGCGGTATCGGCAAGGCGTGCTGCGACAAGGCTATAAGCGTTACGTCGAAAGGCCTGCATGAGCTGATCTATATCGCCCCAGATTTCTGAAGCAAATCCGGTATTACCGGCGTCGAAATGGCCGACGACCAACCAGTTGCGATTGCCGAAGCGAAGCATGTTTCCCATGGCTGTACCGCGAAATCGCTTGGCGATGCTATTTCCCACCATGATTTCGTATTTGCCCGGTGCCGGTGTCCGACCTGACGTTATCCGGATATCCGGTCGAATCGCGAGAGAATTGGCGTTGGTTCCGCGAATAACCACATTGGAAACGGCTCCGGTATCTTTGCGAGGTAAGGTCATGAGCACCACAAGTTCGTTGGACACCAATGGGGTGCCAGCGGTATCCGTGGCAATTTCAGGGAACGCCGACACCGTTGCGGCTTCGTCTCGTGAAACACTGCTTTGGATTTCTGCTTCCGCGCCTTGGCGTAAGAACAGTACATTCCGCGGAGATCCGGTTGCCACCAGGGTTTGGCGGAGACCTTCGGCAAGCATGAGGGTTGCCGCGAACACAAAGACGACCAGGGCCATTCCGCCTGCCGTAAAGATTGTCGTCACGCGTCGTGCGGCCAAATTGCGGATGCTGTACGATAGAGGTACGGCCATCAGCCCATCCTCCGCAATCCTTCGGCAATGGGCACTTGCCCGGCTTGCCACCCCGGGATGACCGCCGCGGTAAGACCGACGCCAATGCCGGCCGCAAGTCCCATGAGTACCGTTGTTTGAGACACAATAAAATACGGGAAATATTCGGAAAGCTGATGAGCAAAGATCGCAGCGGTAGGGAAGAGTAATCCGATTCCGGCAATGCAGCCAAGTAAGCTGATGACCATGGATTCTCCGAGAATCATGGACCAAATGAAACCTGCCGAAAAGCCCAGCGATTTGAAGACGGCGAATTCCGCCATGCGTTCCCGTACCGACATGGCCATGGTGTTGGCCGCAACGGCGAGAATGATGAGAATGACGACATACGACACAATTTGAATAGCCATGATGATAGCGTCGCTCATGGCGATAAAGCCCATGATAAAGGCGCGTTCCGATTCGGTCAGTGTTTCGGCGGTAGAGTTGGCGAATTGGTTGTCAATAGCGCGGGCAATGGCGGCTGAGCGCGATGGATCATCAATACCGACAACATAAAACCCGACTTTGTCGGCCATATCGGGAACGAGCTTACGCATGGCTTCAAAAAGATAGTCGAGGTGGAACATGAGCAATGTTTCATCGGTATCACGACGTTTCCCTGTGTAGATTCCGACGATGTGAAGGGTAAAACCGCCCGGAAACAGCGGACTCTGCAACACGACCGTATCGCCGGCTTTCCAGCCGAATCGACTGGCGAGCTTACGGCCGACAATGGCGCTGCTTCTGTCACGAAAAAAAGCCTGTTTTTCTGTATCCCCGACTTGATATTCCGGGTAGAGCGCCAAGTACGCTTCCGGGTCCACGGCAAAGTTCGGGAAAAAGTTTTTTTCATCCTGGTAATAGGCCCCGATCCATTGTCCTCCGGCAACGAGGGTGACACCGGGAATGGCCTGAATTTTCGCCTTGTGGGCAATCGGCATGGGAAAGACAAGAGAAATGGCGTTGCGCGTGACTAATCTGTCGGCCGATGCCGCGCCGACACCGACATGCCAGGCGTCGAGGACGGTCCGCATAAGACCGAACGCCAACAGCGCAATCATGATGCCGACAATGGTCAATACAGCCCGAAGCGGTCGGCGAAAGGCATTTTTAGAGATGAGTTTGAGAAGAAACACTGAGTTCGCCCTTGTCGAGATGCCGGATGCAATGCGCTTTTTCCGCTGCTTTCGGATCGTGGGTCACCATAATGATGGTCTTACCCAGTTCGGTATTGAGCCGGTCCATCAAATCCAAAATTTCTTCAGCGCTGACACGGTCCAAATCTCCGGTCGGTTCATCGGCCACGATGATATCCGGATCGCTTACAATGGCTCGGGCAATGGCGACCCGTTGTTGTTGGCCACCGGATAATTGCCCGGGGCGATGGTCCATACGATCTCCGAGGCCGACCGCTTCCAATGCATGACGCGCATGGTCGCGCCGCATCGAAGCAGAAAGTCCGGTGAGAAGCAGGGGCAATTCCACATTTTCCAGCGCTGTGAGAACGGGAATGAGATTATAGAACTGAAAGATGAAGCCCACATGGTGGCTCCGCCATCGGGCGAGTTCTGACTCCCGCAACGTGGTGATGTCTTCTCCGCGTACACGAATATTTCCGGTATCAATGGTATCAATGCCCGCAATGAGGTTGAGAAGTGTACTTTTTCCCGATCCTGATGGGCCCATGAGAGCAAGAAATTCACCGTCTTCGATATCAAACGAGATATCGACCAGAACAGGGATATGCTGATCGCCACGGCGATAGGATTTACTGACGTGCTCCACGGCAATAATGGGCTTGGATGACATAGTTGCCACGGCCTCCGGTCCGTAGGGGAATCGTCCACGACGATTCAGCTCGACGGCACGTGCCGTCATTGCATGGTGCAAACGTGGCCTGACAGAGCGCGCACGTCAAGCCTGGACATGGTTTTCTCTTCGTCGTTCTCGTCGAAATTGGGCTGTGCGGTTTGATGACGACTGTTGGCTTTCGGGCGAGGCGGGTGAGACAATACCTCCCGAAATAAAGAATGGGAAAAGCGTATAGTCTGTCGACGTATTTTTATTGCTGATGAATGCAGATATTTTGTATTGTCGAAAACAGACTCAGCACGGGGGAGCCCTGTGTACGATGTTCCGATACGCTTCTGATAAGACGTAGTCAGCCCTAGGTCAAACTGCATGATTCCTCATGGATATACGCGGAGGGAGAGGCTTCTTGGGCATCATATCTTCTTTTTTTTACTGAGTCGTTAACTTTCGTCAAAAGAAAAGACGTATGAAGTTTTCTGTATCGCTTGCCTCAAATAGCGAGAGAAGATACCGTGTCTTCATGTGGAGGAAGGGATCATGGAGCAGGAAAGCGGGGCGCAGTCGAATCAGTTTTTGACGTTTCTTCTTGCAGGGGAAGCATTTGGGCTTGATATAGGTCGAGTGCGGGAAGTTCTTGATGATTTTGTCATTACACGCATCCCACGAACTCCGGCGTACCTGCCTGGTGCGGTCAATTTACGGGGCAATGTCTTAACCATTGTTGATTTACGGAGTAAATTTGGTCTTGGAGAAACCGCTGTCAATGAAATAAGCTGCATTATCGTTGTTGAGTGCGATCTTGATGGCGAAAAAACAGTTATTGGAGCGCTGGCCGATTCCGTTGACGAAGTGTATGATATTCGTGCTTCGGATATATTACCTCCTCCGGACATGGGAACATCCATCGACAGCCGGTACTTGAGCGGTGTTGGCAAAATTGCCGATAAGTTCATTATGTTGCTCAACACGTCCCGATTGTTCTCCATGGACGAACTTGCATTTTCCTGATGAGATTCGTTTCCTGGTCCGGTTAAGCAAAAGGAACCGACATGCCCAGGGAGCTGGCCAGTCTTCGCATCGACAAATCCAATTCGGATAAACCTTTTCGTCGTCGCCGACGGATATGGCCCTATGTTTGGGGTGCATGTTTCATTGCCACAGTCTTGGTGACAATATATGTTTGGCGTCCATTCAAAACTGCTGTGGTGCTCACTCGCGTGAGCATGGCCTATCCTTCCCGTTCGCTGGCGGAACTCAATGCTTCGGGTTATGTTGTTGCTGATCGGAAAGCCGCGGTCGGCTCTAAAATTACAGCCCGTCTCGTGTGGCTCGGTGTTGAAGAAGGTGAATCCGTCAAAGAAGGGCAAATCATTGCTCGACTGGAAAGTGACGATGTCAATGCTGCGCTGCAACGTGCCGAGGCCAATCTTGAAGCGGCTACCCATCGTGTCGATGAAGTCGACGCCGAACTCTATGACGCGAACCTTAATCATAGTCGCTTAAAAAAACTTGTGGCCAAAGGCGTTCTTGCCCGAAGTGAATACGATTCGGCCAACGCACGTTACAAAAAGGCTCTTGCCGCTAAACGGCGTGCATTGGCCGAGGTCGAGGTCGCTCGCAAAAGTCTCGACGAAGCGCATATCAGCGTAGGCTATACAGAGATCCGTGCTCCGTTTGATGCGGTTGTCCTCACAAAGAACGCCAACGTTGGAGATATTATTACGCCGATCGGTGCAGCCACGGATTCCCGCGCTGCCGTCGTTACCATTGCGGATATGCAATCACTGCAGGTGGAAGCTGATGTATCGGAAGCCAATATCGGCAAGGTGCATCCCGACCAACCTACGGAAATCAGACTTGATGCCTTGGGCGAAGAGCGTTTCCCCGGACATGTTCATAGGATTGTCCCCACGGCCGATCGCAGCAAAGCCACCGTCCTTGTCAAAGTTCGATTCAATACACTCGATCCGCGCATTCTGCCGGAGATGAGTGCCAAAACCGCTTTTCTCAAACGTCCGCTCACACCGGAAGAGCTGCAGCCGGTCCCCGCTGTGGCCAAAACCGCGGTTGTTCAACGCGATGGTCAGACGGTCGCCTTTCTTGTTGAAAAGGGTAAAGCGCATGCTGTCTCCGTTTCTACTGGCATGGATCTGGGGGACAGCATTGAGATTCTTTCCGGTCTTCAACCGGGTGATTCCGTTCTCCTTGATCCGCCGGCAGATATTGAAGACGGCGTTCCTGTTCGTGTCGTTGAGAAGGATGGCGTATAAAAGCATCTGGGGGAGCGGGAAAGAGGAAACGAAATACGCTTCCCTCTTTCCTCCATCCTTGGGATGGCTTTTTGCCTACAGACAGGGCGGAGCCGTACGTCTACTCCGTAAGTATCAGAGTGAGGATAGGCAGAAGTGTCGCTGTGGCTTGCGGTGTGTTCTCCGTGCCGTCATCCGTTGTCATACTGTGCGCGGGAACAGGCAATGTTGTGCCGTCGGTGAAGGTGACGAGCGTATCGGTGTCGGATGGGTTGTAGGCAACATAGGTTGTTCTTCCATTCTTGCGGAAGACGGCGGACAACGGCGTATTTCCGATAATGTCTGGATGCACCTGCCCGAGTTCCTGTAATGTCTGGATGAATTGATAGGTATGCGCCGGGCTTTCACCGGCTTCCGCCGGTATCGTATCGGGATCATAGAGCGATGCAGCACGAGGAGCATCGGACAACGCGAGGAACTGGAGCATAATATCTTGCCAGAGTTCTGGGGCTGTCCCCCGCAAATCGTATTCGTGGAGCATGGCGTCGTAATTGACGGTCGGATAGTCGGCATAGAGTCCAAGGTAGAGGGAATGTCCGCCCACGGGCAGAACATTGATGCCATGAACCTGAATAGGATCGTCGGTCCACCAGGTTGTGATGACGTATTTGCCTCCCCAGATCATGGACGAATAGGGCGTTGGAAATTCTGGATCGAAAACGTCATTATAAACGTCGAACCAATAGTTGAAGACTGCGTTGGTTTCCTGGGTGTACAGCCAAACGCCGAGGTCTCGCAATGTGGGGTTGTTGGTGACTGTCGCCCACAGAATAATCCCGGCATAGGCGTTGACTGCTTCTGAAGACGATTCCTGGTTATTGCCGTCGGCAAAGGCGGCTTTCCCCGATGCCCAAGAGTGTCCAGCATAGGGATCGAAGTTTCTCAGAAAAGGAAATTGTGGATCATCACGGTCCGGGCAGGCGAAATCACGCAAGACCAGTTCGACCATGGGGCCGTAATCCGTCACGAAATTGAGGTCGCGCAACCCTAGATGTGCCGCCGCCTGGATGAAGTAGCCGTAATGGAAGTGATGGTCGTTTAACTCGGAATCCGACCCATAGGACGGCCGATCTCCAATAAGTGTGCCCCAATTGCTGTCGTAGTAGAATCGAGATGCCGCTTCGTTTTCATCCGTTGTGAACCAATTGATCAGCAATGTTCTGATACGATTCGTAAATTCTGTTGCCGCAGCGGTATCGCCAACCTGCTCCGCCAGTGCGAGCGCATTGGCCGTGCGGTATAAGTATTTTCCCCCCCAGTATGTATCCCAGGAATCTCCCGCTTTTGATGCTTCGGCTTTCAAGTCATTCACAAGTCGGGCGAGAACGGTCGGGTCAGGGCCTGATGTCTTGGGTAACCAGGGCAGAATGCCATGGTAGCGCATGCGAGTCGTAAAGGTTTGGCCCTGGAAGAGTTTCATAGAACCGCGTGCTGTCTCATAGGTTGCCGGGAGAAGAGATGTATCGAGCAGGTTACGCCATTGGTGTGGGTAGAGGGCAAGAAGGCTGTCGTGCTCTTGGCCTTGAATCGGAGTTGTTTCAACCTGGTATACGGTATCGACATTTCCCGAATCCGGATCATACGACCAGTCGACTCGAGTTTGGTCAATGCGGGCAAAGGCATGGTCGGCAAACAACGTACGCATCGGCGTACTCTCATCTGGTAGCGCTGCCGCACTGAAGAATGTCGCGCTGGCTGGTAAGCGGCAGGTGACCACTGTACTGCCAAGCCCTTCCCATTGTGCGCCAGATGGCGCATAAAATCCGTAGGTTCGACCATCGACACGGACAAGCAATGCGGCCGTCTCGCTGTCCGAGGACAAGACCTCCACGTCCGATGTAAATGTTATGCGTGGATTGGCTCCAATAAAATCAAAGAAAAGGTACGGGCTTCCGTGTGTTATGGACAGGTCATAATATGTCTCACCGGCTGCGAGACGGGCAACGACATGGAAATCACCGGCCTTGTGCACGCGGGCAGCTTCCGGAATAAAGGCATCTGCCTGGATATAAAAATCAGCGACAAATGGTGTGAGAATGTCCGCTTCTTCATAACTTTGTGGAGCGACAGCTTTTTGTGGATAATCGACACCGACACCGTCTCCTGTGATCCAGACGGCCAATGGATGGGGAAACATGCGTTCGGAATATGGCAACCAGGCAAGAGAACTCCACCAATCGTTCGTCGGCATGGGACCGACAAAGTTTTCCGTACGATAGATGGTCGATTGGGGACCGCTGACATCCGGAGGCAATGTATCGGTGTAGGATCCTCGCCCAAGTTCATGTATGGCCGCTTCAAGTGATACAGTCGACGCGGGCAATGCCAAAAGAGCAAACAGAATGGCAATAATGATGTGCATACTACCTCTTCGCAAAAGTGAGCGTGTTGGGGGAGCGTACTATTCCCCCAATGTTTTGCAGAAGAGAGGCCAAAAAGAGTCTTTATTTAAATTTCGATATGTTATGCCTGGAAAACATGGATTATAGACACCTGTTGCAAAGAAATGGTTTTGATTTCCGATAGCACCGCACTTTATTGAGTAAGGCGTGCGGCGCTATCGGACGTTGACGCTATTCATAACCTTCTTCGCCATCACTTCGATGAATGCAATCTCGCGACATACCAATATCACGGAGAATAAAGTCAGACATACCGGAAAGCTCTTGACGTAAAATATATTCATCTCGCTTGCTTTGGATGAAGACGACATACTGTCGAAACCAGGATATCCAGCGATGAAACATTGTCGAGATACGCGGGGTACGATGGGGCGATAACGCCGTAACTGGTCGACAGCAACACTGTTGTATACTCTTCATAATGATCCCTCCATAGTGCTCGTTGAAAGTTTTTTGTGCGCATCTTCATGATGCGGGAGGAATATCCATGAATCAAACGAATTGATTTGATTGTCTCCATCATATATTGTGATGCCAAGGAGGCAATCATGCATCTTCCCATTGAATCCTTGCGTACCTTTGCGGCAATTGTCGACGCCGGTGGATTTACTCGCGCAGCGGTCACCGTAAACCGAACGCAATCGGCCGTATCCATGCAAATAAAGCGTTTGGAAGAAGAGATAGGGCACGCATTGTTTGTGCGGGATGGAAAAAGCGTCACGCTGTCGGCGGAAGGCGAATTGTTGTTGGGGTATGCTCGACGTCTTGTCCGACTACATGATGAGGCTGGCGAAGCAATAGCTCGGCCACGTTTGGACGGATTGGTTCGACTCGGTGCGCCGGAAGAATTTGTTGCGCGGATCTTACCGAAGGTGTTGAGTCGATTTTCTGCGTATCATCCCGGTGTGCGGGTCGACGTGTTCAGTCAAGCGAGTAAAGAGCTTCTGGCTCGACTCGAAGCGGGAGATCTTGATGTTGCGGTGTGTACGCTTGATGAACCGGGGGCGGTTCGCACCGCATTGCCTACGGAAATCATTCGACTCGAACCTGTTGTATGGGTGACATCTGCGGTGCACGATGTGCATGAACACGACCCACTTCCGCTCGCACTGTTTCATGAAGGATGTGCGTTTCGACGCTGGGCCGAACAGACTTTGGCGCGGGCAGGCCGCGATTATCGTATTGCGTATGTGAGTGCGAGTATTGGCAGCCTCATTGCCGCCGTGAGTGCTGGATTGGCGGTGGCACCATTCGGGTTGAGTCATATCCCCGAAGGGTTGCGCATTTTGGGTGAAGCGGACGGTTTTCCGGGATTACCCGTTGCCGCCGTGACGCTGCATAAAGTGCGTGGTCCGAGGTCTGAAGCCGTTGATGCTTTGGCTCAGACCGTGGCACGGGCTTTTGCTGAAAAAAGGGACGGTTTCCCAAGCTGTGCTGCATAATGTCTGTATTGCTCAACCCTTCCGACCGATATGTCTACCAACTGAAGAAACGATAGCAATTTCCCATTGTTTTGGCTTCGGACAATGCCTGTCGGGCGTGTGCGAAAAGGTCGTTCATCGCTTCGGCATCACGTGGATATATCGCGATGCCGATGCTGGCAGAGAGATGAATTTCTCGATCGCCAAGAGCAAAAGGAACTCTGAAGACGTCGAGAATGTTTTGGGCGAATTCGGCAAGAATTTTTTCGTCTTGCTGTCTGGGAACGATCACACCGAACTCATCGCCTCCGATACGTCCCAATGTATCGACCGGGCGGACACTCCGAGAAAGGCGAACAGCGACTTCATTGAGCAGCTTGTCTGCAATGTCCTGTCCCGAGGTCTCATTAACGGTCTCAAAACTGTCGATATCAATATCGAAGAGTGCGAAGCCAGCAAGCGACTTGACGGCATGTGCGTGGGCTTGACGCAATTGTTCGGAAAAAAACGGTCGATCAGGCAAGCCTGTGAGACTATCAAATTGTGATGCTTGAAGAATATCATAGGTGCAAAAACAGTGTCGAAATACTATGCTCGAAAAGTACCAGGCAAGGACGGCAGCTCCAACAAACAGGCCGGCTCCAATCAAAAAGATCGTTCCTATAAAGCGATTTGATATTTCCTCAAGATGACTTTGGGAAACAAAGGAAACGATCTTCCATACATACTCATCTGCTGTCAGTGTCATCGAACTGTCCCCGGTTGGGGATGCTGCTCCTGAAGAACTCGATATAAAGCGACCGCGAAGCGGATAAACGGTTGTAAAGGTAAAAAGGCCTTCGTCAGTCGATATTTGGCCGGATTGTTCCGTTTGAATCATCTCCCACAGATCAGGGTATCTGTTGCTGAAACGTTTCTCAACTCGGCTTGGCAACATAAATCCCCATTCGTCATCGGGATCGGGAGCAAGCAACCAAAACCCGTCGCGATTGATAAGCATGGCTTGTCCCGGTCCAAGCGTCGAGGTACGCCGAAGTGCATTAAGCATATTATCGGCGATGTAGTTGACTAAAACCACTCCGCGCTTCACGCCGTTGCGATCAAACACAGGCGTTCCGAAACGGATCATCGGTTTGAACGGTTCTTCAATTCGTCCATGTTCGATATTCAGGTCGAGTGGCGAGACAAACACTTCGAGCCGGCTTAAGATCAGTGCATCTTTGAAGTAATATCGATCGGCTTTGGACTGCATTTCAATGAGTGGTACGGCGACAGGCCCTGTGACGGTTCTGTTGATGCGCACGCGTTCCATGCCGGTTTGATCAATGAGCCGGACTTGGTCGTAGGTGTCGTGGAAGTCGGAAAATGCCGTGAAGTCGTCTTCCAAAAAAGTTTGGTTGGCAGGAGAAGGGTCCGCTAAATATGTTTTGAGATCGCTTAACTCCGACAGGAAAAGGACATCTGCAATAACAGCACTAAAGCTTGAGCTAATATCTTTGGACCAACTGGAAATATCGAGTTGCTCTCGGAGTTTGAGACGAACCAGGGCGTTTTCATGCTCCCATTCATAGACGAGAAACATCACGCCTGAGAGAAACGCTCCGATCAAGAGAAAAAGGAGGAATGCCGTGTCCAGTTTTTTTAGAGGATTGCCTCTTCGTTGTTGGCTTATATCCACGAATGCATGCCTCCATAGCGAGTCAATCATATATATGGGCAGAGGTACTTTTCCATAGGATTGTACGGCATTGTTCCTACGTCATGATATCATGATCTTTTCATTCAAAAAAAGCTCGAACCCCCCGACAAGAAACGGTATAGATGAATTCCATAGTTCACGGTTTGATGACGTCATGGATTTTCTTGGCGGGCCGTGGTGTTTTCAATCGCCAACGTGCAGAGCTCTTTCATGTCGCGATACGATGTGTCTACAGAAACCACACTGCGAACGACGCTTCTTGTTTTTGTATTCAGTTTGCCGTTCTTTTTCGCCTTGAGCAAGACGAATTATCTCTTTTTTCACTCTTTCACCGAATTGACCAGTGTCGCTATCTCGTGGGGAATCTTCTTTATCATGTTGGCTGCAGGCCGTATTCATCAATGTACGGGATTTTTGACTATTATCGGTGTTGCGAGTTTCTTTGTTGGCTCAGTCGATGTGCTCCATACACTTGCGTATAAAGGGATGGCGATTGTTGGCGATGGACAACCCAACCTCCCGACACAACTTTGGATCGCCGCCAGAATTCTCCAGGCTCTTTCCATCTTCGTCAGCTTATTGATGGTGAGGCGGCGCGTTTCGCTTCTCCTCGTTGTTGGGCTGTGTACTCTTTGTACAGGAGGACTCCTTGGAGCCATCGTTGGAGGTGTTTTCCCGGACTGCTACCTTGTGCAAACAGGCTTAACCGAATTCAATATTGCGGCTGAAATAGTGATTTGTTGCGTAATGGTTCTCTCCGCGATGCTTTTACATCGATACCGATCCGAGTTTTCCGATGTTGTCTATTATCCCTTGTTGGCATCGCTGTTAGTGACCATTATGCAGGAATCTGCATTCTCGTTATATGTCGATGTGTATGGTCTTTTCAATTTTTTGGGGCATTGCTTCAAAGTCCTTTCGTGTTATCTCCTTTTTGAAGCAATGGTACGATATGCGATTATCGAACCCAACCAACTGCTTTTTCGTCGTGTATGGCAAGCTGAAGAAGCCACGCTTGAAGCAAAATTACAACTTGAGAATAATGTAGAAAAGAGTGCAGGTATCCTGCGTGACCGTAATCAAGAATTGATACGGGAAGTTGCGACGCGTGAAGATGCATTGCGTCAGGTCAAAGAGAGTCGTGCTCGTCTGAGCCTGGCTCTTTCAGCAGCGAAAGCCGGCGTGTGGAGTTGGGATGTCAAATCGGGCATGGTTGTGTTTGATCAGCGTATGGCCGAGATCATGGGTGTCGATGCGCATGCCTTTGATGGTCAAATGAAGACGTGGCGGGAGTGTCTTCTGCCAGCCGATGTCGAAAAATTCGTCGCTTTTTCGATGGAGGCGTTGCAGAACCACGATGCCCGCGAAATTGAGTTCCGGGTTCCAATCAAAGACACAATGCGTATCGTTCGTTGTAGCGCCGTGGTCGTTCGGGACAGCGAAAATTGGCCCATCCGTATGAATGGGATGTGTATGGATATTACGGAGTATAGCCAGCCAACACCGACACCCGATCGAGCGGCACTTTGTGATAAGGCTCTTGCTGAGTTATCGTTGGCGTTTATTGAGCCTCGACCCGATATGAGTGCCGTGGTCTCCCAACTTCTTCAGCGCATGCTTGTGCTAACAGAAAGTCGGCATGGTTATATCTCGACGAAGTATGTGGGATCTGACGGGAACGTTCTCCACAGTCTGTCAACGATGTCTCCCGAAGGGCAATGTCAGATTAAAGAGCATTCTTTTGTCCTTGCTCAAAAAGAAAGCGAATATCGAAGTCTTTGGGGATACAGTCTGAAAATTAGAAAAGCATTTTATACCAATCATCCTCACGACTATGTGGCATCCCGGGGGGTTCCGGTAGGGCATATTCCCATTTCCAGATTTCTTAGCGTCCCCTTGTTCCTTGATGGAGACCTTGTTGGGCAAATTGCCTTGATCAATTTTACACGTGACTTTCACGATGATGATATTGAAACGATGCAGCCTTTAGCAGAGATGTTCTGCCAGCTTCTTCGTCATCATCGCGTACCATGCGTTCAGGGTGCGGACGCAGAGTGGGAGCCTTCCGGCGGGTAGCGGCGTTAAGAATATGAATGATGGCACAACACAACAAAGCCCAGCAAATTCATGACGAACTCACTGGGCTTTGTTGTGTGTGCTGTGCTTAATCGGTGTGTTGAAATTGATTTATCCAACAAAAGTTGCTCATGTCAACAAGTTTTGTTGACCAAGACAATTTTTTCTGCAACACCCCTCAAGCACTGCTGTAACCGTAATTTTTTCCGGAGGATATCCATGGATGAAGCTGTATCGGCCATGCGTCGATTCAACAGATTTTATACTCGTTTTCTCGGATTATTACGCGATACCCTCGCCGACAGTCCTGTCACCTTGTCCGAATGGCGATTTCTCTTTGAGATCAATGAGACACCGGGCTTGACCGCTACCAACCTTATGGATCGTCTTTTACTTGACCGTGGATATGTAAGTCGGACACTGGCGCGTCTTCAACGTCGGGGACTTGTTGATCGACGCGAGTCCGATACGGATCGGCGTGAAAAAACACTTTGGTTGACATCCAAAGGCTGTACAGTCATGTCGGAAGTTGATGTCTCCATAGATCAGCAAATGATAGATGCATTGGGCCGACTTGATCCCTCCGGCAAAGTCCGTTTGCTTCAAGCCATGAATGATATCGAATTACTGCTTTCGTCGTAGTCAAAACACGTGCGCAGGCGAAAACCCTTTTCAATATCGTTAAAATTTGCTTTTGATACTCCATGAGCACAAAACATATTGTAAAATTTGTCGTCCGATGTCTTGTACTGTGTAGTCTTGTCTGGCTTGCCGCTTGTGGGAGTGATGAACCGCCGGCTCAGGACGCTGTTTTCATTGGCATTGTCGCTCCGCAGGTTGGTCTTGATGAAACATTACGTTCTCTACAGTTTCGTCTTAAGGATGATGGTTTAACGAATCAGGATACCGTCCGTATTCATGTAATTGAACCGACAGCCGAGAATATTCAGTCATTGATTGAAGAACGACCGCAACTCATTATCTCGTTTTTTACACGTCCAACGCATCTCGTTCTCGAAAAACTGTCTCAGGCTGGGGTGAACATCCCCGTGCTGTTTGGTGCGGTTTCGGATCCTGTATCGAGCAAATTCGTTGATAATCCCGATAAACCGACTCTGGCTACCGGGGTTTCCGTTGGAGATTGGCAAGGTCGGTCGTTATCCCGGGTGACAGCCCTATTTCCCCGCGTACATCGAGTCGTTATTCCAATAAAGGCGCATGACAAAGAAACGCAGTCCGAGTTCGCCATTATGGAGGAAGCATCGGATGTGGCCGGTGTGTCTTTGGATACGATTCGTTATACACAACGTCATGGTTTATTGAGCATTCTCAAACGAATTCCGCGCAAGACGCAATTTATTTGGATTTTGCGCGCATCACAAAATGATTCCGGTCGAGAAAAGCTGATTGCGCAAGCCATATCTCAGGAAATTGGGCTTTTTGGACCGCAGACGGATTGGTGTACGGCTGGTGCGTTGGTTTGTGTTGCGCCTGACCCGAGTTTGCTCGGTCAGCAAATGGCTGAGATGGCCGTCCAAGTCTTGGGTGGAAAGCCGATTTCTGAAATTCCCGTGGAGCCGGTCCGGTTGTTTGCTGTTGTCAATGCCGATACCGCGCGGCGCATTGGTATTTCCGTCACGCCTGAAGTCCGCAATCAGGCTGATCTTATTATCGAATAAACAGGACGAATACTCCTCCCCCTATCTTGCCGAGACGGGTGTTCTGCGGCATCATGTGATACCGTTACCTCAGATTGCCGCAAGATAATCTGTTTGGTTCCCTACGCCAATTGTACGTCTACAGGGAGCCTGTTGAGCATTGATATCATAACGCAGCCGTACCCCAACTAGGCGGAAAGCATGGATAAACGTGTTGTCATCAAGGGAATAGGGGTTAAGAAATCCTATCTCACGGGAGAGGTCGTGACCGAGGTTCTCCGTGGGGTGAATTTTGAAATCGTCGCAGGAGACCTTACGGTTATTCTTGGTGCTTCCGGCTCAGGGAAGACCACCCTATTGAATCTTATCGGCGGCATAGATCAACCAACGGAAGGTCAGATTCTTTTCAACGGCGAGGATATTTCTCAATTCAGCGAGCGCCGTCTCACCGATCATCGACGCAATCGCGTCGGTTTTGTCTTTCAATTTTATAATCTGGTTCCTACCCTGACAGCCTTGGAAAATGTCCTGGCTGGCGCCGAAATCGTCAATAATGCGATGGATCCGAGACAGGCTTTGGAGATGGTTGGATTAGGCGATAGGGAAAATTTTTTCCCGGCGCAACTGTCTGGTGGTCAACAACAGCGTGTGTCTATTGCTCGCGCTTTGGCAAAGCGGCCTGAAGTTATGTTTTGTGATGAACCCACCGGTGCGCTAGATGCTTCGACCGGGCGACTTGTGCTCGACCTGCTCTGCGATCTGAATACAAAAACCGGTACGTCCATTGTTATTGTCACGCACGCCACGCCCATTGCCAAGTTAGCCCATCATGTCCTGCACCTTCAACCGGACCACATAACCTGCACCACAAATACCGATCGATTATCGGTTAAGGACATTGCCTGGTGAGCGTTCTTGAAACCAAATTGCGCCGCGACCTCTTTGATCAAAAGGGAATGTTGCTTGCCATTGCTGCTATTGTGGCTGTTGGTGTCGCTTGTCTCGTCGGCCTACAGGGTGTGAGCACGAATCTCATTGCGGCAAAGTCATCGCTTTACGCGACATGTCGCATGGCAGATTTTTGGGTTGATTTGAAAAAAGCACCTGTTGCGGAGCTGACAAGTCTTGCTCAGATAGACGGCATCACCGAGATGCGAAGTTTGATCAGCGCGCCGGTGATGGTCGATTTCGACGAGGTGGATCGTCCGCTATCCGGCCTCTTACTCTCTATGCCCGAATCGCCCGAGCCGGTCATCAATGGGTTGGTCATGATGTCGGGCGGATATTTTACAGATGCCCGTGATGACGAAGTCATTGTGAATTCAGATTTTGCTCGTGCTCGGCATCTCGCCGCAGGGGATATCCTCCCGCTTGTCATCCATGGCCAACGCAAGGAATTGCATGTTGTCGGTACAGCGATTTCTTCCGAATTCACCTACCTTATGCCGCCTGGAAGCATTGTGCCCGAGCCGGCGGATTTCGGCGTATTTTATGTGAAACGCCGATTTGCCGAGGATATGCTTGATTTTGGAGGCGCGGCCAACACCGTTGTCGGTCGCCTCACTCCCCAAGCGAGAGCACTTCCCGAAACGGTGTTGGCGACTTTGGAACAACGTCTTGCCGAATACGGAGTCTTCGCTGTGACTCCACTTGCTCAGCAATCATCGAATCTGGCTTTAGACTCCGAACTCGGCGGCCTGGCCTCCATGGCGACGATGATGCCACTCATTTTCTTGTCCGTGGCAGCGTTGGTCCTGAATGTGCTTATGACGCGCCTCACCGAGAAGCAACGCATGATCGTTGGAGCGCTTAAGGCTTTGGGGTATACCAATGGTGTACTCTTCAGGCATTATCTTGCCATGGCCGTTATTGTTTCTATGGTCGGAGCCATTCTCGGTGTGGTGATGGGGTATGGTATTGCCGCGTATATGACGGAGTTTTATCAGTCGTTTTTCACCTTCCCCGACCTGCACAACACGTTTTATCCGGGAGTGGCAATAATTTCCGTTGTCGTGTCGGCGTGTTTCGGTATCCTCGGTGCGTGGCGTGGGGTGAAGAAAGTTGCAGGACTCAGCCCTGCCGAAGCCATGCATGATGCCCCGCCCATGTCCGGAGGGCGGATTCTGCTCGAACGCCTCCCGTGGGTATGGCTGCGTTTGTCGTTTCGCAGTCAGCTTGTTCTGAGGAATATTTTTCGCAATCCTATCCGGTCGCTGGTTGCCGTGTTTGCCGCAGCAATGGGGTCAGCCATGCTTGTGGCCACATTCGGCACCTTGGATGCTTTACAGTACATGGTTGAATTTCAATTCAACAAGGTGCTTCTCGCTGACTATACCCTGGCCTTTCGCGACGAACGCGATGGGGGAGCCGTTTTTGAAGCGCAGCGCATGCCGGGGATTGTTCGGGCTGAGCCTGTATTCAATGTACCATGCACGTTTGTGTCAGAGAATCACACGAAGAAAGGTCTTATTCAGGGTATTGTAAATAATGCCACCATGACCGTGCCACGCAACGAACGCGGCGAGGCCGTGCGTGTGCCGTCAACCGGTCTGCTCATGACGCGTCGATTGGCCGATATTCTCCATATTACGCAGGGAGGTAGTGTTCTCGTTGTCCCGACCAAAGGAGAACAACGGCCGGTTCGTGTTCCCGTTGTCGGCGTGATCGATTCTATGTTTGGGCTTTCTGTCTATGCTGATTTTGACTATCTTAATGAGCTGGTCGATGAACGGGATGCGGTCTCCATGGTACAACTCGCCGCTGACCAGACAGCGGCAGAGAAGCGGGCTTTTACCATTAATCTCAAACGATACCCGACATTGGAAGGTTTTGGCGATGTGGCCGCCCAAAAAGAGAGCATGAAAAACGATTTCGTCGCCAAAATGGGGGCCATGTCTTACCCCATGATTTTTTTCGGGGCGGTTATTTTCTTTGGGTCCATACTCAATGGTTCGCTTATCGCGTTGGTGGAACGTCGGCGTGAAATTGCGACTTACCGTGTGCTCGGCTATCGTCCTTTCGAAGTGGGGAACCTGTTTCTTCGTGAAAATCTCTTGCTCAATATGACAGGGACGTTGTTAGGACTTGCTCCTGGCTATGCGTTGCTTTCCGGTTTGGCCAGCCAATATACGAATAATTTGTATCGATTTCCCGTCGTCATGACCACGGGAAGTTGGATATGGTGCATTGGCTTAGCTGTGATCTTTGTCTTCATCTCCCAGATCATCATTCAACGTGCCGTCTTCACCATGCACTGGCAAGACGCCCTCGCCATGAAAGAATAGAGTAAATTGACAAGGTTGGGAAAAAACAGCCATGTTAGCCTAACCGGGAGACGCTATGGGGAATGTGCTGATTATTGACGACGATCAAAAGATCGGGGCTGCGTTGAGCCGAGTGGTGTCCCGACTCGGACATTACGCCACAGCCGTGAATACACTGGCCGAAGGTCGACACCAAGCCGGGCGTGGTGGATACGATATTGTCTTTCTCGATGTTCGGATGCCCGATGGAAATGGATTGGATGCCATTGGCGACCTTCAACAAAGTCCGTCGTCTCCTGAAATCGTCGTGATTACAGGCTGGGGCGATCCTGACGGTGCCGAACAGGCCATGCGTCGTGGTGCCTGGGATTATATTGAGAAGCCGCCGTCGCTCAAGACCATGTCCCAAACGTTGTCACGTGCCTTGGCATATCGTCAAAGCCAATCATCTCCGGACCCGTGGGCTTTTAAATGGGACGGGATACCGGGCGAGAACCCCAAGCGTATCAAATGTCTCCATGTTGCTGCAAAAACGGCGAAATCCGATGCCAATACCCTGATTATCGGTGAGACCGGGACGGGCAAAGAGCTTTTGGCCCGGGCGATTCATCAAAACAGTCCACGTGCTGACCATGCGTTCGTTGTCGTTGATTGTGCCTCATTGCCGGAAACGATTGTGGAAAGTGTTTTATTCGGTAACGTCAAGGGAGCATATACCGGAGCTGACAGGCAACGTGACGGCTTGCTGCTCCAAGCACAAGACGGAACATTGTTTTTGGATGAAATCGGAGAACTGCCACTCAACGTCCAAAAGACTTTTCTGCGTGTTCTGCAGGAGCGAATGGTGCGTCCGGTTGGTGGGTCGACGGAGCGACCATGTCGTTTCAGGCTGGTGGCGGCCACGAATCGCGACCTTGATGCCATGGTCGATGCCGGGTTGTTTCGTCAGGATTTGCTTTTTCGGTTACGGGGTGCCGTCATTGAACTTCCCACGTTGGCCGAACATAAAAACGATATCCTTCTGTTCGCCAATTACTATGTCCGCCAGTTCTGTGAACGTCAGGGCCTTCCCGTTAAAACCTTTTCCGAAGATTTTACCACCGCGTTGCTTGCCTATCCCTGGCCGGGGAATATTCGCGAACTCGTGAATACGTTTGATGGGGTGGTGGCCCTTGCCGCTGAATCCCCGGAGCTCTACCCGATTCACCTGCCCGTTCATATTCGAGTCCGAGTTGCCCGCTCACAAGTCGGAGAACGCGAAACAGGACCGGAAATCGTGCCCGAGACGACACGAACAGCATCTCCTGCACCCTTGATTTCACCTGGTTCTGCAGTTGTCGATGGTCCCGATCTTGCCATGACACTCCCGACCATCAAGACGTTCCGTCGAGAGCAGGATGCCGTCTATCTTAAACGGCTTGTGGATCTCTGCCGAGGCGATGTCAAATCGGCAATGTCCATGTCGGGGTTGTCTCGTTCGCGTTTATATGCACTGTTGAAAGAGCATGATATGCGATTGGGAATTCCCGAAAACGGCGTTTCGTCCTCCGAACATTAAGCTGTTGGTCCGCCAAAGACCAATCCCTCTTTGACGAAGGGTATCGTCTGCGTTTGATTGAAATAGTAGACGATAAGAAGCATTTTGAAGCCAAAGAATGGTGATTACAGGATTGAAGAAGAATAGCGCCATTCCCATGGCAGACTATAGACGTTGTGGATAGTCTGCCATGGGTGCATGAAGGCAATGAAATGCCTAAGGTTTATGACTCATTTAAAAGCGTTATCAGTACAGGTAAAAGTGCTGCTGATGATGTGCTGGGGAGAGATACGGGAAGAAGCGTCCATGATTCGATGACCGAAGTATCACCAACACCAAGTTGTCCCATGGCGTTGTCGCCGCAACCGTAAATGGTACCTGACTTTGCTTTTGCCAGCGAATGATTTTCTCCTGCGCTCATGGATTGAAAAGCTCCTTCCGAACCAATACGTTCCGGAACATAACGGTCAATGGTATCATCCAGACCGAGTTCACCGTGCAGGTTATAGCCAAAGCCATACAGGCTCCCATCGGATTTCAATGCTAATGTGAACCAATCTCCGCAAGAAATATCGGTCCAGTTCGTTTCTGTTCCTACTTGCACCGGTGTACTGGATTTGCCGGTCCCGGCACCAAGACCAAGACGACCGTTTTCATTGGAACCAAATCCCCACAGCGTTCCATCTTCTTTAATAGCCATACTAAAATATGCGCCAGCGCAAGCCGTTTTCCAGGGACCGGCTTCTTTGACCAGCGTGGGGCCTACAGAACGATCCGGTGTGTTGCCTATACCAAGTTCGCCTTGACTGTTGTCACCCCATGCATAGAGATCACCGTTTTCTCGAATACCGAGGCTGTGCAAGTACCCGGCAGCGACATACACCCATGGATTGCCAGTCCCAGCGGAAACGAGTGTTGGGGCGTTGCGGTTTGTATAAAATCCATATTCGTATGTCCCGAGTTCGCCAAATTCGTTCCAACCAAAGGCATAGAGAGCTCCGTTGCGGATTGCGAGAGAGTGCTGAGATCCTGCTGCGATACGAGACCAACCGGAAAGATTTCCAACCTGGGTTGGGCTGGATATATCGCCACCAAAAGCGTTGTTGCCAGTTTGTCCAAAGGCGTTCCAGCCGTAGGCGTAGAGTTTCCCTTCATTATCAAGCAGTAAACTGTGATTGCCGCCAGCACTGACGGCCTTCCAATTGGATGCTGAACCGACACGCCAAGGAGCGTAGACGGCATTTTCTGAAGCAGGTGCGCCGACTTGTCTATGTAAATTTGATCCAAAAGCATACAGTTGGCCATTGCTAAGCAGGAGGTTGTGATCCCCCCCCGCCGACACTGTTGGACCTTCAGGATTCAGTGGGGGAGTCGGTGTCGGTTTGGTCAGTGCATAGGCCGTTACTGTATCATTAAGATCAGGGGAGAGGATATATCCCGATGAGCCAAGACTGGCAGCAAAGGAAATATCTGCAGGAAACAATCCAGGATTAAGTGTCACAAGGTCTTCAGCGTTTTTCTGGTCAAGAACGAGGCTTATGCTTCTCCCCTGGGAGAAAAAGAGGTCGTTATTGGGGCCTGGTGCCAGACCATCAACAACATGTGTTGTATCGAGAATCGTAAAGTGTTCTTTGGTAGCGATGTCGATGGCGAGAATTCCTTCTCCCGAAAGTCCAACGAGAAGGGTGGAATAGCGAGTACACAGACCATTTGGACCAGTCAGGCCACCATACCACGTGGTCAATCTTCCTTGGTCGAGTTTGTAGATGTTTCCATTGGCAGTATCTGAAACATAAACGTAACCTCCTGAAGTCACAGTGACGTCATTGAGGTGTGATGTGCTTGCGGCGTTATACGAATTGAGAATTTGACCCGTACTTATTGAAATAGCGACCAAGCTATCTCTATCGGCAACATAGAGAGTACCGTCATAGATGGCCATTCCTTTGGGAGCATGAAGTGGGCTGTCTTCTTGTGAGGTGCCGGCCCACTCTCGGGTATCCACATTGCCATCTGTTGTCAGACGAGAGATGAAGCCCCCATTCGCTGTGGAAGTCCAGGCCTCGCCGTTGATGTTGGAGACATAGATAAAGTTGGACTCCGGGTCATAAAGGGCTGACTCCGGCCTCGCCAACCCGGGCCGAGACCATACCTCGGTCAGCGTATATGTCGCCGCAAAGCTGGAAGTAGCTGTTGTAATGAGAAGCAAAAAAAAACTGATGTGAATGCAAACTCGATGTGAAAGTAGAAACATAATGCTTTTCCTTGAAAAAGTTAATTTTTTGAAGTGCTGCACTCAATCGCGTATGAATCGTGTTACTTGGCTATTTTAAAAGCAAAAATGATGCCTGTAAAATTATTTTTTATTTTAGTATGTTATGAATTGGGGTTGGGTTCGTTTTTATGGTGGGGCGTGTATTTACGATATTTCCGAACACAGCGAAGATTCGCATGATTATGTGAAAGGCTTATCCTCGGGAAAATAGCGTTCTGATTCGATGAGGAAGGTCCAAAAAAAAGCGGTATTATGCTCTTCAAATATACATTCGAGCATGGTGAGACCTCGTACATTCATGTAAATCGCATCTTTATACCTCTCACTTTACATCGCCTTCAAAATACAGCACAACGCCTGTACAGGGTCTCGAAGGTGAGACCTAGCCAACAGAGAATATCGATAACACCGTGATTACCCATGACGCTGTCTCCCATGGCCAGACGCCGCTTGCTCGGATTTCGAGCCAATACACGCGGCTACTATTCTTTATGGATTTTTCTCCTTTTATTCGGCATCAGTCTCTGCGCTGAAGTTGTCGCTAACGATAAACCGCTTCTCGTATCCTACGAAGGCGGATTGTATTTTCCTATTTTCAAAACGTATCCGGAAACGACCTTCGGCGGCGATTTCCCTACTGAAGCCGACTACCATGATCCGTATGTCCTTGATCTTATCAACGAACACGGATTTCTTGTCTGGCCAATTATTCCTTACAGTTACAATACGATTATTCATGATTTGCCCACACCGGCGCCATCTCCCCCTTCCTGGGACAACTGGTTGGGAACCGACGACCAAGGTCGCGATATTGTAGCCCGTATTCTGTACGGATTTCGTATTTCCGTGCTTTTTGGGCTGTGTCTGACGCTGTTCAGTTCGGTTGTGGGGGTCGCCGCTGGCGCTGTGCAGGGGTTTTATGGTGGGGTGATCGATATCGGTTTTCAGCGGTTTATCGAAGTGTGGTCGGGGCTCCCGGTGTTGTTTCTGCTTATTATTCTTTCAGGAGTCGTGCAGCCGAATTTCTGGTGGCTGCTTGGGATTATGCTGTTGTTTAGCTGGATGTCTCTTGTCGACATCGTTCGCGCCGAATTTTTACGGGGACGCAATCTCGAATATGTCCGCGCGGCAACAGCACTTGGTCTTTCCGATACTATGGTAATGTTTCGACATATCCTACCCAACGCGATGGTGGCGGCCATTACGTTCATGCCTTTTGTGTTGAATGGTTCTATTACCACCCTGACATCTCTTGATTTTCTCGGATTCGGTCTGCCAGCAGGCTCTCCGTCACTCGGTGAACTGTTGGCCCAAGGCAAAAATAATCTTCAGGCTCCCTGGATTGGAATATCTGCCTTTGTTGTGCTGTCGGTCATGCTCAGTTTGCTCGTTTTTATCGGCGAAGCGGCCCGTGACGCCTTCGATCCGCGTGAAACCGCCTCTCTGGATATTCGCAAATGAGTTCTTCGCTACTTGATATCACAGATCTTCGTATCGCATTTCAGTCAGGGGCCAGTCGTGTCGAGGCCGTCAAAGGGGTCAATATCAGCGTCGCGCCTGCTGAAACCGTGGCTCTTGTTGGGGAGTCAGGGTCGGGAAAGTCGGTCACAGCGCATGCCATATTGAAATTACTGCCTCCGGAATCGACTCTTTATACCTCTGGTTCCATTACCTTTGATACACTGGATGTTTTGAACGCATCGGAGACAACCCTGCGCCGTATCCGCGGTCGCGATGTCGGTATGATCTTTCAGGAACCTATGAGTTCCTTCAATCCGCTGCATACTATTGGCCGGCAAATTGCCGAGGTTATCCGCCTTCATGATTCGGGTTTAGATAACCCACTGCAACGTGTGGTTGAATTGCTTGATCGAGTGGGCATTCGAGACCCGCAGAAGCGGAAGGATGCCTACCCTCACCAGCTGTCCGGTGGTCAACGGCAGCGTGCCATGATTGCCATGGCGTTGGCGAACCGCCCTCGTCTGCTCATTGCGGACGAACCCACAACAGCGCTGGATGTCACGCTTCAGGTGCAGATTCTTGACCTGTTGCGGGAGCTTCAGCGCGAAATGGGAATGGCCGTCCTCTTTATCACGCATGACCTTGCTGCAGTGCGTCGCATTAGTGAGCGTGTTTATGTCATGCGCGAGGGGCACATTGTGGAGACGGGAGCAACACAAGACGTGTTTGAACGTCCTCAAGATGCATATACTCGTCTGCTTCTTGGGGAAGGAGATAGCGCCGGACCCGTTGCAGCGGCTGCAGATGCTCCGGTCATTTTGGAAGCCAAGACGGTACGTGTTTGGTTTCCCATCAAAAAAGGGGTTTTTCGCCGCACGGTCGATTCCGTCAAAGCAGTGACCGACATTTCTTTGCAACTTCGGCAAGGTCACAGCCTTGGTATTGTCGGTGAGTCCGGTTCGGGGAAAACGACCCTCGGCCTGGCCTTATTGCGTCTTCTTCCAAGTACGGGCTCCATCGTATTTCTGGGAAAATCGATTGATGGTTTGTCCCATCGCGCCATGCGTCCTTTACGGGAACGACTTCAGGTCGTATTTCAGGATCCATACGGTTCTCTCTCTCCACGCATGTCTGTGGGGCGTATTATAGGCGAAGGACTGGAAGTCCATCGCAACGGCACGCGGGCCGAGCGGGATGCTGCAGTAACCGCAGCCTTGACGGAAGTCGGGCTTGATCCGGACGTTCGTCATCGCTATCCACATGAATTTTCTGGAGGACAACGACAGCGAATAGCTATAGCGCGTGCTCTTGTTCTCAAACCACAATGTATCCTCCTGGATGAACCGACATCAGCACTGGACAGGGCTGTTCAGTTTCAGGTGGTTTCACTTTTGCGCGAGCTGCAACGCACACATCAACTTGCGTATCTTTTTATAGCACATGATCTTAAGGTTGTACGATCTTTATGTCATGATATTCTTGTTATGCGCGATGGTCATGTCGTCGAATCAGGTCCGTCTGATGTTGTATTCAATACGCCTCGGCATGATTATACACGGGCTCTGCTTAAAGCCGCTTTTGATACTCTCCCTCCGCTATAGGTCGTTCCATGGTCAATACGTTTATCACGCAACTGTATTTTGGCATGCTCTTCGTTGCATGATTGAAAAGTTTTATGAGTACCAAAGAATATAGTGCGTCAGCAGAGTGCAATACATTGTCTGATGGGTATCGTTTTCTGTGCATATGTGTCATCGTTGTCTTTACGCTGATTGCAGGGGGATGCGGTGCGTTGCGTGTACGAAAGCCCGTTCCCGAAGATAAGATTGCACTTGCCGAGGTGAAAGGATTTCCTCATGTACGAGGGTTTGCCGATGAACTCAGCCCTGCTCTTCTTGAGGGGCTTGTTGGGTATGCGAGACAACGGGTGGAGGAGCATAAAAACTCCAACGGTGAAAAACCCATCAATTACCTGGCTATCTCAGGCGGTGGGCCCAATGGAGCATTCGGAGCCGGATTGCTGTGTGGTTGGAGTGTCGCAGGCTCACGACCTGTTTTCGATATTGTCACCGGCGTGAGCACAGGTGCTTTTATTGCTCCGTTTGCGTTTCTTGGTGCAGACTACGACGACGAATTGAAAGAAGTGTATACAACCATTTCGTCTAACGAGATTTATGTTTTTAAGGGCATCATGAGTATTCTTCGAGGTGATTCCGTCTTTGATACGGCCCCTCTTGATACCTTGGTCAAACAGTATATTACGAAAGAGATGATGGATGCTGTTGCACGGGAATATCGTGTTGGTCGGCGATTATACATAGGCACAACCAATCTCGATGCCAAACGCAGTGTCGTGTGGGACATGGGGGCAATTGCGTCTCAAGGCACTTCCGAAGCCTTGAAGTTGTTCCAAGATGTCCTTATCGGGTCGTCGGCTATTCCCGTGGCGTTTCCTCCCATGTACTTCAAGGTTGAAGCTGACGGTAAAACCTGGGACGAAATGCATGTTGATGGTGGGGTGACAACGCAGATATTTCTCTACGGGCCGCATGTCAATCCTCGAAAAATCTATACCTCTCTCCACTTACCACTCCCCGATAGTCCACGACATCTTTATGTTCTCGTGAACAACCGTATGGGTGCGACGTATGATCCTGTTTCGCCACGTCTTCTTTCTATTGCCGCCGATGCCGTATCGTCTTTGATTAAAGCGCAGACTATGGGCGCAATTTATACCATGTACAACTTAAGTCGCGACGATGACGTCGACTTTAATCTTGCCTGTATCCCCGAATCGTTCACCTTGGATACTGGTGAAGATTTTGATCCCCAAATTATGAAAGAGCTCTTTCAGCTCGGATATGATTTAGCATTAACCGATAAACTTTGGAGCAAAACACCGCCGGATTACTCATCACAGTAAATTACTGTCGTGTTCCCCTGCGTGATACACGCTGAATTCTCCTTGTCTCGCTTCTAGAGATGGGCTATTTCATTTGTTACAATTATATTGATTTGTGTTTGCGGGCGTGATTGGTTCTGCAGTCTTTGATATGAATATGAGAGTATACCTATCCATGTTATGCCGCGCATTTCTGCACGTCTTGCCGATAGTTTGGCTGATATCGTTGGAATGCGTTGGGCTGGGCTTCGCCGCTACAGAACAAGAACATTCCACTCCATCACCAACGCTTCATATTCTCGCCACGTATTCTCCCCCCATTACGTTTCTTCAGGACGATCGTCCCACCGGATTTGGGGTGGAACTCGTCCGGGAAATTGCTCGTCGTCTCAATGAAAACGTAGATATTACCATACGTCATGCCAACGCAAAAGATGGCTCTTCTGCTCGGTCGCAATTAGAAGCCATTCTCCCTCTTTTGCGCACACCTGAACGAGAGAACTTGTATAAGTGGGTCGGCCCTGTTCTCCCAAAGCGCATTATACTCTATGGGTTGAAGGACAATGTTGTCGGCATATCCAGCTTGGATCAAGCCAAACGGGTGAGTCGTATTGCTGCCGTGACCGGTTCAGATGCCTATAGGGGGCTGACCAACAAAGGGTTTTCTAATCTGATGGCGTCGCGCAGCCCGGCACAATGTGCCGATGATTTGAAATATGGACGTGCTCAGCTTTGGCTTACCGACAATATCACTATGCTTGAAGCGGTGCGAGCTGTCGGCCTCAATCCCAAAGACATCGTTCCTGTTGTCACGGTGATGGAAACAGCGTCGTATATCGGTTTCACGTTGAGTAGCGATGACCGCATCGTTAATGCCTGGCAGCGGACGCTTGATGAGATGAAACGTGACGGTACTTTTGATACACTTGAGCAGTCCTGGATTTTAGATCCTACGAGCCCGAGAGATATTGGTCTGACCGATGAAGAAAAGGATTTTCTTGCCAAACATCCGGTCGTGCATCTTGGTGTGGACCCATTGTGGCCTCCTTTCGAATTTCTCTCCGCCGAAGGGGAATACGAGGGGATGGCTTCTCAGTATATGCGTCTGCTTTCGGATATGCTTGGTATTACCATGGAGGTTGTTCCTCAGCCAACATGGGGAGATGTGATTATTGCCGCCAAAGCACGAGACGTCGATGTCCTCGCGTGTGCGGTGAAAAGCCCAGAGCGTGATAGCTATCTCGACTTTACGGAACCCTACCTCACGTTTCCCATGATTATCCTGACTCGTGACGACGCGCCTCCTTTGCGCGGGCTGAAAGATCTTAACGGGAAACGCGTTGCGGTCATTACATCATTTGCGACTGAAGATATTTTGCGAAGTCGGCATCCTTCTTTCGAATATATCAATGTCGACAACCTTGAAGAGGCTTTGCGTGCCGTCTCCACGGGGCAGGTCTTCGCCTTCGTCGGCAACATTGCATCGACATCATATTATATTCATAAATTAGGGCTGACCAATATCAAAGTGGCTGCCCCCACACCGTATGAATTCAAATTGTCCCTTGCTGTTCGAAATGACTGGCCGGAATTCATTCCTATTTTTAATAAAGCGCTCCGTGCCATCCCTGAAAATCGGCGAGATGATATTTATCGACGCTGGATAACGCTTCGATTTGAGCACACTGTTATCTCACGTGATACCTTGCTTTGGGTACTGCCAACAGTGGGGGCGCTTTTATTGCTGCTTGGGGTGACCTTGTATTGGAACCGCAAATTGTATCTCGAAAGTCGCCGCCGGGAAGATACGCAACATGCGTTGTTTGCGAGTGAAGCCCATTACCGGACATTGTTCGAAAATAGTCCCATTTCGTTATGGGAAGAAGACTTCTCCAGCGCAATGGCGGAGTTGGCAATACTGGAAGATGCTGGCATTCCCAATTTACATGATTATTTTGATCGCAATCCAGACGAGTGCAAGCGGATTGTTGCATGTGTCACCGTGCGTAATGTTAATCAAGCCACGGTGAATCTCCTCGGGGCATCGTCCAAAGAAGAACTTCTTGGTCGCATTGATAAAGTTTTTGTCGAGGAATCAGAGACCGTTTTTCTCCATGAACTTATTCATTTGTATGAAGGTGCGACGCTGTTTACAGAGCAGACCGTCAATCGTCGTTTGGATGGGGAAATTATTGATGTGTACCTCAATTTGAGTGTTCCACCGGGTTCCCATGCCTTCATGGACCGCGTTCTTGTCTCGTTGATTGACATCACGAAGCAAAAACGCATGGAAGAAGAACTCAATGCCCGCATTCAAGAAGCCGAAGCGGAGATGATGCGGCGAGAATATGTGGAAGCCGAGCTCCTGGCAGCCAAAGAGGCCGCCGATGCAGCAAACCGTGCAAAAAGCGAGTTCTTAGCTGCAATGAGTCACGAAATACGAACCCCGTTACAAACAATTATCGGTGCGGCGAATACGCTGTGTACGAAAGAGGCCGAGGTGCATGAACAGGCCTTGGAAGAACTTGATACCGCCGCGAAACACTTGTTGAGCGTGGTCGATGATGTGCTTGATATGGCGCATGTCGAGGTGCGCGACCCTCTTGCTGCCACCACGGATTTTGATCTGCATCGCCTTGTGCGGAACATAGCCAGAGCGTACTTGCCGAAGGCCGCACTCAAACAACTGCTGTTGCATATTTCGCTTGGACCTGCTGTGCCTCGCTTTGTGAAAGGCGATCCAGATAGTTTGCGTAAAGCGTTATCCTGTTTGCTTGATAATGCTGTCACTTACACGGAGTCAGGAAGAGTCGAGCTTGATGTCAGAGGCATCAATCATGGTCCGTTGCCAAGCGGTCGTTTTTTAGTTCGCTTCACTGTTTGGGATACGGGACCGGGTATTGACGAAGGAATACAACAACAGATTCGTGAGTCGTTTACGCAAAGCGACGATGTCGAAGTGTTTTCGTATGGGCAGACCGGGTTGGGTCTGAGTATTTGTCGGAGATTAGCGCAGAATATGGGGGGGAGCCTTGATTTTACATGTCTCCCAGGGAAGGGATGTCGTTTTCGGTTTAGTGCTGCTTTTTTGCCTGGTACGAAAAATAAGGTTGATAACGACGCAAGTCCAAACGATGCGCCGCTTCTCGAAGGATTGCGACCACTTCTCGTCGAAGACAATGAGGTCAATCGCCATGTGACGGAGAACTATCTCAAACATATGAAGGCCGATCCCATCGTGGCATGCTCGGCAACCGAGGCCTTTGAACTTCTTGCCCACGATCACTTCGATGTCATCATCATGGATGTACAGCTTGATGACATTGACGGTATCGAAGCAACTCGCCGTATCCGACGTGGAGAGCACGGCGTGCTTGACCCTCATATCCCTATCCTTGGTTTAACCGCCCATGCGTTGGCTGAGCAACGTCAAGCTGGTCTTGCTGCCGGTATGGATGATTATTTAACGAAACCTGTGGATTTCAGTGTTCTCGCCAAGCGTATCAAAGATGTTTTGTCCGATCGCAGCCAGGGCAAGCTGTCCCCTTCCGACGTCGCAACGTCTCATCTCGAAAGTGGGCTTCTTGCTGATGTTATGCAGCTTGGTTTGGTCAGACTGGGACGCCGGCTCGATTCTGTTGAGGCCGCGCTACGGTCTCAGAATGTAGAGCTGGCGTTGATGATTATTAAGGAAGACATTGCGACTTTACCCTCGTCCGGAGCCGCACGTCACTTACAAGACATAAAAGATGCGCTCATTGACAACGATATTCAAACCAGCTTGCAGCGTATTCAACAGCTTCGCCAGGTTCTGCTTGAGCTTGAAAACGCCCCACGCGGCAATACATCCGTTCCATTTCATTAAGACGTATCGTCACACCGACTTGACAATAGCCCTGTATTTTGTTGAGAATCTGTCATATGTGGATTCTCCCAACGAAGGAGGAGCATCCATTCTTCTTTGCGGTAATGACATTTATTAATCGTCGAATTCAATAAGTCCGAGCTTGATGGCCCCGCGGACGATTTCCATAGGGTTTGTAAACCGCATTTTCCGCATCATATTTGCTCGATGCGTTTCGACAGTTTTGGGACTAATATTGAGACTTTTGGCGACCTCACGTGTTGCATTTCCCTGAGCCATAAGAAGCATGACTTGGCTTTCCCGCCGAGTAAGCAATGCCGCTTTTTCTTTTAATTTTTCGGGAGAAAACTCTTCTTCGGTTAGGCTTTGCTCAAAATATTGACGCGCCACAATATTATCGAAAAAAACTCGGCCTTCGAGGATGCAGTGGAGCGCTTCGGTAAGTCGATCGAACGATGCTGATGTTTTCACAAGGTATCCATCACCGCCGACCTGAATCGCTTGCCTGGCGACATCGGATCGATCATTGGCAGAAATGACGAGAATACGTACTTCATTATTGCGTAACCGGAGTTCTCGCACCAGATCAAGGCCACTTCCATCGGGAAGTCCAAGGTCAACGACAACCAAATCCGGTTGAATATTTTGACAGACGTTCAAAGCATCGGCAATTGAGCCGGCTTCACCAGCCACAACAAATGTCGGGTCATTTTCAATAAAAACTTTTAATCCCATAACAAGTGGAGGATGGTCATCAACAATAACCACCTGAGACAATCTTTTCATTGCAATGCCCTTTCCGTCTTTCGTCTCCATCTGTGTCTTTTGATTTTTTATTGAATACACTGTTGGGGTCAAAATATAAACCCCAAAGTTATCTGGCCATTTTATCGCAATACACAAAAAAAGAGCGGATATTCTCTGTAAGTGTTGAAGAGAACGAAGATGTCATAAAAATATCAATATGCATCATGTTACGTAACAGCACAAATTGGTGTGAATAAATTTGTATAGTTTATGATTTTTTTCTTGTGTATGTTTATCGAAGAGATGTTTTGGTTGGTTTTTTTTAGTGTGGTTTTCTTGTTTGTGACTTGAAGTTTTTATATCTGATTATATGGTGTGTAGTTGTGATTGGTGCTACGTACAACATGATGCTGTCGTTAAACATGTATCAAATAATTTGTTTCGATATATTGATATATGCGTCAATCACACAGAAGTATATTTCTTTTTGATTTAAGTAAATGGCTTTGATTTTTTTTAAATCGTCATCGACTTGTTGGTATACGTCGTGTCAGACATATAAGGTGAATTGTATTCTTTAATATTCTGCTATATTGAATATGTATCTTGTTTATCGATAGTATGACTATTCATTGTGTTATCTATAGCACATACAAATGCTGTGTTTGTGATGTATTACATTCGTCCACTTCGTAAAATAGTGATGAGGAGCCAAAGCGCCATAACGGCTGCGATGAGAAAACCAATAATGCCGACAACAGGGATTCCTCCCCAGGTTGGCGGCACACCGGCAAGGACAACAAGGGCAGAACCGATAATGAATGCCGCAAGAACCACGGCAAAAGCAAGGCGGTTGGCAATACGGTCGAGTGTTGCCAAAAGGGGATCAAGTCCCTTGTGTTCAAATTCGAGTTTGACTTTGCCTTTGTTGGCTTTGAGTAAAATGGAGCGAAGTTCAAAGGGAAGGTCTTTCGCCAAACGCAGTGCATCGATTGACGCTAAAAAAAGTTCATTGAACACGTGATGGGGGCTATAGCGTTTGGCCTGAACGCGTTTAACAAACGGTTTGACGTGTTCGACGACTTCAAATCCCGGATCAAGAGTTTTGGCCATGTTTTCCACCATACTCAACGACTTGATCATGACATAGAGATTCGGTCGGAGGGACACACCTCGTCGCTCCAACACCTCAAGGAGATGATGGGCAAATCGACCAAAGTCCATTGTCTGTCCGGGAATGTGGAAATAGCGGTCGACGACATCGCCTACTTCAGACCCGAGTTGTAGGCGGTCCGGATCATCTTCATATACACACAGTCGAAGCAGGGCATCCAGCAAGCGCGTTTCATCCATTCGTACAATGTATGAGATGAGGTCGATGAAATTTTCGCGCTCACGTTGGCTGATGCGACCGGTAACGCCGAAGTCGAGAAAGCAGATCACGTCATTGTCGAGAATCAGCAAGTTTCCTGGGTGTGGATCGGCGTGGAAAAATCCATTGACGAAAATTTGTTGCATAAGCAAATCGAAACCACGTTCAGCAATTTTTTCGAGGTCGTGACCGCGCAAGCGTAATTGTTTGATATCAGAAACTTTAATGCCCTCCACATATTCCATGGTTAAAATGCGACTTGATAACACGTCGGGCGAAATAGTCGGAATATATATTCGAGGATCTTCTTTAAATTGCTTGGCGATGCGTGTGGCATTGGCCGCCTCAAATTTGTAATCGAGCTCGGTTTCCAATCCTCGGGCGAACTCTTCAACGATTCGTGTTGGTCGATGAATTTGGAATTCTGCAACATGGCGCTCCATAAGGGTGGCGAGATGCATCATGATCTCAAGGTCGGTCTCGATGATAGCGCGCACGCCAGGCCGCATCACTTTAACGACAACTTCTTCGCCGGTTTTGAGGCGCGCTTTATGGACTTGTCCAAGAGAGGCGGCCGCAAGGGGCTTTCGGTCAAACGATTCAAACATCTCTTCCGGTTCTGCTCCGAAATCCTCTTGGAAAATCCGTTGGACTTCGGAAAAAGCAAAATTCGGTAAATCATCTTGGAGTTTTTCCAGCTCGCGAACATAATCAATAGGAATCAGGTCCGGGCGTGTCGACAGAATTTGGCCTAGTTTGACAAAGGTGGGTCCGAGTTCTTCAAAAGCCATTCGTGCGCGTTCATATTTGGTGAAGCCGTCGAGTCGATGACGGTTCTTCGCAACAAGATCGAGACTCTTCCCTAAATAGGGCTCAAGTCGAAGACGATCCAACAAATCCCCAAATCCATATTTGAAGAAGATAGCCAAGATTTGTCGATATCTGTCCAAATGACGATAGGTATGTTCGATAACGCCAAGTTTTTTGATGCTGAGTTTCATAACGACGTTGTACGTCGGCATGCACAGGAGAACAAGACAAGAAAATGTATGAAGAGTGGGGAGAGGAAAAAAATACAATGTCAAAGAGACGGCGAAAGAACATTTTTCGCCGTCTCTTTGGAGAGTATTCGTTTTATAGGGAGATGAAAGCCCTGTGGTGCTGAGTTTGGATTGTTATCGCGGCTCGCCACGAGTTTTCTCTCCGCTTTATTTTCTAAGCGTATCGGTCATGACACTCACGCTTGAGACGGCCGAGTTCGGACATCGCGATGCGAGCGGCTTCAAGGTCATTTTCGTTGATGGCTTTTTCAAACGCATCGGTAGCAGTATTAAAAGCAGTATAATATTCGTCGCCTTTTCCCGGATACGTTGTCATGAGGCGTGATTCTTCAATGAAAACACTGGCAATGGCCGGATTAGGCAATTGACCGTTTTGCAGAGAAAGCCTGATCGTTTTCCATTCGTTTTTCATTTTTTTCTTCAGTGACTTATACTTCGGACGTCCACTGGAACTGGTAGCCTCAGTCGTTCCACCTTCTTGAACAAAAACGCCATCGTCGTCCGTCTTTTGGTATTTAAGCTTGATCTTGACGAGTGACGACTCACCCATGTTTTTGACGGACATTTTCAGCGATGAAAAACCTTCGAGAGGAACATCCTGTTCGTTAAAGATCAGTTTACCGGCTTTGACGGTTTCCGCGACATTCGCAAGAAACTCTCCCAGTTCAGTCGTTTTGACCAGTGCTTCATATTTTTGTTTCGGAGCAAGATACATAACAGTCTCCTCAGAGTTATTAGGATTTTCAGAGTATTCCCTTACCGTTAAATCCTTTTTTCTGCCACCACTTTTAATCTTTTTTTCAAAAGTTCATCGAAAAAGGGGGCTGACTGTGTACCATCGCGCCATTATTGGTGGTTTTGTTGGAGCTCGACAAGGAGCGTTTTGAGCTGGGAAGACAATTCGGCAAGTTCATTGATTGCCGTTTGAGATTGCCCCATTCCGTCCGTTGTCTCCAAACAAATTCGATTCACTTCTTCTATTGCTTGGTTGATTTTTTCACTCGCCGAGGACTGTTCTTCTGCTGCCATAGCAATGGCGTTGACTTGATTCGTTGTCGAGGTAACGACTTCCACGATGCGTCGCAGAGATTCACCAGCTTGACTGGCCAATGCAGTGGATTTTTCTACCGCTTGCTCGGCGTGTTTCATCTCTTCGATATTTTTATTTGTCCCGCTTTGAATGGCGACAATGGCAACTTCAACATCATGTGTTGCGTTCATGGTTTTTTCTGCAAGCTTTCTCACTTCATCGGCAACAACGGCAAAGCCTCGCCCGGCTTCGCCAGCACGCGCTGCTTCAATGGCTGCGTTGAGAGCCAGGAGGTTAGTTTGATCAGCGATGTCATTGATGACGGCCATGATTCCACCGATGTTTTCGGCTTCAAGTCCGAGTTGTCCCAAACTTTCTTTCATCCGGACCGTCTTGTTGAGTACTTCTTTGACAGCGCATGCCACATCGTCGACGACGATTTGTCCGTCATGCGCCATTTGTCGCGCTGTATCGGCGCTTTGAGCTGCGCCGGAAGTGTTCTTAGCCACTTCAAGCATAGAATCATTCATGGCAATCATAGAAAGTGCCGTTTCATCCATGCGTTGATTTTGTGTCCCGGCGCCAATGTGCACCTGTTCGGCCTGAACAGAAAGTTGGCTGCTTGTCGCTGAGAGGTTGTTAACGATGGATTCCAGCTGATTGGCCGCATCGCTCAGCCCTTCGCTTCGTGCCATTGCGGCTTGACGCGTGGCTGTTTCAACCTCGACTAAGGCTTGACGCGCTTGGTGCTCGGCCGTTTCTGCTTGTTGACTCTTTTCTTCTGCCTGTGACATCATCTGCTGGAGATGCGTAACCATGTTTTGGATAGCTTGGCGCAATATGTCCATTTCACCAGAAAAAACACCTTGTATTCTGGCTTCCAGATCCCCTTGTGACACTGCGTTGGCGTATGCAATGACTCGGTTCAGTGGACTAAGTATGGACATGACGGTGAAGAAAGAAAATAATACCGCAAAAAGAGACCCAAAGCCAATTGCACAACTAATCATTGTTTTGGAGTATGATGAAGCATGGAGTGTGTTATGGATGGATTGGTCCGACATGGACTCACTAAATACACAAAGGTCTTCTATATCTGATTCGAAGTCATGGATTATGTTTTTGAATTCAGCCATCATCGTGTTGGCTTGCTGCGGGGTAACGTTTTTGTTCTTTTTTAATTTTTTGACAATTCCAAGAAATCCTTCCGTATAGTCATTACATTTTTTTTGCAGTGAATAAATATTCTCACGTATATCTTGTGTGATATGTTCATCATGCATGTCTGGTGAGGCTATTTTTTTCAAAACATCGATGCTGGCTTTGACATCTTTTGCCTCAAGTATAAATTTATTGAGATACTTTTCTTGCACGGAAGTGTTTCCAATGTTCAAAAAGAAATCTTTTTCATATCTGCGCAAATTGAGCATCTGCACATTGATATTTTGAGCTCTATCAAGAAACGTGACATCCTTATTCTTGAACGCAAGAAGGTTTTCGTTTCCGGAATTAATGGAAAAATATGCCAATGCACCAATGACGAGCATCACCATCAGCAACAGCAAGAAACCAAAAATCAATTTCAACTTTATAGAAATACGCATCTGAACTACCTCCATAGCATAATGAAGACAGTATATCGTTTGCACAACGATATATTGCCTTCCACCAAAAGACTGAAGAACACATCGCGTCATGAGGTCTTTTTCCCGGCACATCCGTTATCTTGGACGGATGTGCCGGAAATCATGAATTCGTGCGTGCTTCTATATAGAAGAAGTCGTGGCGCTTATGTGACAAACAAACATTCTTTTGATGAATATAACAAACAATGATTTTCCGTTGTATCCTGCAATCACTTCTACGCACACATAGATGTATGATGTTGTGTTTTAGAGTTTTGACTTCAGCACCATATCGGTGATTGGACCACGAGATTTATCGCCTTTAAGTACAATATGGCCATAATTGTTAAACCCTTTGAACTTTCTCACAATCCAATTCAAACCATTGTTTTGAGCGTTGAGGTATACATTGTCGACTTGTGATGTATCGCCGAGGCATAGACATTTTACGCCTTCTCCCATTCTTGTCAGCAGTGCTCGTACTTCAGAACGGGAGAGGTTTTGCGTTTCATCGACAATAACAATAGCGTTCTCGATGTTCATGCCGCGAACAAACGTGAGAGGAAGGATTTCAAATTTCTTGGGATTCAGTTTGGGAACATCATCATTCGGATTGATGAAGACTTTATTCGCTTTTCGCACAGTATGGAGTTTTCCGAGTAAGCTGTAGATATATTTGACATAAGGTTCAAGCTTCTCGGTGACATCGCCAGGGAGAAAACCGAGTTTTGCGCCGATTTCAATCGTTGGTTTGACGACATAAATTTTATCAAACTGCTTTTTTTCCAACATAAGATAGAGGGCGGACGCCAAAGCAAGGAACGTTTTGCCGAAGCCTGCATCGCTTTGTATGGAGACGAGGTCAATGTGCTCGGTCAGGATGAGTTCCAAGGCAAGGTTTTGATACACCGTACGTGGCTTCACATTCCAGACTTCGTTTTGATAGCCAATGACCTTGTCTGTTTCCGGTCCATGAAAAACGGGTTTTCCTTCTAACCAACTAAAACAGTTGGGAACACGTTCATCTTCCTTTTCAACAAACCCCGTAAAAAGTTGCGATTCGGATTCAAACGGCCTGGAATCTCGTAATTCTTCACTTTTGATATCCCGCAAACTTGCTTGAAGTTGCAGAATACGATCATTCGTTACAAGAATGGGGTCTTCAATTTCGTCAGAGGACGTTATTTCATCAAGAATATAGTTATCGACAATATCCGCGAAATGCGACGCAACGTTGTCAGTGCGAAGAAATTGGATGGTGTCTTTATGCTCCAAAAGCAAGTTGACAACATTGGCGACAATGTGTCGCAATTTTGGCGTTTTCTTGAGTCCCTCGAGTTCCATGAGGACGTGATACGGAATGTAAATATTATTTTCCGCACCATTTTGTAGCGTCAGGATGCTTTGAGGATTCTCAATAAGGACATTGGTGTCGAGAACATAGTTCTTCTTTTGGATTCGTTGTGTCATGAACACTACGCACCTTCGTTTCAGTGTTGATCCGGATGTGCCAGGAACATTCCATCACCGGAGAATTGGGGAGAGGGAGTAAAAAGCGCGAGTGAGCGAGAGCGGTGTCTTGGGTAAACAGAGAGGGTGTGCGGTCCGGTGAGGAAACCGGACCGCGCAAAATTCAGAAAAGGATGCGAACGCTGTGGGGGCGTCACAAGAACCTATTGCTTAATAGCGTTTTTGCAATTTCGCCCGATACCAGATGGCAAACATGTTCATACCGAAGACCAAGGCTATGAGCACAAGCGCTGTGCCGTATTGCAGAGGGCGTGTTTTGTCGATCTCTGTGCCGGCCGTGGCTAAAACGTAGATGTGATAAGGCAGCGCCATGACGTCATCCAAAATTGATGATGGCAGATTCGGCGAATAGTAGACCGCTGCTGTAAACATTATGGCCGCAGTTTCTCCGGCTGCACGGGACAACCCAAGAATTGCTCCGGTCAACATGCCGGGCAGAGCCGCGGGTAACACGACAAGTCGGATGGTTTGCCATTTCGTCGCGCCTAATCCAAGCGAGGCTTCACGATACGTTTGCGGCACAGACTTGAGCGCTTCTTCAGCGGTGCCGATAATAACGGGCAAAATAAGAATGGCCAGGGTCAATACCCCCGAGAGGATACTGACGCCAAATTCAAACATCGTGACGAAAAACGCGAGTCCGAACAGTCCAAAAACCACCGAAGGGACACCAGCCAAGTTATTGATGCCGAGACGGATAACACGAACGACTTTGCCAGGTCGGGCGTACTCCTTGAGGTATACTGCTGATGCAACGCCTAATGGAAATGCGACAATCATTGAACCAATACTAAGGATAACCGTTCCCAGAATACAGGGGAAAATTCCCCCTGCCGTCATGGAATCACGCGGAGCTTGGGTCAAGAATTCAAAATTAATTGCCGGTAACCCATAATAGAGCAAAAAGGAGCAAATAACGAGAAGCGCTAGCCCGTTGATGATGGCAGCCGCACGCAGAATCCACCACACAATGCGTTGTGACAGCAGTCGTCTGGCTTGAAAACCGGGATGAATAGTCAGCATATTGATTTGCTCCCGCGTTTACAGAGTGGAAGCGCCGACCTGTTTGTGCTTTTCAGACACATAATCGGCGACGATGTTGAAAACGAGCGTGAAGACAAAAAGGACCATACCAATGGCGAACAGCGCGTGATAATGATTGCCACGAAATGGTGCTTCTGCCATTTCCGCGGCAATACTGGCCGGCATGGGGCGAACCGGGTCGAACAGCGATGTGGGGATCAGCGCAGCGCCACCAGCGACCATGAGGACAACCATTGTTTCGCCAATGGCCCGAGACATTCCCAAAATGACGGCTGTAGAAATGCCGGATAACGACGCCGGCAGCACAACTCGGAAAATTGTCTGACAGTGAGTTGCGCCAAGAGCGAGCGATGCTTCTTTGAGTTCGCGAGGGACGCTGTAAATCGCATCTTCGGAAACACTGCAAATCGTGGGGACAGACATAAACGCAAGCATGATGGAGGCATTGAACAAGTTTAACCCTGTATTGAGATCAAATGTTTGCTGAAGGAACGGAGCTACAATGACCATTCCAAAGAACCCGATGACAACGGAGGGAAGGGCAGCAAGCAATTCGACAATAGGCTTAATAATACCACGCACTTTACGGGTCGTAATTTCGGCCATATAGACGGCCGTCAACACTCCCAGAGGAATGGCAATCATTGAAGATACAGCTGTAACAGCGATGGATGCCATAATCAGCGGAAATATGCCGAAGTCCGGCGGATCGTCCGTGGGATACCAATAATTTCCGAAGAGAAAGTCTGTAACCGAAGTCACTTTGAAAATGGGCAGGCCTTCGATGAATAAGTAAATCATGATGAGTGCCAGCGCCACGATGGAAGAAATGGCGGTGACGAAGAAAACATTGCGAATGAAATCGTCTTTTTGCTTGCGTGACCAAGCCATGGCGCACCTCGTCGCCCCCGCCGCCGGGAGCTTTTGAGCCTTTCCGTAGCGGTTAGGCCGGGTGGATGATGCCGGTGTGTCGGCTTCGGACAAGAACGCCGGGCGGACAGAGCCACCCGGCGTAAAGGAATTTACTCAGGCGTCTTATTTTTTGACGGGAACAGCGCCTTCTTCGGCAACAATCTTCTGGCCGGTGGCGGGATCCATGATGAAGTCAACAAAGCCCTTCAGAGTACCCTGAGGTTCACCATTGGTGATGATGAAGAGGGGGCGGGAGATGGCGTATTTGCCAGCAGCAGCGGTACCGGGGTTGCCGGGGACACCGTTGACTTCGAGGCCTTTCACGGTTTCGTTGACATAACCGTAACCGTCATAACCGATGGCTTTCTTGTTTTTACCAATGGCCTGCAGAACAGCACCGGAAGAGGCCTGGAGCAAAGCGCCAGGGAAAACGCGATTGCCTTTGCCCATCACGAGTTCCTGCCAGGCTTCATAGGTGCCGGAGGAGGTGTCGCGAGAAATGACAACGATGGATTCGTCGTCGCCACCGAGTTCTTTCCAGTTGGTGATTTTACCCATGTAGATGTCACGCAGCTGTTCGATGGTGGCACCTTTCACTTTATTGGCGGGGTTAACGATGGGGATGATGGCGTCAATGGCGATGATGATCGGGTTGGCTTTCACGCCTTTGTCAGCAGCCAGCTTGACTTCTTTATCTTTCATGTGGCGCGAGCTCATGGCGAGGTCGGTGGTGCCGTCGATGATGGCTTTCACACCGTTGCCCGAACCACCGCCCGAAACCGTGATTTTCACGTCGGGATTTTTTTTCATGTAAGCTTCAACGAGCTTTTGCATGATGGGCAGAACCGTGGTGGAACCTTTCACTTCGATTTTTGTTTCAGCAAAAGCCGTGCTGGCCAGCAACATGGCAGCAGCGAAAAGAGCAAGAATCTTTTTCATCGAGGAACCCTCCAAAAATGGTGATTTTAATCTGTCGTGAACCGACAGTGCTTAACCTGCTTACGATAGGGCTGGAACCTAGATTGAAGATGTTACAAATTGGTGTCGAGCGCAGGAAGAATAGGTGACACAAGGATTTCCTCGCTTTATCCTGCGTTTTTTTAGCAATTCCTGAATCTCCACGCGATGTATGTTACAGTCGTATGATCTTGCTTGAGGCGTGCATGTCACGATGGGGCTCAATCAAAAAAAATAAAAAAAACTCCTCAAATCGCTGAATTTGACTTACGTCAAGGTGAGCTTCTCAGTCATGGCGTAGTTTCGACTCCAACGAAAACTCAAACCGCCTACAGGAAGGAGGACACGATATGTTTTGCTACCAATGTGAACAGACTGCGAAGGGAACCGGTTGCACCAAAGTTGGTGTGTGCGGTAAATCAGATGAAGTCTCCGCGTTGCAGGACGAGTTGGTGTATGTGCTGAAAGGTTTGTCGCAAATTGCCGTTCCTGCACGGGAAAACGATATTGATATGGCTGATGTCGACGCATTTACGCATCAAGCTATGTTCTCCACGTTGACCAACGTCAACTTCGACCCTGAACGCTTTCCCGGCCTGGTCAAAAAAGCTGTGGAACTGCGTGAAGGGCTGAAAAAAGCTCTCGACGCCAAAGGCGTGACCTACCCGACTGACGGACCTGCAGCGACCGATCCGAGCGCTACGGTGGACGCCGTGAAAAAGGAAGGCGAAATCCATGGGGTACTCGAAGGAAAGACCCCTGAAGGCGAAGACGATATCCATAGTCTTAAGCAGACCGTGATTTATGGCATCAAGGGGATTTGTGCGTATGCCGATCATGCACAAATTTTGGGCAAAACCGATCCGTCGATTGCGGCATACGTCCACAAGGCTTTGGCTGCGACATTGAGGACCGATCTCAGCCTGGAAGATTGGGTTGGTCTGGCACTGGAAGCCGGTCAGGTGAACCTGCGTACCATGGAATTGCTTGATGAAGCCAATACCTCGGCGTATGGGCATCCTGTCCCGACGAGCGTTCCTCTGGGTCACAAGAAAGGTAAGGCCATTCTTGTTTCCGGCCACGATCTCAAAGATTTGCACGATCTTCTTGAGCAAACCAAAGACAAAGGCGTCTTTATTTACACTCATGGGGAAATGTTGCCCACGCATGGCTATCCTGAGCTGAAGAAGTACGACCATTTTTATGGGCATTACGGTACAGCCTGGCAAAATCAGCAGCAGGAGTTCGGTGAGTTCCCCGGCGCCATTCTCATGACGACCAACTGCATTCAGAGGCCTCAAGCCAAATATCAGGATAATATCTTTACGACCGGTCTTGTTGGTTGGCCTGGTGTGAACCATGTCAAAAACGGTGATTTCGGTCCGGTGATCGAAAAAGCTTTGGCTATGCCTGGATTCGACGCTGACGAAGAAAAAGGAAGTGTCCTGGTTGGTTTTGGTCACAATGCTGTCATGGGTGTGGCCGATAAGGTCATCGACGCCGTCAAATCGGGTGCTATCAAGCACTTTTTCCTCGTTGCCGGTTGTGATGGTGCCAAGCCCGGACGGAACTACTACACTGAATTCGTAGAAAAGGCTCCGAAGGATACTGTTATCTTGACGCTGGCCTGCGGGAAGTTCCGCTTTTTTGACAAGCAACTCGGCGATATCGGCGGCATTCCTCGTCTGCTCGATATCGGACAATGTAACGATGCCTACTCGGCGATTCAGATTGCCGTTGCCTTGGCGAAAGCCTTCGATACCGACGTCAACAGCCTGCCGCTGTCGCTCGTATTGTCCTGGTACGAACAAAAAGCGGTGGCTATTCTGTTGACCTTGTTGGCGCTGGGTATCAAGAATATTCGCCTCGGACCCTCTTTGCCCGCGTTCTTGACGCCGAATGTCCTGAACTTCCTTGTGGCAAACTATAATATCAAACCGATTACCACTCCTGACGACGATCTCAAGGAGATTCTTGGATAAGGAACAGTGCGTGTTGTCTTCGGGGGCTGGGGGAGATTATCTCCTCCGCCCCCTCTTTTCTGACTCATGTATCTTCTCTATACCAAGCACACGAGCATCAGAAAGAAGATGCCGTGACGATTAACCGTCACGGCATCTTCTTTTTGATATTCTGTTTTTTCTTCTTTCGTTTACAAATCTCGCACCACTTCGAGTTTGTAGACGCGATAAGGAGTGTCTTCCATATTCACAAAAATTTTCGCAGCGACGCCTTTATCGACATAGAACACTTTCACAAGTCGACCGGATTTGAGGCATTGTATGGCGTAGTTGAACAAACTTTCATCGCTAATGGACATCGGCACAAATTGGTTGCCGGCATTCCCAAGCTGGACGATGACTTCCCAGGTCTTTATGAGATTCCCTTTGCGTGAGGCTTTGACAATACGGCCGGCGCGCATGCCTTCGGACTTTGCGAGAAATCCACTCGGTTTCTTGATTTCATAGGACAGCGGGTTAGGATCTTTGCGGGTGACGAAGTCAATTTCTTGCAGACGATAATCCGTATCCTTAAACGACATGTTGATCATTTCTTCACGATATTTCACCCAGACATATTCGCCGACGTATTTCATAATTTCATCGGACTTGCTGCGTGACGCTGAAAATCTCCAAGGATTAATCGTGGCATCAATGGTTTTGCCTTCTTTGTCGGTAAACGATTCCGTTGCAGCGGAACTGTCGCGACCGAGCATGATTTCGCCTTCTCCGGTTTTGATCAGGTAGCCTTTGTCCGAATATTTGGACAACAGCCCCATTCGGTAGCCCTCAGAGTATTTACCCACAGATAACGCCGGGGTCGCGCTCGTGACCAAAAGACATAAACCGATGAGAAACGACAGAACAGACTTCATGATACCGTCCTTATTGATATTGAGCGATAAGCCGCTTGGCCGTATTGCTTGGAATGGCAAACCCGATTCCTTGTCCCGTGGCAACAATGGCCGTGTTGATACCGATGACGTCGCCGTGCAGATCAAGCAGCGGGCCTCCGCTGTTACCGGGGTTAATGGCCGCATCGGTTTGGATTATATCGCCCAAGGGGCCTCCGATATTGCGACCGGTTGCACTGACAATGCCGACGGTTACGGTATGGCTTAAAGAAAAAGGATTGCCAATAGCAAGTACCCATTCTCCCGTTCGAATGCGTGAAGAATCGCCAAGATGGAGATAGGGCAGCGGTCGACCGGTATCGATTTTCAGGACAGCCAAGTCTACATCGGGTTGTGTTGCAACAACGCGAGCAGGATAGGACTCTTCTTCTCCATTGGGTAATTGCAAATTCACTGCAATGGTGCTTGCTCCGCTGACGACGTGTGCATTGGTGACAATATGTCCATGAGGACTCATAACGAAACCGGAGCCAAGAGATTGTTTCTTTACAGGGCTTTGGGGAAAGAATTGATCAAATTCTCGAAAGAAATCTTCAAAAGGTGATCCTTTGGGAACTTGAAAATACTGTGAACGTCGAGGCTCGATCGTGCGTTCACTGCTGACGTTCACGACGGCCGGACCAACTCGTTGCACAATTTCCGTAAAATCAGGCAATTCGACAAAGTGCGGGGCTTTCGTCTCGATTCGTTGTTTTGATGGGGAGGAGATTGTCGCGTGTTGTGGCATTGCGGGTTTTGTCGCTGATGGTCTGGTCGTGCATGCGCCGACTAATGCACATGCCATAATGACAACGACAAAGAGGAATCGTGTTTGCATGTTTGCCCTCCTGCTGACTTGAAGCATCACACGTCTGCGGCGGCTCCATATTGTCTCTTATGCATTCTAGCACAGATTTTCATTCTCTACATACTGCCTTTTCCCGCCGTCTGAAGTGCGTCATCATCCACAAGTCGAGCACAGGACAGCGCAACACCGACGAGCAACCAGACAAGATATTCCGTAAAGTAGAGGTCGAAAAAACCATAAAAAAGAATATTGATCAGTGCCGCAGTGGTAAACAGCGTTATCTGTCGTTTTTGAAGCGTGACGGCCATGTCGATAGCGGTGCGCATTCGCGATAGGGTAATAGCAAAAATAAGAAGATAGAGAAATATTCCCGGGAAACTGAGTTCAGACACCATGGAAACATAAATACTATGCGGATGTGGTCCCCATGGGTCAAGATATTGAAACACCCCCCCGATGCCAACACCGAGGAAATCGGAATCTACCCATTGGCCCAGTGATTGCCCCCACCATGTCAATCTATCGCTTGTCGATGATCCTTCGGTATCGCCTGTCGTCTGGCTTTCGATGACTTTCAGGTGTTTCACGAGATCGGCGCTGTGGACAGTGACGAAACAGACCGCAATAGTGAGAAAAAACAGTGTCATGCTGGTTAAGGCAAACCGTCGCCAGGATCGTTGCATGAGAATGAGAAATCCAAACGTCGGAACCAAACTGACAATGGCGCCTTTACTCATAGTGCTCAAGTGGCCGCAGAGAATGAACAGCGTCAGAACGATGGTCCAATTGCGTTTCTTTCGGTTGGTGATGGTCATGGCCTGGGCCAGACCGAAGAGAATTGCCACGTCGAGCCAGATGGACGTTACAAGGGGGTGAGCAAATCCATGTCCTCGTTTGGCAACGGTGAGATCGTTGAAAACGATCACCAATCGATACAAATGGGTCCGGTCGAGGATCACGCTCAGGTAGTCGGGATAGGTATAGAATGCAAAGATCGATATGGCTGCATTGATGGCTCCACAAATGATGACAAACCACATAAAGGCAGACAGTCGTTGCCAGGATGAGAGTATTGCCGGCGTCACGACCAAAGCAAAAGGGAGGATAGCAACCAGATTCCGGAGTTCATACAGGCCACGCGTTATATCATGGCTCCAAGAGAGAGAAGCCAAAGCCAGAATAAACAGTGCAAAAACAGGGAGATCAACAGGCGTTGGGCGCCAACGAGGCAAGGTGCCGAGCGCACGGTGGGCGGCATAGGAGAAGAGTGACAGGATGATAAGAATGTCGAACGGTCGAACGGGATATTGCACCGCTCCTTTTGTCATCGTGAGCGTGATGACAATGAAAGAAAAGGACGCGACGGTACAGCAATAGAACGCAATCGGAGACAGCGCCAAATATAGGACAAGCGGCGACAAGGCCAGAACCAGGCTCGTCTCCAGCGGCCAGAATGCAAAGGCGATTCCGCAACACGCAATAAGGACGCTTCCCAGGACGGCCCAAGTCGGCGGCAATGTGGGAGCAGAAACGGCCGGGGAAAGCGTTCCTCGGCCGTGAGATGAAGCAAGAGAAGACGTATCGGACACCATACTATCGTGCTCTATCGAAACCGTAATCTACTACTGTGCCCATACGACGTATATGGTCTTTTCCGGATGTACGAATGTGATCACGGTTGCCCCCGAGGCGTCTTTCCGTTCGGTGGTTTTGGAGAAGTCGCAGCCTTCAAGAAGGTCTATGAGTTTTTTGTAGGAATAAAAACTGAGTTTTTTCACGTCTCGACCTAAATCATTGTCGAAACGGCCGTCATAAATGAGGCCAAAATTATCGAACCATGTTCCGTCGTGTTCAAACCCTTCAAGCATGCCAAATGCCCAAAAGACTTTTTTTGCGCCAAGGCCGAGCAGCAGGCTGAACCGTTTGACGAGGTCGGAGGCTTGGAGTTTCTCACTCTGGAACGGCCAGGTTCCATTGCCTTTGAACTGTTTGGGCGATCCGGAGTATGTACCGGTTTCCGTCACCCATATCTCGGTATTGGAATACCCGGCACTTTGCAGGGTGCGTTTGACCCGGGCAAAGCAGTCTCGGGCGGCATCCTGCCAGATAGATGCCTTGGAGAGCACGTGGATATCGAAAATATCGACGTTCCTCCCTCGCAATTGTTCGAGCATGGGTTTGTAAAAATTATCGAAAACTTCCGGTTGTTGAAAGCGTGACAGACCACCTGGAGCCACTTTGCACGATGGACAGGCGTCTTTGACCGCTTTGGAGGCAATATCATAGAGTCGAGTATACCCTTGCCAATCATTCGATCGGAAATCGGGTTCGTTGAGAACCTGCCAATGGCGTATGGGGTTATTCAGTCGGACTTGTGCATTGGACCCATCGTATCGCTTGACTGACTCTTGGACAAAATCAGCAAATTTACTTTCCAGTCCGGCGTCGGCAAGTCGAAATCCCTGGATATTTCCCATGCTCCCCGTGGTTCGTCCGCGCAATCCGCCAATGTTGGCAAAGATGTTGAGCTCTTGAGGAACACTTTGATAGACATAATCGTTTTCTTTGAAGTCGAAAGTTCCCTTGCTGAGCATGCCCTGGTTTTGCACCTTGCCCCACAAAACATAGAACGCTGGTCGGTCCCAGCCGACGCCTAAATCAAGGGCTTCTTCGTACTTATGTCCTTCTCGTGAGGGGGGAACGCGCTGTCCTTTGGAAGGCAGAATTTTTGTGGTGTTGGCCGGATGCATGCCGAACGGTGATTCCGTAGAGGACACTGCACCGGGGTTATCCCCGATGGCCACTATGTACACCGGGTTGGTCGTGGCTTTGAGCTCAACGAATCCGTCAGCCGCAGACAGCGACTTGACGGCAAATGCAGAACCGAATTGTGTCACATCTTTCCCGGCATCAGCTTCGGGAACCGCTGATATCACGGTGACTTCGGGAGCTTTGACCGGCAGTTTCACCATGCTTGCGGCATTGTCGTTTACAGTGACATTGGAGAGAGGGCTCTTCGTCATCCCTTGTTGCGGGGCAGCTTGTGGCACCATGTCTTTGGCAGCGGCGCGAGGAATGGTGTTTGTCCCGATCGGTATGGTCGAATTTTGTGCCGGCCGGAAGGCGGTTGTCCCCGCGGGCCTCCCGTTGTTTTGGTTTTCAAACACCGCACTGCCTCCGCTTTGCGCTGGAGGCGTAAATGTCATGGACGGTTTGGGGAGTGTTGTCGGATCATCGGTACCCGTGGCGGTGCTGTCCGGTGTCTCTTTCGAGCGGGGCGGGGGGGAAATGAGGAAATAATTTGAGTCGGCCGCATACATGACGCCACCGGCTTGTGGATCAAGGCTTGTCATTGCCAGCGTTAAATAGCGGTCGGCGTGTTCGAAGTTGCCTTCTTTTGCTGCTCGTTTGGCTTGGTCATTGTAAGCTTCTGCCCTGGAGACATCGACACCGAGGCGACGTTTTTCTTCCAACAGTTGACGGAAACGGCGAATTTTTTCTTGTGGTGTATTGCCGAATGCCAATCGATCCGGAGTCAGTGACGCAATGGCCGGGCGTCCTTCAGCCGGTCGATGTTCGGAACTCGGCAAGGAATTCAGTGCATTAATCGCCTGTGTCAAATATTGTTTGGCCTGGTCATAATCCCCGTTTGCCGCTGCCTGCATGGCCTGGCGGTTGAGTCGGGCCGGCTCGGAAACATCATGTCCCTGTGCAACCTTGGCCTTGAAAAGCTGCTCATACGTTGCAACATCGGACTGACGCTTTGATTCGTTTTTATGATCGCTCTCGAATAAACTGCACCCGGCGCTGCCGGCCAGTACGGTCAATACAAGTACCATCATCAGGCCAACGGTTTTTCGTTTGCCTTCCATAAGACCCCCCATGAAAACTGGGAAAATGAAATGTATTTATTACGTCAGAATTCTACCCCAGGCACACTCGATTAGCAAAGCCTTTCCCTGGAGATGAGCATGGACGTGGCGCTGGTCAAGTTTATTGTTCCCTGGTAGCACATGAGCGAACCATGAGTATACGCTTCACCTCGTATTCTTGTATGTCTCTGCCTTTTTTTCTTCTTTTGGTCGCGGCGTACAATATTGCAGAGCTGACGCGTTAATCGAGAACGATGAGAAAATAACGCCATGCGAATGCGTATCAAAATTTTTTGCCTTTTGCTGTTCTTCAGCCTGGTACCTCTGATTCTTTCCATAACGTTTGTGCATTTTTACGCTAAAGAGCGCTCTGCACATTTTTCTACTGGCGTGAAAGGTATTTTACGTCGTGTGTATGAGCATGAGTTGGTCAACAGCGCCCGTGATTCCTCTATCATTTTACGTAAAGATTTTTCCTATGTGGAGATGGCAGTTCGTTCGCTCTCGCTGGAGAGCAAGCAAGTGCTGTCGAATCGGTTGGAAGATGATTCAGGACAATCGTTATTTTTTGTTGAACGTGCAGAACTTCCCAAACACTTTCATCCGGCAGCCAATGATGCAACGCATGACGGCGCGACTCCGACAACGCCGGGATATGAACGCATCGTGTATTATCTGTACAAAGGGAAAGCTGGCAAAGCTGCACGGGGTGCGGCGGCGTCATTGAATAGCCTGCTTCCCTATTTTCAGTCCGTGATACTTAATCCAGACAATATCGCATGGCGTATATATGTTTGCCTTGATGACGGCATTCACGCTGCCTACCCGGTGCAAGGCATACTTCCCAAAGGCTACGATCCCAAATCTCGCCCTTGGTACGTGAAAGCGTTGCAAAACCCAGGAGACGTTGTGTGGAGCGGCCCCATGCCTGATGCCTCGTCTCAGCGTATTGTGTTTACATGTTCGCAGGCAGTCCTGGACAATGCGGGACATGTTCTTGGTGTGGCCGCGATGGATGTGTTGCTTAAAGCCGTTTTGTCTGACAACGTTGCGAGCAGTGCTCTTTCCAAAGAACTTGAGACCTATATCGTAAGCCGTGACGAAACGTCGGGTGCAGTGCAATTCAATATTCTTGCCACGCGGCAATACGAAGACGAAAAAACGTCGTGGAATGAATCGGTTCAGATCAAGCCACTTGAATTTTCCGATGAGGAATCCAAAGCGTTGTTCATGCGGGCAATCGAAGTCGAGCATGCCGGGAGAATAACGCTGCCGTTTGAAGGGGAAGAGACCATTTGGGCTTTTTCCAAACTTTTTTCACATTCCTATTTTCTGCTGCTTTTGCCCACAAGTAGTGTCAATAAAGTCGTCGACCAGCCGATGGATATCTTGGCATCGATTATGCGTGACCAGCGCTACAAGGTTGGTGCGGCATTACCGATTTTAATGTTGGCGGCAGCGGCTACCGCATTCTTTTCTTCACGACGTATGAGTAATCAGTTTCAGGCCATGATCGACGCCTGGAATCGGCTTGGACAGGGAGATTTCACGACTCGATTGACGCTCAAGACCAATGATGAACGTGATCGGCTGGTTGAAGCCTTCAATGAGATGGTCCCCAAATTGGAAGAACATGTGGCCATGAGTAAAGCCCTGGCGCTAGCTCATGAAGTGCAGCAGGAATTATTACCCTCGTGTCCTCCGACGCTGCCTGGGTTCGATATTGCGGGTATCTCGGTTTCGTGTGATCAAACTGGTGGGGATTATTACGATTATTTCTTTCGAGAGAATGGTCACCTCGCATTGATCGTTGCCGATGTCTGTGGACATGGCATCCCGGCGGCATTACTTATGGCGACGTTGAAGGGGGCACTGCGACAACGTGCCGATCAGCCCGGCGAGCCTGCGGCCATCATCACTGATGTGAATAGGCAAATCGCAAATATTACCCAGGGATCGGGACGATTTTTGACGGCATTCTATGCGGAAATCGATCCCAAGAGTATGACCATTACCACGGTTCGAGCCGGACACGATCCGGCTTTGGTCTATGATCGAAAGGCCGAGACCTGGGACGAGCTTATGGGCAAAGGCATCGCCGTTGGGGTCATACCCGATGTTGTGTACACCGAGGAAACTCACCGCTTGCGCCCCAACCACATTCTTCTCGTCGGGACGGACGGTATTTGGGAAGCCAAAAATGAGGCTGGCGAACTTATGGGCAAAAAGCCCATGCATGAAGCTATTCGTCAAAATGCAGACAATACGGCTGCTGCCATTATTGATGACATTCTCCATGCTGTTGAGCAACATCGCGGCCACAGTAAACCGGATGACGATGTGACCATGATTGTGGTTCGGGTAAAGGAGAAATTCGATGAAGACCATCCCACTCACACCGCAGCATCGTGATGGAAGTCGGCTTTCTGCTGAACTTCATCTGCCAGAACGCGATATACGAGGCGTGGCGCTTCTTCTGCACGGTTTGCTGAGTTCGCAACGGAGTTCGACGAATACAACACTCATCCCTATTTTAAATGATGCGTCCATTGCGTCATTGTCTTTCGATTTTATGGGGCATGGTGATAGTGATGGAGAGCTTAAGGATATTTGTATTTCATCGGGAGTCGAGGGCGTGAGTGCAACGCTTACAGCCACACGGGAACATTTTCCGAATATGGCTTCGTTTCCATTGGTCGTGTTCGGCTCCAGTTTTGGTGGTGCCGTTGCATTGGCCAGTGCGCCATATATGAGCCCTTGTGGTGTTGTTCTCAAATCTCCAGCGCTCGATATCGCCGGTTTCCAGCGTCAGATTCGTGGTGATGCCATCATGCAGCAGTGGAAAGAAGACGGTGTATTGAGCCTTCCTGAATTTGGTCCCGATATTGCGTTGTCCTATCGTTTCATTTCCGATTCCCTCGGCTATGACAGCTATACTCTTGCACAGGCCTGCTCGTGTTCCTTCGCCATTGTGCATGGTACGGTCGATGAGGCTGTCACTGTGGAACAGAGTCGTCGGCTCGCGTTGCTCTTGGGGGATCGGTGTCGGTTTCTGGAAATTGATAGCGGTGACCATCGATTTTCACGGCCTGAGGATTTCACGCATGCTCTTGACTTCTGTGCAGCGTCCATCATTGATATGATGCAGTCATAGCATGACGATGATTGGGCGGCCGGTTACAACAAACCGGCCATGTCCAAAACAGACATGGCCGGAGTTATGTCGTGAGACGATAAGGCGCTATGCGCCTTGGTTGCGAATGGTAAAGCCTTGCGGAGCCAAGCCTGTTGATGACGGTGTTCCAGCCACTTTGGACAGGTACGCATCGCCCAACGCTTCGATGTGCTTTTTGACATTGTCGAAGTAGTTGAGGTGCTCTTGTTCCTCTTCGATAATCGTTTCAAAGAGTTTCACGGTGATACTGTCGCCATTTTCACGAGCAACAATGGCGAATTGGTTGTATGCGTCGACGGTGTCGTCTTCAAGGCCGACATCGAACGCAAAGATGGCACCGACCTCCTGGTTTCGTTCGACAGGCCCCTCTTTTTCCGTGGTCGGCTCCCCTCCAAGCTCCTTAATCCGTTCGGCAAATTGCTCGGCGTGACGCATCTCGTCGATAGCGACAAGTTTCATGTTGGCGGCCATTTCGCCAAAATCCATGTCATCCAGGCCATAGTGCTGATTCATGTACTGGTGAATAGCCTGAAGCTCCATGGATCGGGCTTTGTTGAGAACTTCCAGAACGTTTTTGCGGCGTTGTTCTTTATCCTGCGACATATGAGACTCCTTAGGGGTGTGAATAGGCATGGTTACGGAAAAATGTTTTTTCATATTCCCTATCAACAAAACACGACAAATTGTCAAACCCTCACTTCCGTACTTGCCCTGTTTTTTTAGAAGGAGTGTCGAAAGAAGTTTTCACGTTCTTCATTCAAAAAGCAGCGATGTATTTCGATACAGCTTGTTGATTCCGCTGGTTTGCACCACGGAATAATATATACATATACTTTATTCTCTTGAATCCACATTTTTCCCCATGCTTCAATTGTTCCGTCTATCGTTTCTTTTTGATACATTAATACTGGTGTTGCATTCTCTGGAAATTCATATTGTTCGCCATGAGAATGTCGATAAAAGTCAAAGCAAAAGCAAAGAAAAGCACAATGATGCAACAATGTTTCATGTCAAAAGACTCCTTTTGCAGTGTGAGCAATATGCTTAGCATTATCAGTGTCTTATGGGAGTAGATATTGCGTAGGCAAATAGTTGACCAATCATCTTGCGTTCATTTTTTTGCTTCTTTTTCATCGGAGAGAAAGCCGGGAAGACAGAAGAAAAGAAATGAGAAAAAGGGAACAGGCAAAATTCAGTTCTCACTCAATAAAGAGAGCCGCAACGACACATCATTGCGGCTCTCTCATTTTTCTCTCAAAAAGAGAAAATGTGATCAAACTATTCTGTTCATACAAGCGTCATAGCAACAATTTCTTGCAAAGTACCGGAAAAATAGTCCTCTATTTTTCCAAAACCGCTCCACTGGCTGCGGAAGAAACGCTCCGGCTATAACGGGCAAGCACGTTGGTTGGTGCGGGCTTTTCCGGATGCGTGAGGTTTTGACGGCGTGTCTCAAGGGTGGCTTCATCAACTTTGAGGTTGAGGATGCGTTTCGGGATATCGATTTCGATGAGATCGCCTTCTTCCACCAAAGCAATCGTGCCTCCGTCGGCAGCTTCCGGGCTGATGTGACCAATAGCTGCACCGCGAGTACCGCCGGAAAAGCGTCCATCGGTGAGCAAAGCGACATCGGAACCAAGTCCCATACCCATGATAAAGGCTGTCGGTGACAACATTTCGCGCATGCCTGGGCCGCCTTTGGGGCCTTCATAGCGAATCACAACGGCATCGCCTTTTTCGATCTTACCGGCAAGAATCGCTTCTCCGGCTTCTTCTTCCGCATTAAACACGCGGGCGCGGGCTGTGCGCTGCATCATTTCCGGAGCCACGGCTGATTGCTTGACCACGGCGCCGTCAGGGGCGAGGTTGCCACGCAAAATGGCGATACCACCCTGTTCGGAGTAAGGTGTATCCGCGCGGATGACGTCAGGATTCGTGATAACGGGCTTCAGGTCGGCCAGGTTTTCGCCAACGGTCTTGCCGGTGACGGTCAATGCCGTCGTGTCGATTAATCCCTTTTGCACCAGGGCATTCATAACAGCCGGAATGCCGCCAGCCGCGTGCAGGTCTTCAATGTGATGGTGCCCGGCCGGAGACAGTTTGCACAAATTGGGTGTTTTTTGGCTGACTTCGTCGAAGATGGACAGGGTGAGGTCCAGGCCGGCTTCAGAAAAAACAGCGGGCAAGTGCAGCACGGTGTTCGTCGAGCATCCCAAAGCCATATCCATGGCCACGGCGTTGGCCACGCTTTTTGGGGTGACAATATCGCGAGGCCGGATATCTTTGTCGACGAGTTCCATGACTTTCATCCCGGCAGTCTTGGCAAGCCGGACGCGTTGGGCCGTCACAGCAGGAGCCGTACCGTTTCCGGGCAGGGCCAAACCGATGCTTTCCGACAAACAGTTCATGGAGTTGGCGGTAAACATCCCGGAACACGAGCCGCATCCGGGACATGCCTTCATTTCCAAATCGGCCAATGCTGCTTCATCCATGTCACCACGCTTGACGCGGCCGACTGCTTCGAACACAGTAATAAGGTCCGTGGCATCATTGCTGCCCGGTTTGGACGTGGGACCGGCCATCATGGGGCCACCACTGACGAGCACAGCCGGAATGTTGAGACGCAACATGGCCATCAACATGCCGGGGACGGATTTGTCACAGTTGGGGATCAGCACCAGACCATCGAAGGGGTGAGCGGTGGCCATGATTTCAATGGCATCGGCAATATTTTCACGCGAAGGCAGCGAATAGCGCATGCCGGCATGGTTCATGGCGAGGCCGTCACACACGCCGATAACGGGGAATTCCAACGGCGTACCGCCAGCCAAACGCACACCGTCCTTGACTGCTTTGGCAAGCGTGTCAAGATGGATATGGCCGGGAACAACTTCATTGGCGCTGTTGACCACGCCGATAAGTGGGCGTTCGATTTCTTCCCTGGTCAAACCCAGGGCGTAAAGCAGTGACCGGTGAGGGGCTTTTTCAATGCCCCCGGTCATAAGTTTGCTACGCATGGACGACTCCTTGATGTATGTGAGCCCGGCTGGGAGCGGTCGCCGAAATTTTTGGCCGCAGACCGCGTCGGGCACGGAAATTTGATGGTTCGTTGCAGTGTTTGGGTGGTAGCATGGGGAACCGCACCGGGCAAGCCATGTGAGCCCAACACAGCGGATTCAAGAAGAGATTGTAAACGGATTCTGACTTTTTGCCTAACAGGAAATAAGGATACGACAATGCATACGTTTGTTTGTAGCAGAGGTTTATGGCGCGTTGTACACTGTGTGATTCTTATGGCGATATTTTGGACAGGGGGGGCTCGACTCGTTTCTGCTGCGGATATCCAGCCGATATCATCGGAAGAATATGCATCGTTTCTTTCTGATCCGTCAACGACGTGTCTCGTTGTTGGCATGGCGTCATGGTGCGCTCCATGCAAGGAAGAATTGCCGACTCTTGTTGCTTTATATAATGAATTCAGCTCAAAAGGCCTATGTATACGCGGTATAAGTCTCGACTACCAGGGAGCAGATGCCATGGCTCCGATTCTTGACGCATTGAATGTGCCGTTTCCCGTTGTATGGTTGGGGGAACAGGGTCTTGAAGAATTCGGATTCTACGCTATTCCCATGACGCTTGTGGTCAAACAGGGAGAGATTACTGAACGTCTTATCGGAGTACAGTCGGAAAACACGTTGAGACCCATTATTGAAGAGTTGATAACACGGACGAACTGACTCTTTTTATTTACCCCACTTGCCTTACCCCTCCTTTTGTGTCACATGATACATATCTATATTATTCAAGGCTGTTTGATAACAAAAACGGAGGGTTCAATGAAAATTACTCGATTGATGCTTTGCGCGTTTGCGCTTTCTTTGGCTCTGGTTGGGACGGCTTTTGCCGCTGATACGTTGATGATGGCTACCACCACCAGCACGGACAATACGGGACTTCTCGATGTTCTGGCTCCTGAATTTCAGAAAGATACGGGCATCGAACTGAAGTGGACTGCCGTTGGCACAGGGAAAGCTCTGAAAATGGGTGAGAATTGCGACGTGGACGTGCTGCTTGTTCATGCCCCTGCCGCTGAAAAGAAATTTGTGGATGCCGGTTTTGGGAAAGACCGTCGCGAAATCATGTATAACGACTTCGTCATTATCGGGCCCGCCGCTGATCCGGCTGGTGTGAAAGGCAAGTCCGTCACCGATGCGCTGAAGACGATTGAAGCCAAAAAGGCTCCCTTCGTCAGCCGTGGCGACAATTCCGGTACGAACAAAAAAGAGATCTCGCTGTGGAAAGCCTCTGGCATGAACGTGCCTGACAAGGCTCCCTGGTATGTTCAGACTGGTCAGGGCATGTTGTCCACCATCAATGTTGCGGCCGAAAAGAACGGCTACACCATGACCGACCGCGGTACCTTTATTAAGTACGCTGATAGCAAAAAAGGCAATCCGCCGCTGGTCGTTCTGGTTGAAGGCGACAAAAATCTGTTCAACCAATACAGCGTCATTCCCATTGATCCCAAGCATTGCGCCAAAGCCAAAAACGATTTGGCTATGAAGTTCAGTGATTGGTTGGCTTCCAAAAAGACACAAAAAATGATTGCTGACTTCCAGCTTATGGGCAAACCATTGTTTACGCCCAACGCGAAATAATTGTCTGTTATACTGGACGGCCCTGCTTTCGCAGGGCCGTTTTTTCGTTGCGAAATTCTTTTGTTTGTTACATGACAACGTCCTTCCTTTCATGAAACAAGCGTCACTCCGCAACAATAGTCAGTAGTCTCCACGCGGATGATAGTTGGAGAATTTGTATGGATTATATTGCCTCGGGTATTTGGCACGCCATTGGCCTCCTTATGAGGCTTGATCCACAAACCGTCTCGGCCATCACAACGACGTTGACAGTTTCCACGATGTCAATGATCGCCTGTTTTTGCATTGGCTCTCCTCTCGGTTTTGTCCTGGGTTATTTTGAATTTCCTGGAAAACGAGCTGTCCGACTTGTTGTCGACACACTGCTTTCATTGCCGACAGTTGTTATCGGGCTTATCGTGTATGCATTCCTGACACGGCATGGCCCTCTTGGAGGGCTGAATCTCCTGTTCTCCATTCCCGGTATCGCCCTGGGCCAAACATTGCTTGGCTTACCTATTGTTGTGGCGATGACGGCCACTGCCGTGGAAAGTATGGACACCCGACTCCATCAAACGTTACTCACTTTGGGAGCGAATCCCTGGCAGGTTCTTCTCACGACATTATGGGAAGCACGGTTTTCCATGCTCCTGGCCGGCGCCTCGGCGTATGGCCGTATTGTTTCGGAAATTGGTATATCCATGATGATTGGGGGCAATATCAAATGGCATACCCGAACCATCACAACAGCTATTGCTCTGGAAACGGGGAAAGGTGAGTTCGCCATGGGGATCGCCCTTGGCATGGTGCTGATGATTATAGCCTTTATCGTCAACCTGGCTGGAGCCAGCCTGCGACGAGTTGCCTGATGATGGATAATATTTTCGAATTGCGAAATCTCAAACGGTATTATAGCGGGCGTTGTGCTCTCGATTTGGAGCATTTCGATATCGCCCGTGGTTCTATTCTTGGCGTTGCCGGTCACAACGGGAGCGGGAAAAGTACGCTTATGCGTATGCTGGCATTGCTCGAAACACCCGATGAAGGCAGAATTATTTTTGACGGCGCTGTGACCACACCTAAAGATTCGGCCGCTCGGCTTAATATCACGTTGCTCACCCAAGAACCATATTTGCTCAAACGCTCTGTCCTCGCCAATGTTGCGTATGGCCTGAAAGTTCGTGGTATATCTGGTATACGGGACAAAGCAGCCGAAGCCATGGAAAAGGTTGGGCTGAGTCCTGACGTATTTTTGAGTCGATCATGGCGTGAACTTTCCGGTGGTGAAGCCCAGCGTGTTGCGTTGGCTGCACGACTTGTACTACGGCCAAAGGTACTGCTGCTTGACGAACCGACAGCAAGCCTCGATCTGGAAAGTACCAAACGCATCGTCCAAGCGGCGCTTGCCGCCCGCGACGAGTGGGGGACAACGATCATTGTTGTCAGTCATGATATGGAATACCTTGATGCAATGACCGATAACCGACTTGTTCTCGCTCGAGGCTGCCCTGTAGAAAGTGCGACTGTCTAGCTTCCCTCCATGAAGAGGCATTGCGTCCGCAATGTCATGTGGTGTTCTCACCCTGTGCTTCTGTGCATTCATATCACATGGGGTATCCATTCAAGCCTTGTCTAAATGGCAGTCCGAATGTATCGTGCCTGATTCGTTACTGTTCGTATATTGACGGGCCGGCATGTGAATGCATTTATGCCGTTCTTCCTCGAACCATCTTCCCATGCAGGATGCGCCATGACCCGAGTCGCTTTCCCTGTTGTTCTTCTCCTTTCCTTCCTGTTGTTTCTCCCGTGTTGTGCGCCATTACCCGTTTCACCGCAATCCATTGCCGACGCCGAACCTGACGGTGTTGTGGGCTGCGTTTCTCTCGGCATTGTTCGTGGGTATTCGGACATGGGCAATTTGTCGCATGGCCAAGGTCTGCAACGGGCGAGAAATGCCGCTCGCATTGATGCCGCCCGGCTTGGTGCCGACCACATTGTGTGGCGTCCTATTCCTGATGTGTACGCTCCGTATATCTCGGCTGACACGTACCGCTGCAAATCCACTTCAACCTCGTCGGATAACGTTTCGAGGACGCCATGACCATCAAACCGCTTTGCTTGCCGTGCGTTATTATTTTTTGTCTGCTTGCATTGACTCCAGCTCTGGCTGAGACGGATAAAGATGCTGAAATTACGCGTCTTCGTCAGGAACTTGAGGAGGTCAAAGCCCAATACGCTGCCAGCATGAAGACGATGGAAGAGCGATTGAGTGCTTTGGAAGAGAAAACGACACGAAACGAAGAGAAAACTGATGCGGTCAAAAAGGTTGTCGACAAAACCGAAAAGCTTGCCAGTGGTTTCGAGTTCGGCGGCTATCTTCGTTCCGGTTTTGGCGTCAACAGCCAAGGAGGGGTCATGGAACCTTTCCAGGCTCCCGGCGCTGGGGCAAAGTATCGTTTAGGCAACGAAGCCGAGGTTTACGGAGAACTTGTCCTGGCGAAGAATTGGCTCAATTTCGACGATCTTGACGGGCCGTTTTTCCGGACACAGGTACGCATGTCGTTCTCGAATTCGTATTACAATTCCGAGACCGACGGCACCGCCGATGTTTTTGCTATTCGCGAAGCCTACGCGGAAATGGGGAATTTCGATTGGTCACCGGGCGTCAAATTCTGGGTCGGGCAACGGTTCTACCGGCGCAAACATATCTACATCAATGACTACTATTGGCTCGATATGAGTGGCTTCGGTGGTGGCGTCGAAGACATTCCGGTCTGGAGTTTGGGGAAACTTGCCCTTGCCTATCTTGGTGGCTCTACTGACCGCTATCGATTTAAAAACATTGGGTATGTCTCAAAGAATACTATCGACATCCGCTTGTACGATGTCAATGTGCCACTCGGGAAAGGAATGTTCTGGCTTTCCGGCTCACTCGTCAAGGGGGGGACGTATACCGATTCGAACGACATCACTCGCGGGTATCCCGATGCGAATGGCTTCGGTGCCGGGTTCTCCCATTCTCGTGACGACTTTTTGGGTTTGACGGACGGGTATCAAGAAATTTCCGTCCAATATGGACGTGGTACGAGCGCGGATTTTACAACGAATGTTCAAGATCCTACGCAGGGTCTTGCCGACGCCTGGAATTTTCAGGTCACGGCCTCCGGTCTTGCCCAGATTACCGAACAATTCGCCGTTATGCCGGTGTTCATTTTTGAGCATCGCGATAACGGCGCAAGCTGGCGATCAGAGACCATGTGGATTTCTGGAGGTTTGCGCCCTATTTGGCATTTTAACAAGCATTTTGCCGTATCGCTCGAAGGCGGACTCGACTGGGTCGCCTCCGAGCCCTACAATGCTTACGGTACTCTCTACAAGATCAGCCTTGCCCCAGAGCTTACTATATCCGAAGATATCATGGGCCGTCCTGTACTTCGTGCCTTTGCCACGTATGCCGGATGGACTGACGGACTCAAACGCCATGTTGGTGGCTCGGCCTTCCGCAATTGTCTCGATGGCGCATCTTTTGGGCTGCAAATGGAAGCCTGGTGGTAGGCCTGCTCCCCTCCTGAAGATATACGGGGGAAGCTCTTTCGCTTCCCCCGTGCATCGGTCTATCGTTTTTCTTGTCGTGCTTTTGAAGCATAAGCATGCATGCATTGTACGTTCGGTCTTTCATTGAACGTGATCGCAGCCTGCTGTCCATCTTCCCGCCATTCATTCTCACCGTTTCCTTCCGTTGGATTTTGGTCTTTTGAGAAGAGCGCATTTTTGCGTACGGGTTTTTATAAAACATATGTATGTTTCATACGGTCGTTTGACACGATTGTTTGTTCCGTGTACGACCCCGCAAGAGGTGAATCATGGAAGAAGTCAAAACAAACTCTGAGAAAGGCGAAGCAACGCGAGCACGGCTCATTGAGGTTGGAACGCGTTTGTTTGGTACCCACGGCTACCATGGGGTGTCCGTACGCATGCTTGCCAAAGAGGCTGGCGTCAATTTAGCCGCTGTTGGGTACCATTTTGGGGGCAAGCCAGGGCTCTACCAAGCCATTGTCCAAAAGAGCATTCACGCTGCGCAAACCGGGCCCCCCGCATTTGATGAGCGGTTTTTCGAGACACTGAATGGCATTGAGACACGTGAAGAAATGTCGCAATTTGTTGATCGGTTTGTCAGAGAATTCATGAATTTACTGATGGGGAAGGAAGAAAATCTTTGGGTAGCGCTCATTATGCACAATGAAACGCATAAACCTACAGAGCAGTTTGCCCAATTATTCGATAATATCGGCGATCCAGTTATGCGTTGCTTTGGAGCGATTGTCGCTGCAGCCACAGGCGATCCCGTTGGAAGTGATGAAAATTTCATTGCTGCATTCGCCATCTGTGGAATGTGTCTGCATTTCGTCGAAGGTCATCCGTATTTTTTGCCGCGCATTGGATGGCAAACTTACGAAGAAAAGCATGTCGAAATCATTGGACGGATTGTTTCCGGACAAATACTGCGCGCTCTGGATCTACCTCCATATACAAATGCGGGAGACAGCAAATGATGTCATCGAAAAAAGCAACATCCCTTTGTATTGTTGTGATAGCAGCATGCCTTCTGTCTGGTCTCAGCGGATGTCACGACGTCGTTGTGGAACAGCCGAAAATCGTTCGACCTGTTAAAGTGATGATGGTCTCCCAAGGGGACGGCGCGCTTGAACGGACATTTTCCGGTACATCTCAAGATGCGATGGACTCGGATCTGTCATTCCAGGTTGGTGGACGTATCATTTTCATGCAGGCCAAGGTCGGGCAGCAAGTCTCGGTCGATGAAGTTTTGGCACGACTTGATCCTGTTGATTTTGAATTGCAGGAAAAACAAGCCAAAGCGCAACTGGAGCAAGCCCGAGCTGAATTCATCAAAGCTCAGGCTGATGTTTCGCGTATCCGGGTGCTGTACGAGAAGGCCGTGGTGAGCAAAAGCGAACTCGATGCTGCCGAAGCCGTCTATAAAACCACTGGAGCATTGCTTGATGCGGCAAATCAACGGTTTGATATTGCAAAGCAAAATTTAAATTATACGGTCCTACACGCTCCCTTTGACGGCATTGTAAGCGATGCTCCGCTGGAGGTTCATCAGGTCGTGAATGCGGGACAGACCATTGTTTCATTGAAAGCCGATCAACAGCTTGAAGTCGTGGTCGGGATTCCTGATGTTCTTATTGCCGATATTTATCGTGGTGAGCAGGTTGTTGTCACATTCGATGCGCTTCCCGGAGCATCATTGTCAGGCATTGTCACGGAAGTCGGCGTCGATGCGGGCAGTAGTACGACCTATCCCGTCACGATTACACTCACCGAGCGACCGGTCCGAGCGCGAAGCGGTATGGCAGCACGCGTCACCTTTGTTCTCGGTAAAAAAAAGGGCAAGCCCATTGTGCCGGCGGTAGCCGTTGTTGGCAATCCTGACACCACGACCCACGTTTTCACCGTTGATCCGGAAACGGCCATCATTCACAAAAAGATGGTTACGCTTGGACCGATTACAAAGCACGGTTTGACGATCGATTCAGGGCTAATCCCAGGGGAAATACTCGTTATACGTGGTGTTCATAGTGTCGAGGAAGGCATGAAGGTTCGTATCCTCTCCGAGACATCGTAACGGGAATGGCCAGAGTTTTGCGTCCAGAACATTTTCCGGACACAACCTTCTTTTTGAAGTGAGGTAGAGTGTGAATCTGGCTGCCTGGTGCATTAAAAACGATAGAACGGCATTTGCGTTATTTGCTCTTATTCTTCTTGCCGGGATGATGTCGTTTGTCAGTATATCGCGAAGTGAAGACCCGGATTTTACCATTCGGGTTGCGGTTATTGTGACCCCTTTTCCCGGTGCTGCGCCCAAACGGGTTGAAGAGCTTGTCACAGACAAGATCGAAGAAAAGATCCGTGAAATGCCGCAGGTGAAGAATATCCAATCACAATCCATGACCGGTGTCTCGGTCGTGCGTGTGGAATTTCAGCACCGATACAAAGACATGGGGCCGATTTGGCAAAAAATGCGGAACAAAGTCGATGATGCAGCCGCATTACTCCCGCCTGAAGCGGGTCGACCTCAGGTCAATGATGAGTACGGCGATGTCTATGGCATTTTGATTGCCGTGACCGGTTCGGAATATTCCATGCGAGAATTGAAGGACGTGGCGGACAATGCGCGTGATATTCTGAAAAAAGTCAAAGGCGTCGGCAAGGTCGAACGTGTTGGTGTCATCGATGAACGCGTTTTTGTGGAATTTTCCAACGCGAGATTGGCGGAATTCGGATTTACTCCATATCAACTTGCCGCGGCCATTGATACGCAAAACGCCATTACGCCGGGCGGAGATGTCATTGATGGTCCGGAGCGCATCGGTATCGAACCGACCGGGGTCATCACCAATCTCGATGAATTACGAAACCTGTCCTTGCGCCTGCCTGGCAAAGACTATGGCGTAGCACTATCTGATGTCGCCAGCATCTCTCGTGGGTATGTCGACCCGCCCGATACGCTGGTTCGCTACAATGGTCAGCCCGCGATACTGCTCGGTATCAGCATGGTGAAAGGCGGCAATATCATGGAGCTTGGAGAACGTGTCACCACGGCGCTCCAAACGGTTGAATCCGAGACACCGCTCGGCATCGACCTGAATGTCTTTATGTACCAGCCTGAACACGTTGAACGAGCTGTGTCCGACTTCATGATGAATCTCTTGGAGTCGTTCGGGTTTGTTTTCGTTGTCATGCTTATCTTTGCCGGGTGGCGTATCGGGCTGATCGCCGGTTCGCTTGTTCCGATGGCCATGTTGGCCTGTTTGGCGCTGATGCCGATGTTCGATGTCGGTCTGCAGCGTATTTCCATTGCATCGCTTATTATTTCTCTTGGGATTCTGGTGGATAACGGGGTCGTCGTCAGTGAGAATATTCTTGTCCGTCTTGTTTCTGGACAAGATCGGTATGCGGCGGTGACGGAGGCGGTTCAGGAACTGTGGATGCCGCTGATGGCAGCATCGTTGACCACCATATTTGCATTTCTTCCCATTCCGTTGGCGCAAAGTGAAGTCGGGGAGTATTGCGCATCCATTTTTGTCGTGGTGACGCTGACACTTGGAGCTTCTTGGTTGCTTTCGCTGACCATGGTGCCGATGCTCTGCTACCGCTTCCTCAAGCCCAAAGTGATAACCGAGCATCCCGATTCCATGCTCATGCGATTCTATCGCTGGATACTCGGCTTAGCACTTCGTAATAAAACGCTTTTTCTGCTCTTTGTCGGTGTGGCCTGCGCCGTTGCTATTTGGGGGTTCCAGTTTGTTCCTAAAATGTTTTTTCCTCCCAATGAGCGACCTCAACTTTTGATTGATTTTTGGCAACCCTACGGTACCGATGTCATGGAAACATCACGTCGTGCCGCATTGTTGGAAGAGTTTTTATTACAGGATCCTGAGACTAAATCCGTGGGTTCGTTTGTCGGATTTGGCGGCCCGCGTTGGGATTTGACCTTATTTCTTGAAGAGCAAAATACAAGTCTGGCTACCATGGTGGTCAATACGAAGACTATCGACGGAGTGGACGGCCTGCTTGAGCGTGCTGATCAGCATTTGAAGCGTACCTTTCCCGATGCATCGTATAGTCTGAAAAAATTGATGAATGGTCCACCCGTTGGCGCTGCCGTGCAGATTCGGCTGTCTGGTGAGGATATTCCTTCATTGTACCGCATACGAGACCGTATCGCCGCTTTGTTGAAAGAGCGATCCGATATTACCCGCGTGTGGGACGACTGGGGAGAATGGACGAAAAAACTTGTCCTTAATGTGGACCAGGAACGCGGGCGCAAAGCCGGTCTGTCGAGCGAAGACATCGCCCTGTCTATGATGACGGAAACAACCGGATTGCACGCTTCCGATTATCGCGAGGGCGATACGATTATTCCCATTTTGCTGCGCAGTGAACAGTCCTTGCGTCATGAACCTGATCGGTTGGTCGGGCTTAACGTCTATGCCCAAAACGCTGGAGCTGGGGCTTGGCATAGTGTCCCCTTGTTGCAGGTCGCTGATCCAGAACTGGTCTGGCAACCGTCCAATATTCGCCGTCGCGACCAGACGCGTACTATCACTATTAAAGCCGACGTCGCTGCTGGCGCTTTTGCATCGCAAGTGCTGGCCGACGTTGCACCACAAATCGATGCCATGCGCTCTCAGCCAGATTGGCCAACCGGATTTTTTGTGGAGTATGGCGGGGAACATGAGAAGAGTGATGAATCGCAGGCGAGTATCAATGCCAATATGCCTTTGGCCATGGGCTTACTTGTTTTGACGCTTATCGCGCAATTTAACTCGCTTCGTCGACCCATTATCATTCTCCTGACATTGCCGCCCATGATCTGCGGTATTACTGCCGGCATGCTGTTGACCAATGCACCGTTCGGATTCATGGCTATGCTGGGCATGATCAGTTTACTCGGCATTATCGTCAACAATGCCATCATGCTCATTGATCGTATCGAAATACTGCGTGGCCAAGGAATGTCCGTGGCTGATGCCGTCTATCTTGCCGCGCAACAACGCGTGCGTCCTATTCTCATGACGACGATTACCACGGTCATCGGGATGCTTCCGTTGTCGCTGCAAGGAGGGGAAATGTGGCGCCCCATGGCGAACTGCATCATTTCGGGGTTGTCCTTTGCCACCGTCCTGACACTACTCCTCTGTCCTGTCCTTTATATGGTTTTTATGGGGCGAGACACACGCCCTGTGCAGAACGCGGAATAGAAAAAACGGCCGTCCGAATTCGGGCGGCCGTTTTTAATGGGGGAGTCTTGGTGTGTGGTTTTGCGTTGGGGAACGCAAATGTATCTTGTAGTCAACACTTCAGGAACGTCTGTCAGCTAAGTTCATCGGCGATTTCAGTTGGTTCAGTTCCACCTCCACCCAGGACATATTTCGTCATGAAGATACCGAAGGCGGTAACAGCCGCGATAAGGCCGATGATGACGGACAGAGAATAATCCAGGTTCAGTCCGATTTTGGCATTGCAGATAAAGGTCACACAGACGGTGGTCATAAACGTCGCCGGAATCGTGGCGATCCAATGCAGTTTGGCGCGTTGGGCAAGGTAGACCGCGGCGGTCCACAACATCATGCAGGCCAGCGACTGATTGGCAAAGCCAAAGTAGCGCCAGATGGTAGAGAAATTCTGTGTAGAAATGAGATATCCGATGATGAACAGCGGAATGGCGATGAGCAAGCGTTTGCTCGATTGCCCCTGTTCCACTTTGAACGCTTCGGCCACAATGAGCCTTGTAGAGCGAAAGGCGGTGTCCCCACTGGTGATGGGCAGAACGATGACGGCGGCGATGGCCAGCGCGCCACCAAAAGAGCCGAGCAGGCCATGCGAGACTTCCGCGACCACGGCCGACGGGCTTCCGGCGGCGACCACGGCGTTCAGAGCTTCCGGAGAGTTGTAGAACGACAGTCCCAACGTACACCAGATTAATCCGATGATACCTTCAATGATCATGGAACCGTAGAAGACGGACCGACCTTGGCGTTCATCGGTGACGCAACGAGCTATCAGCGGCGATTGCGTGCAGTGAAAGCCGGAGATAGCGGAACACGACAGGGTGATGAACAACAACGGCCAGATCGGTTTGTCTCCGGGGTTGACGTTGGTCATGATGTCCATGTTCGGCAAAATTTCATGGCCGCTGCCCAGCAAGGCAATGGCGAGTGCCACCGTCATACACAGCAGTAGTGCGCCGAGAAATGGATAGATACGGCCAATAATTTTGTCGATGGGAAGGATGGTGGCCAGGAAGTAGTAGCCGAAAATACAAGCAACGAAGATGCCAGTATGCACACCTGTCAGGCCAGTCAGCAATTTTGCTGGACTGAGGACAAAGACGACGCCAACCAGCATGAGCAGAATAAAGGAAAATACCCGCATCACCTGACGGGCAGACAAGCCCATGTATTCACCAACAATTTCGGGAATGGAAGCACCGTTATTGCGGATGGATAGCATTCCGCTGAAGTAGTCATGGACGGCGCCGGCAAAGATACAGCCGACAACAATCCAGACAAGCGCGGCTGGACCATAAAGCGCACCGAGAATGGGACCGAAAATAGGACCGATACCGGCAATGTCGAGGACCTGGATCAGAATCAATTTCCATTTCGGCATGGCCATGTAGTCGACACCGTCATGCATGGCAATGGCGGGAGTGACGCGAGTCGAATCGGGGGAGAAGATTTTTTCAACCAATGTTCCGTACACAAAGTAGCCCAGGATCAACAGGGCTATACAACTGAAAAAATACAGCATCGCAGTTACCTCCAGAAAAGATGTCATGCTTCAAGAGTGGCTGCCCCTTCCCTTACGAGGTCTGGATGAACAATTTCTACCGAATTTGATTGAACCGTCAATTTGGTCGGTTGAATGAGCAAATCACATGATTGAATGAAACGCTTCAGCTGCGTCACTGCTGTTTGGGGATACGCATGAGGATACTGGTTCCGTTCCCCGGAGTGCTGTGTACAGTGGGGCTGTATTGCGGTCCATAGATATGTTCCAAGCGACTTAAACAGTTTCGCATGCCGATACCGTCATGACAGGAATCGATTCCGCCTTTGGCAAGAAGGCATTGCAGGGTAGCGGCATCCATCCCCATGCCATCGTCGGCCACGAGGATTTCAAGATTCCCGTTGTTGCGAACGGCACTCAATCGTACGGCCCCTCCTTTTTTGCGGGGCAGTAAACCATGTCGAATGGAATTTTCCACAAGCGGCTGAATGATCAACGGAGGGATCGGCCAATTCATCGCGTCGTCGGGAATATTCATCTCGACAGCGATTCGTTCGCCAAAGCGTGCTTTTTCAATCGCAAGATAGGAACGAACTTGCTCCAACTCTTCGCTCAGGGGGATGAATCCCCGACTCAAGTCGAGATTGCGCCGCATGTACAACGACAGGTCAATGAGTAATTCGCGTGCTTTTTCTGCGTTGGTGCGAGCAAACGAGGCAATGGTATTGAGGGAATTGAACAAAAAATGTGGATTGATTTGGGCTTGGAGGCGACGGATTTCAGCATGGGCCAACATCTGTTCTTTGATCTCGATATCTTTGAGTTCGAGTTGCGTGGAGAACAGATTACCCAGCCCTTTGGCAACTTCGAAAAGCGTTGCATTGAGCGGATTTCTCGCACTGCCATAGAGCTTGAGAGACCCGATAATGACACCGTTTTTGGTCAGAGGGACAATGATGGCCGACGTCATGGGGCAATTCGGATGTGTACAGCCGATTTCTTCCGCCGTATGGATGCTGACCGGTTCACCGGTTTCCAACACATGTTTGGTCGCGTAGGTTTGAATTTCGTGACCGGGGAGATGGTGGTCCGCACCATTGCCGACATGAGCAAGCACATTGCAGGTATCTGTGATAGCGACGGCGGCAACGCCGACACGAAAATGGATGATCTTGGCGGTGGCTTCCGCAGTTTCAGGACTGAGCCCCATACGCAAATATCTGACGGCAGTATTGGCAATATCCAAAATAAGTTGGGCGTGAAGAGACTCTCGCCGTTCCCGATCACGCGAGAACAGGTTGATGACTTCCACAAAGAGTCCCGCGCCAATGGTGTTGACCAGGAGCATGGGCGGGGCAATGATTTTGACCAATGTCAGGGCTTCAGTGAACGGTCGTGACAACAGCAAAATCAGCAGCATGTGCACGCTTTCACCAACGATGGCTATCCCCGTAGCAATACGCCAATCCATGGACCGTTCTCGCAACCGCAAGCAGAAAATCCCGGCAATAATTCCTTCCATCGCCGTGGCAATGCCGCAGGGCCAAGCACTGAACCCGTTGATGTCTGTGAGAATGCGGTGCGCTCCGGCAATGAGTCCAGACCCTATGCCGACAACCGGTCCACCGAATAATCCCGCTGTAATAACAACCATAGCGCGCAGGTTGGCGACTGATCCAAAGACCGAGTTTCCCGTATACGTTCCAAGAATACCGAACAAACCGAATATCAAGGTCAGCAAGGCGGTACGGCCGTCAAACTGATCGGGCATGTGATGAAGCCGCTGGACCGGCATGATGGTAAGCAGGAGAAAAACCACTCCGACCATCAAGCCGAAGCGTTCACCCAATACAAGAATAAGATTTAAGGCTTCCACACCGTTTCTCCTACAATTCTATGGCGTCTCTGAAATCGCGCACACGGGCTTTGTTGACGGTGACGTCGGTTTCTGTCTGATCGTTCATCGTCAGTATATATTTCCCATTGAACCAGGGAGCGTAGGAGCGGACGTGTGCCAGATTGACGAGCTGCGAGCGGTTTGCCCGGAAGAATGGAAAGGCGTCAAGTCGTTCTTCCAGTCGGTCTAACGTCAGATCGGACGGGCACGCATACCGATTATCAAACGTTACCGCGTAGACGCGTCGGTTTTCATAGGTAAAAAAAATGATTTCACGTGGATTGAGAAGGATGTTTCGCCCGCTATGCTCGGCACTGATACGCGTGATGCCTGGTTTTATGCCGACACCGGCAAGCAGCTTGCGGAGGGTTTCGCCGGATTGGCCACTCTCATCCGGTTTCATGCGTTGACGAACGCGCTCCAAGCTCGCGGCCAGGCGGTCTTTGCCAACGGGTTTCAAAATGTAATCCATGGCGTTTTCTTCAAACGCCCGGATGGCGTGTTCGTCAAAGGCGGTGACAAAGATGATGAGCGGTGGATCTTCCATATCCATCACCGCCTGAGGAACGAATAATCCGCTTTCACCCGGCATTTGGATATCCAGAAAGACAAGGTCTGGTTCGTGGGTGTGAATCAATTCCACGGCATCGGCTGCATTATCGGCAGTCTCGATGATTTCAATATCGTTGTGCGGGGTGAGGAGATAACGGAGTTCATCCTGTGCCGGAAGTTCATCATCAACAATAATGGTACGAATGGGGGAAGCCATACCTCAATCCTTGTTGTTACCGGAAGTCTCGACGCCGACAAAGGCCGAAGCAATGCGCGTTACGTTCTTGCGTTTTGAGGAACATCCCGTGTCGAGCGGTCGTGTTCATGGAGTAACGTATGTCATTTTTATCAGTATGCGTCGTGAGGCAAAATGTATACTTCGACAAAAGGGGACAGGCATATTTTGTTTGTCTCACTTTTTCCAAGCAGAAGAACTGACATTTCACTCGTTTTGAGTTTTGTATCGGAGCAATATCCTCCACATCCGGTTCAACAGTACCGAATTGAGCGAGGATGTTGCCAAAATATGGAGTTGGAGGAGAAGAAACAGAGGCGTATAATATTCGAAGAAAGAACCGTTGGTGTGGTGTTATGAAAACAGTTTCTCCGATAAACGTCTCAGAGAATATATCTCCAATCCGGAGACATGCTTAGGCATACGGGTATCGGCTCCGGGAAGGCCGAGTTCGCGTGCAATACGGCTGACAAAAGATTTGGAGCCAATGATCCCGGCATCTGTAAACCAACGGGTTCGCAGTCGGAGCCGATCGTGCAATGTGTATGTGTAGTCGGCTTGTCGAGCGCGTTCGGCAATTTCCGGATCAATGGAGGCGTCAGTATCTGAAGAGCATTCTCCAACCTCGTAAAGATATTGCCTATAGTGTCGTTGGCGCTCCGTGCTGTCGTCGAAATTCCAGTCAACCAAGCCATAATCAAGGCTGAGCAGTGTGTCTCGATTGTTGGTTTGGAGATGATAGCCGATCGAAGACCATCGATAGTCCTCGGGACGACGTACAAGACCGGCTCGTACCGGATTGAGATCAATATATGCCAAGCAATGGACGAGTGTCCGACCATCTTCCACAAGGACGCTTTTATAACGCTCGCCCCATAAGGTTCCACGACGGCGGTGACGCTTGTTATAGAATCGGGAAAACGTCTGCTTCAGCTCACCGACAAACTCGGACAAGCTGGTCCACTTGTGTTGTAACTCGGCACATCGGGCGTTGCTGAAGGGAATGGTATCGCCGTAACAACGCTTAAATCGTTCGCACACATTCTCTTCGGAGACCGACGCAGCCGGCGTCATGCGTACCAATAAATGAAAATGATTCCCCATGATGGCAAATCCGAGGATCTCGCAGAAATACACACGAGCAAGTCGCTTCAGCAGGGCGAGAAAATAATCTTTTTCCACGTCGCCAAAGGGATAACCGTCCAGCGCGGTGCGAGACATGACGTGATACACGGCTGGACGATCGTCGAGAATAAATCGGGCTGAACGCGGCATGCAAAGCTCCCAAGAATAAGCGGTCGTTGTTTTTCGATTGTGTAGTCAAAAATACGTTTGTCTGCAACAAAATTTGCCTGTCCCTTTTTGATGCCGAAAAATAAAATTGCGCACAGGGCTTTGTTTGCCCCATGCGCAATTATGTTTTTGAGAAGTGGGTTACAGGGAGGGCAGATATCGTTCGAGTTCGTATTCGGTGATCTGCATGCGATAATTATCCCATTCTTCCTTCTTGTTCTCGACAAGTGCCGCATGAAGTTTTTCACCCAGAACTTCTTTCATGAGTTCGGACGATTCAAGCGTTACGACCGCTTCATTCAGGCTACCCGGCAGCGCATCGATTCCTCGCGAAGACATTTCTGATTCTGTCATGCTGAAGATATTATCTTCAACCGGAGCGGCCAGTTCATAACCTTCTTCAATCCCTTTGAGACCGGCACCCAGCATGACGGCAAAGGCAAGGTAGAGGTTGCAGGCCGGGTCGGGGCTGCGGAGTTCTACGCGGGTTGCCGCTTCTTTGCCTGGCTTGTACATGGGCACGCGAACAAGTGCCGAACGGTTGCGTTGAGCCCAGGCAATATAGACAGGAGCTTCGTATCCCGGCACAAGGCGTTTGTAGGAGTTGACCCATTGGTTGGTCACGCAGACGAATTCTTTCGCATGCTTGAGCAGACCGGCAATATAGCTTCGGCCTTCTTTGGACATGTGTGTCGGTGAGCTCTCGTCGAAAAAGGCGTTTTTGGAACCTTTGAAAAGCGACTGGTGCACATGCATGCCCGATCCATTTTCCCCGAATAAGGGTTTGGGCATGAAGGTCGCATAACATCCATGTTTACGCGCGACTTCTTTGACAACGACACGATACGTTGTGGCGATATCGGCCATGGCCATGCCTTCGGCGTAGCGCAGGTCGATTTCGTGTTGAGAGGGAGCGACTTCGTGGTGGCTGTATTCCACAGCGATGCCCATGGATTCAAGAGCGAAAATGATATCCCGGCGAACGTCATTGGCCAAGTCAAGTGGTGGGGCATCGAAATAGCCGCCTACATCCAGCGTGATCGGCTCGGATGAGTTGGCAAAGAGGAAGAATTCCAGTTCCGGGCCAACATAAGACGTATAGCCCATGTCCTCAGCTTTTTTCAGCATTTTACGCAGAACATACCGAGGGTCCGACGTGTACGGGGTTCCGTCGGGATTTCTGACATCGCAGAAAAGTCGTGCAACAGGACGGTCTGTCGGCCGCCAGGCGACAAGCTGAAAGGTGGTGGGATCAGGAAACGCGACCATATCGCTTTCCTGGATTTTGGTGAATCCCGTGATTGACGAGCCGTCAAACCCCATTCCTTCTTCAAACGCCGACTCAAGCTCACGCGGCGTGATTTGGAAGCTTTTCAGTGTACCAAGCACATCAATGAACCAAAATTGGACAAACGAAATGTTATAGTCCTTTACGGCTTTGAGCACATCGTCAGCGTTTTTACAATTGAATACCGCCATACTTTTCCTCCTTGGATGAAGGTGCGTCTTTTCTTTAAAACGTGGCAATTTTCAGTTCTTCATTCTCTACGCAATTTTGATAGAAGACGCAAAGCCCATTAATGACAAAAATGTAAACAAATACAGCTGTGCAAGCTGTATTTTTAACATAACACCATGATATAATTAGTATAATTTGAAGATAAACGAGCGTTTGCTATTCGATGTAATCGTGAAAAAAACATACAAATTTTGTTGGGTTACGAATAATAATGAAACATTTCAATGTGGAACGTGTTCATCGTTCTTTGCTGCGAGAGGAGGAAAACAACCGAATAAGACGTGCGAGCATGGCGGCATCTGCCTCATGAAGCCGAGAGATACCTGCTCTTTCAGCGTGTTCTTGTGCTAAAGTGAATTCTTCTGGGTGTAGTGGACGGTTGATGTCGGGATGGTATTCGGCTTCGGCGCATGGATAATACTGGTCCATGAGGTTGACGTATACATGGGGTGACACCTCCGACACAAGAAATCGCATCCACTCCGCTGTTCCAGCAAGGCCACTGGGTAAGACGAGATGACGGACCAGGAGGCCTTTGGTGGCGATTCCGTCCGTTATGATGAGGTCACCAACCTGGCGTTGCATTTCTTTGACTGTTGCCCGGGCAACTGCAGGGTAGTCGGGGGCTTGGCATAAACGTGCGGACACATTCTGGTCGTAGAATTTGAGGTCCGGCATGTAAATATCCACGACACCATCAAGCAAGGCCAGCGTCTCCACGCTGTCGTATCCCCCGCTATTATAGACGAGTGGGATATTGAGGCCCTGTGATGCTGCAATATTCACAGCTTCAAGGATTTGGGGAACAACATGTGATGGAGTGACCAGGTTGATGTTGTGTGCGCCTTGAGCAGCTAAATCCAGCATGATGCTGGCAAGGTCTTCAGCGGGTGTTTCCTGGCATCCTTGTGTAGTGCGGCTGATAGAACTGTTTTGGCAAAAGACGCAGCCGATATTGCATCCGCAAAAAAAGATCGTGCCCGAACCCTTTTCACCAACAAGAGGGATTTCTTCACCGAAGTGGAGCATAGCGTTAGCGACCATTGCATGTCGGCCGGTCGAACAAACGCCTGTTTCGCTTGCTTTGCGGTTGACCCCGCAAGATTGTGGGCACAGTCGACATGATCCAAGGCGTGTCAGTGCTTTGGCGGCACGTTGAGCCAGCAGGCCTTGGTGATGAAGGTTTCTATATCCAGGAAACATGGAGTGTCATTATCATTTATTTGAATCGGAGCACAATACACGGTCAATATTTTTCGCATTGTGGGCTTCTTAGGATTTTATATCTATTCACATATATAAAATCTGTCGTGTGGAATCTTGATCTGATGACATGCATTTTATGATGCTCATCGGATGAAATGGAATTTCTTTATGCTTGGGAAAATGTATGAATTGGCTGAAAAAAAGAAAATGCTTCATTTTTTTTCTTTAAAATCGGTCAAAAATTTGTCAGAATTATTGCGTGTTATGAAGGAGTAATAAAATTCATGTATCGGTATATTGTGCTTTTTATTCGAAGACGTGATGATAAAATGTCATGCCGTGTTTTAAAATTTGTTTTCCGGTGAGAAAGGGGCTGTCATGGATCAAGCTTATTTCGATGACGCTTTTGGTCGGATTAAAAATGCGACCGGTGCCAAATCGCAAATGGAGGTAGCGGTACTACTAGATATTCAACAATCGAGTATTTCTGACGCCAAACGTCGTAATTCCATTCCGGCAGAGTGGTTATTGAAATTACTCTCTCGTCATGGATTGAATCCGGAATGGATTCAATCAGGAAAAAAACCGATGTATTTATATGAAACTGAAGAAGGGCGCATTGGTCTTCAGAGTCCTCGGGCCGTTTCTCCCAAACGATTGGCCTCTACCTCTGTTGTTGTGTACTCAATGGCTGGTGAGATTGGCGAAGGCGAACGCTGGACAGGGGCTCCTCTTGAAATTATTCCTCTTCCAGAGGATTTTCATATCCCAGGGCTTGTATGCGTCAAAATGGACGGTTCCGGTATGGAACCACTCATCCCTCGGGAAGCCTATGTCGGCATCGATACTGGACAGCGGCGTATTGTCTCCGGAGAGTTTTTTGCCGTTGCGTTGCCTCCTGAAGGTCTTGTTATACGCCGCGTTTTTTTCGAAACGACCGATGGTCGACTCGTTCTTCGCGCGGAAAACCCAGACTACCACTGTCAGTATCTTGCCGTGTCCAAGATCGAACATCATCTTGTGGGCCGTGTCTCTTGGGTGTTACGACGGATGTAGTTTTTACGGATTATGAGATGATTTCAGAGAGTTTCTTCCCTGTGCAGGGTATTGCCCGGATACATATTTTATGAGTGAGTCTTTCAGAATGTCACATGCTGTACTGCCGCGCATCCTTCTCGTCGATGACGAACAAGGAATATTGGATGTTCTCGAGACCCTTTTTGAAGACGATTACGACATGGTCTGCGCTTCTTCCGGTCATGAGGCAATCGAACTCTTTGAAGCTCGGGCATTCGATGTGGTTCTGCTTGATGTGGATATGCCCGATATTAATGGTATCGATGTCTTGCGTCATATAAAAAATCGAGATCCCGCCGTTGATGTGGTTATGGTCAGTGCTTTGGACAAGACGGCACCAACCAGAGAGTCCTTGATGACGGGAGCGGCGGATTATGTGAACAAGCCTTTCAACAATGCCAAGCTTCTTGAGCTCGTTCAAGAAATCCTTGATCGGCGCCGTATCCGCAACACACTCTGTTCTTCCGCTCCGAGTTCTTCGTCCATTTCCTGTCCTGAGATTGTTTGTCGTTCTTCTGCTATGGGAGATGTGCTGAAATGTATCCAGCAGGTTGCGTATACCGATTCCACTGTCCTGATAACGGGCGAGTCTGGCACGGGAAAAGAACTTGCGGCCAGGGCCATTCATAGTCAGAGCTTACGCAGAGATAAGCGATTTGTTGCCGTAAACTGTGCGCTTTTCCAGGAACAATTGATTGAGTCGGAATTGTTCGGCCATGAAAAAGGCGCTTTTACCGGTGCACATTCCAAAACAATCGGAAAATTTGAATATGCCGATGGCGGAACGTTGTTTCTCGACGAAATAGCCTCTCTGAATCCATCGGTGCAAGCCCATCTTTTGCGTGCTTTGCAGGAAAAAGAGATTCGTCGAGTGGGGAGCAACGATGTTATCCATGTCGATGTGCGTGTTGTTTGCGCATCAAACAGAGATTTGTCTGAGCTCGTCAAGAGCGGAGAATTTCGCGAGGATCTCTATTATCGCTTGAATGTCGTTCCAATAGCGCTTCCCCCCCTGCGTAAGCGGACAGGAGATGCCGCACTCCTGGCTGAATACTTTCTTCTTCGAATCTGTGAGCGCCAGGGCAAGTCTATCCCTGGCTTTACAGCCGATGCCCTTGCGGCAATCGAGTCGTACCCTTGGCCGGGAAATGTGCGCGAGCTTCAAAATATTGTGGAACGGCTTGTTGTTTTCGGAGAACCGGGAAAAGCGATTGCAACAAACGATATGTTATTCGATCATTTTCATTCCTCTCCTCTTGCGGGACAACCTTCAGCATCCGATACGGTCGGTTTGGTCGATGCCTGTCAGCGTTTTGAACGGAATCTTGTTGTTGAAGCGCTACGCAAACATCACGGAAAAAAAATGAAAGCCGCGGCATCATTGGGTATTCATCGCAATACCTTGACGAAGAAAATTTTTGCACATGGACTGCGAGAAGAAGACTGGCGTACTGATTCGCCAGAATAGGAAGTGTGCCTTTGTTCCTTTTTGAGCCAACCATGTGTGAATACATCAGTCGCTTTTTCGGAGAGACTATTTATATTGGAGCCTATTCCGGCCGAAAAGGAGTGGAGTCCTGTTCTGATGGAGTGGATACGAAATATTTTGATGGTTTTGTCGAAATTTCGTAAATATCTTTATATTCCGTTTTCCCTTCTGTCTCATGATCAACTTGGATCGTCGTTCAAAAGTAATGTACTGTACACGATGCTGCTTAGGCGTATGGTCTTCATTGAAATGTTGCTGGATACATACACGCACAATTTTATAGATTGTATTGCCATGAAAATTGGTGTGAGTCTGTAACTGTGGCGAAGTCCATGAAAAGATTGGACTCTATCGTTGAAATCTATGTTGATGTATAGCTATATATGTGTTCTTATTGTTTTTGTAATATTTTGAAAAGAAAATTTGTTGTTGAGGCATGACTCAGTATTTTCTTCGTATCTATATTGTGTGTTTTTCGGAGATTGAATGAATCTGTTACTGTTGGTAGTGATTGCAGTTCATGGGAATTAAGGTGGGTGTGTTCTTTTGAGAAGGTAAACGAGGATAGTTCCTTTTTCTGGCGTTTTTATTTAGTGAGTTGACATTGTTTCTTTTAATCAGCAGTTGGAGACGGTACATTTTTTGGATAGAAGATTTGGGGAAGAAGAGCAATGCAGCTTATCTCAATTCTTTAAATGGTTTCTTTGTTGACAAATACGCCATCGTTATCTATTATTTTATTAAATCAGAATGGTTGGTTGCGTAGTATGTAGGGGTGCTATATTTTTGCTAAAAAATATTTAACCGAAAAAAAATGGCAATAGTAGGGTGTCGAGTGCAAAAAGCTAATTGGACGGTATATATATTGCTAGTGTTCTTGCGCGACACTTATTTATGTTGACATTGAGTCATGAACGGCAAAATCTGACTGGGGCTTGGAATTTTCTGTATGTGCGAAAATTTTTCAAACAACATTTCGAAGAGCGTAACAGAGGAGTATTGAAGATGAAAAAGATTGGTATGCTTTTGGTGATGGGGTTGTTTCTTTTTGGAGCAACGGCTGCTCATGCTGACTGGTGGAAATGCACTGTCAATGGTGTTTCCGCAAACAATGGCGAATCAGTCTATAGCGCAAAAATGGTTTGTACACGCATCAGCCCCAATGATGGTGCTGAGGATCAAGCATGGCTGAATACGACAAGCAAAGATCAGTATGCCCTGCTGTTGACGGCTCTTGCTTCCGGCAAACAAGTTCAAATTCGTGGTGCAAGCGATCTTGTTGATAATCAAGATCTGTCTGCTGCGACGTTGGTCAATTAAGCGAGTTGTATCGCTTGGTCTGTCATTGGCCTCATGACGCCTCGGGGAGATTGTTCTTCCTGAGGCGTTTTTTATTGGGAGAGAGTGGTTGCGTTGTCGTGATGTGAGGATGGACGGATGTATGTTTCTCACAGACAATGAAATGATTGAGTGTATTAAATGGAAACGGACATAAAAGAATACGGATATTCCCTTAGATCCAAAGAGTGGTTATTTTTTTGAATAATCCTCGAAGTGGAGACCTGGTGTGCTCAAACTATATGAAAACATGGGGTTTTTGCTTTTTAATAAAATATCCAAACGATGTTGCCTGTGAGCAAAAGTTGTATGCATTTCGTTAGCCTCATGGGTTTGAATGCCCGAAATGCGGACATACTCAGCTTTGTGATCTCCCCAAGCGTGCCTTCTTCCAATGTAAAAAGTGTAAATATCAAACTTCACAAATACAGGGCAGTGATACATAAAACGAGGACCTCGCTCCTCAAATGTTCTGGGCTATCTTTCTTGTGCTCTCGATAAATGGGGTATTTTTGACCTCTATACCTCGTATAAATCGGTGTTATATACAATACAGTTTGGGGAATACTGCATAAAATCCGCTTGGTCATGGCTGCTCGTGATTCACATTACCTGCTTGCAGGTCTTATCCAGGTTGACGATGCTTTTGCATTTGCAAAAATGAATGTGGTCAGTCATTTTGATAGTAAGTCCATCAAAGGCTCTTTGGAAAGTAATGTCGTCAATTTGCATTCATAAAGCCTGGCGGCTTCCCTGCGTATGCTCTTGCAAAGAAAGTTGGTCATGGACACATCTCAGGAATTGTATGTACCGCAGATGAAGAGCCATATTTTGTCTTTTTTAAATGGATTAACATCGTTGTTTCTAGGTAGTGTCGTCACAAGATTGCTTTATTCTTCTTTTCCTGGCATCGGATACTAAAAGGAAAAAGAAGACAGAATGAAGAGTGCAGCACATAGACGACATGATATTTCTGACCGGGTATGGGAGTTGCTCGAACCTCATTTACCAGGAAGAAAAGGAACGTGGGGAGGTGTCGCCCATGACAATCGGCTTTTCATTAATGCCGTTTTCTGGATACTCCGAACTGGGGCTCCATGGAGAGATCTTCCACCCGATTACGGCGATTGGAAAAATACACATCGTCGATTTTGTCGTTGGCGTGACAAGGGAATCTGGGAAT
>NZ_AUBP01000021.1 GCF_000429305.1 Desulfovibrio inopinatus DSM 10711
CCCAAAATACGTCAAGAACGTGCCCGAAATGCGGACACACATCAAAAAACAACAGAAAGACTCAAGCGAACTTCGCTTGTGTTGAATGCGACTACACTGCGAATTCAGATTTTGTGGGCGCTTTGAATATTTTGACGGCTGGGCAAGCCGTGTCAGCCTGTGGAGTGGGAAAGGCTCAAGCGCCCACGTTGAAGCAGGAACCCGCCAAAAGAGCCGTTTAACGACTCTGTTTGGAATCCTCGGCCTTCAGGCCGGGGAGGATGTCAACGCGAGATTGTCCCTGACAAACGCGTGTATTACTGAAGCAGAATGAAGAGTGCGGCCAACATGGAGGCTGTCAAATCCGATGAAGGTTTTTCGATAGATGTCATTACTGTGCGTACAGGGCGAGCATAATTGAAAATTCGAATGACATCACCTTGTGGACCAAATCCCGTTGGGTAATCGTCGGGGTTTCCGTTCTTGGGATCGCTTCGTTGTGCCCCGGCACCATGGACGTCAAGTAATTGTACTTCTTGAGTTATCGGATTGGTCATGAAGCCAAGACAGCGTCCGAAACAGAGGTATGCCCCTCGTATCCCCACGATTGGACCATCCATGTGTGTGGTGGATGTCCAATAATATCCAAAGTCGCGTTGCCCACCTTCATTAACGATTGCCGTGGATTCGAAGATTGGATCAATAGCGGCCGAGTCTGTCGTATCCGGAGAGCGCGTATAGTCGACAAGGCTTTGCAGTTCTTTGGCATTCGGTAATCGCCAATCATCATATCCGGCGTACGCAAGCCCTTCGGCAAACGCGAGTGCATCTTCCCAGTTGACGGCACCGTTTGTTTCCGGTCCGATTTCAAATGCACCGGAATCTTGTTGCAACCACATCAGGCCGGTGGTTGTGTCGGTGATCGTCCCATCGCCATTATCAACAAAGGCATTGACTCCCCAGCCCGTCGAACCACGGACAAATAAGACTTCATTGGTTTTGTTTGTGGGATATCCTTTGATACGACCATCGGCAAAATTGACGCCGAATGCTGTGTCACCGCCACCCATTGTTGTGGAGACGTAGTGGGTACTTGACCAGTATTGCGCATCGATAAGGCGTTCGCCCTGGGTCGTATCTCCATAGGAGAAATTGAAATATTGTGTATTGATAAAAGGCGTGGAGTTTGTTTCGTTTTGCTGTACATGCCCGCGGAAATCAATCAACGAATAGAGTTCTTTGATGGTAGGGAGACGCCAGTCTTCATAGTTGGCCAACGTGTACGTGTCGGCCGCTGCAAGGGCTTCACTCCATGTCATTTGCTCCGGGGTTTGCTGCCACATCAGTCCGGTCACGAGGTCCGTCACTGTTCCATCTCCGTTATCGAGATATCGCATGGCTGCGGAATCGTACTGTGCATCTTGCCCATAAAAGGACTGTTTCGGTTCTGGACAAAGAATTTCAGCATTGGTGTCGTAACATGCATTTTGTCCTGTATCGACAAATTCAGCGCGGAGGGGGGAGGCAAGACAAAGCACGATGAATGCAAAGAGCAACCCTCTCCCAATATGTCGTGGGGATGGAAAAACCGACAGACGTGTCATGGCAATCTCCTCGTCTTTTGGAATTCTGCGTATTAGCGCAGAGGAGTGCGATCGTTTTTACCTGGTTTGAATATATAAACGTGGCACGGTAAAAACGGTTGACATGCATCGTCCAACTTGGGCTCGTGCAAAGACAAAGTGAGTTGTTTCAGGTTGTTGTGTCTGGACTAGAGCGAACAGAGGCCCTATCGACGCACGGCGACGTAACTGCTGAGTAATGCGACAGCCGTCATCAGCCCGACCATGATGGCCGCATGTGGTAAGGGAATGAAGTCGATGCGTATCCACAGTGGGGGGATATACAGCATATCCTGGACAGCATGTTGAAGAATTTTGAGAAGGATTAACGCCAAGCTCCCGCCGATAAATCCGAGCACAGCTCCCCCGGCGAGCAAGGGGAGTTGAATGAAGAAATCACGGGCACCGATTAAATGTAAAATTTCCACTTCGTCTGCCCGGCTTACCAGGGAGAGGCGGACTGTGTTTCCGACGACAAGGGCGGTCAACAAAACGAGAAAGCCGATAAGCGGCATAATGATCGTCTGACTGATCCCCATGAGAGAATTCGCCAGGTCGAGCTGCATGGGATTGAAGCGGACGGTCTCCACGCCTGGAAGAGATTTGAGCTTTTCATACATGCCCCGGCTCCACTCGCGGCTACTTTCTCCAATCTTGAAATTAAGCAATGCCGTTGGGGGCAGTGGGGATTTATCGCCTATCCAGCCTTCCTTCAATTTTTCGCCAAGGCTCTCTTCAAGCGTTTCAAATGCCGCTTCCGGTGTAAACGTAATGACATCGACGATATTATCGTATTGCCGCATGGCTGCCCATTGATCAAGTACGGTTTCCATTGAGGCATCGGTCTTCCAGTAAACTTGAAATTGCGTCGTCCCCTGATCTTTGATGAGCTTGGCATCAAGATTATACAGAAACAGAACAAACAAACCGGAGAGAAATGCCGTCAAGGTCACTGCTGCCAGCGTCAAAAGCTGCGGCCAGGGATGTCGTACCATTTGCCGCACACATTGTCCCAACAGGTATCCGATCATGCGTGCCTCCGGTCGTTGGGTTCCCATGACGTGGGGGGCAACTGTTCGATTGATCCACCTTCCAACCGGTAAACCGTGGCTTCGGGAATAAAGTGGACAAGCTCGCTGTTGTGGGTGGCCATGACAATGGTCGTGCCGTGGGCGTAAAATTGTTTGAAGACATTCATAAGACGCAAGCCAAGGGTACGGTCGAGGTTGCCTGTCGGTTCATCGGCAAGAATCATTTTGGGGCCAACAACAACAGCACGCGCAACGGCAACGCGTTGTTGCTCTCCGCCGGACAGTTCCCGACAGGTAATATGTGCGAGTTCTGTTAGTTGAAGGGCGGCGAGAACGGCTCGAACGCGGCGCTCAAGTTTCGGCCGGGGGGTAGCCCGAACACGTAATGCAATGGCAACATTTTCCCACACCGTTTCGTCACCCAAAATTTTGAAGTCCTGGAAGACAACGCTGACTTCACGGCGCAATAAGGCAAGGCGGCGTCTGGGGATGCGGACAAGGTTGAACCCGGCGACGGCAACTTGACCTTGTTGCACTGGCAACGCGCCATGCAGGACACGCAAGAGAGATGTTTTCCCCGCCCCTGATGGTCCCGTTAAAAAAACAAATTCGCCTTTGGCGACATCAAGGGAGACGTTTTTCAACGCCCATCGTGTTCCGAAGCGGTGAGATAAATGCTGTATATGTACCATGCTGATTTACAAAAATATGAGATTACAATTCACCTACTCATCACACGTTAGCCCATTTTATCGGTGATGTCTTGGGCTTGACTGTGGTTGGTGAAAAAACGGGACTGGAAAAACTAAAGCGATTTCAGCGTACTTTGTTGGTGTTTATTGCGTTGTTTCGATGTGTTGATTCATCGACGTGACTCCGACGCCGTCAAGTCGAGCAAGTATTTCGATATCGCCCAATGTCAATGGCGTCAATTCGAGGTCTCGCGGATTGCGTAACGGAGCGGAGTTATCAAGAGGGATACCGAGTGTCAGATAACACACTCCATTTTCGAGATCACGACGAATGATTTCGCGGGGGATGGTTTGACCAAAGTGATGGATGCGTCCGCTCCACACATCATACGTATAGACACCAGGATACCGGGCGCGGAGTGCGTCACCATGCCGGAACCCAGCGTAGCGATCCCCGAAGGAAAGACTGTACGCCGGCAGCGAAGATTGAAAATAGCCGATGAGTCGACATCCAGCCAGCGATGGATCGGTACGCAGGCGGTCGAGAATGTGTTGACTTTGCGCGATATAGGATGTGGGCCAATGCCGTGACCAATTGATGGTACGCCAACCGGCGAAGACAAGGAGTACAGCAATACCGACGGCAACCCCCATACGAAGACGGGGTTGACGCGGAATATCGGTAAAGAAGATGACGGCGAATCCCGTTCCTATGCTCAATAAAACCATGGAAGGAACAAGGTAGTGGCCTGAAGGTTGTTTGGCCGTCACGATAAGCTGGGCGAGACAGCCCCCAATAATGAGCCAAATCGCTGTTCTGGCAGACGCCCATTGCGCTATTGGTCGCACTCGGGAGGCAATGCCGGCAGCTGGTAAAATAATAAAGAGGAGCAAGAAAAATACCGGCAAGTGAAATCGTAAAACCGCAAGATTCGAGAAGGCCGTTGCGATATCGATAGAGCCTGTAGCGCCTTGTCCGTATCGTCCTGTATGCGTCAAGATGGAGACGATCCAGGCGAACATTTCGGGGATTTTATGCCAAATGGGGATTGTAAAGAGGAGGAACGAGGTCAGACAGAGGAGATAACACAGGACAAGACGTTTGGGCCGTCGAAAAAGTACAGGCAAGAGAAGAAAAGGGAAAAAAGTCAGTTTCACGGCCAGCCCGAAACCGAGCCCAATCCCGGTTGCCACGGCAGCTTTTGTAAATACGCTCTGTGTGTCGTCAGGTCGCGGAAAAAAAGCCGGCATCATCACGGTCAAGACACAGAAACCGGCAGTGACAAGCAAAGGTTCCGGGGAGACATTGGTCATTGCCATGAGAATCATAGTAAAAATCAATGGTGACGTACACATCGCCATAGCGGCACCGAAACGTTCGCTCCGTTTGTAAAAACGCCAGCTTGCTCCAAAAATCGAGAGTGATGCGGCTGCAACAAGAATCATATTGACGGTGCCAAGAATACGCTGAGGATTGTCGGCGACCACATCGAATGGGCTTTGGCAGAGAGCAAACAAACAATCGAATTCACGAAGAATTGCAATCACGACAGCCACAAGCATCTGAAGCGGGGTGCCAGGATGGTCTACGTGCGCGGGGGAGACTCCTTCAAGGAGATTGAGCCCGTTGAAAAGATACGCAAAGGCAGGATCAAAATTGAGCAAAAAGTGATAATCGCCGCGCATTGCGCTTAAGGCCAATGATACCGCGGCGAAGACCATAATAGGAACGGCGAGCAGAAGTGGCCGTTTCAATGTCGAATTTGTCATAGGTGAATGGCTTATTTTCTGACCCATCCTCGGCTCTTCAAACATCGTTGCAACAGCATTTCTCTACTGGCGCCGGTTTCCCAGTTATTCATAACATTGATGACCCGTGATTCCGGTACAGGATCACGATTTGTCCAGTCCACCGATGTTGGGACACCACGTGTTTGGTTGATAAATCCCGTACATATTTTTTTATCAAGCGTGAGCCGGCTTTGCATTTTTTGCGGGTCTTCGGCAAAGGCCGGGTTATACCACTTCGTGCATCCCGTGATCGTTATCAGCAACAAGAGGAACGTTGTCCAGAGTGCAATTCGCTTCACACGCGTTGTCCTTTCGGTTGATGGTCATTTGTTTCGCGGTTGGTTGTGCCATCTTGCTTGGTTCGGCGCAAGGACTTGTGTTGAAGGCGAGCTGACCAGCTACAGGAGGCGTTACGTTGTGTGGAACGGCCTTCCAGCGTTCCTGTCCGTAACGCCAGCGAGGACACTTCACGAGCCGTTTCTTGAACCGCATGTAAAAAGGAGAAGAACTGCAGCACTTCATTGCGTGAAAACGTGGCAAAGACGCGTTCACTGCGCATGCTGTCCAATCGAGTGTCCATGGCCTGCATGGCGGCAATGAGTCGGTCGCTATCCGGTGCACATTGGGACTTGTCGAGACAGTCGGCAAGTTGTCGCATCTCATCGGAAACTGTACCAGCCATTTGTGAGAGTTCATCGACGAGTTCAACATGGGGTTGATCCGGTTCAATGGCGTGAACAGCATGATCCATGGTCAATATACTCTCATAAATGCGATCTTGGGCACGAAGAAACGAGGAAAAAATTTCGGCTTCACGATCATATCCCGGTTCTCGTCGGGCTTCAGCCAACAAATCGTAATTCTTCATCATGGAACGCACAACTTCGTCTTTGAGGTGGAAGAGCTCTCCGGGACGATAGAGTTCCATTTGTCGAAATTCACAGAGGAGATCGAAGAGTTGCGCGCTTTTTCTCAGCGTATGAGCAATGCCGGGACGAAGCAAGGTCCGTGCTTTTGCTGGAAAAACAAAGAAGGACACGATCAATGCTGTAGCGATGCCGAGGGATATTTCAATAAAGCGCATCAGTGCGAGATAGAGAGGGTGTTGATTGGCGTTGTCGGAGACAAAGAGAATGATGACCGCAGTCAACGCGGCAACACGGACGCTATCGCGCAGAAGAGTGACATTAGAGCAAATAAGCATGGTGATCAGCATGGATACAAAGAGCGGCCAGCCGCCATGCCCGAGAAACAGGGCGCATGCCGCTCCGACCGTTGCCCCAACGGTTGTGCCCAGAAATCGTATCCAACCCGCTTTGAGTGAGCCTCCAACATTGGATTGCATAACAATGATTGCCGTCAAAATGGCCCAATACCCCTGGTCAAGATGGAGTCCTTGGGTCACGAACCACGTAAAGAGCCCCGCTACGGCGGTTTTGACGGCATGATGCCAGTGCATTGTGCGAAAAAAGCGGGAGAGAGACATCATAAAACGGGTATTCGATATGTACGTCATCGATATTTCATTATCCTCGTTCAATTTGATCTGAGAGCACAAAAAAGTGCCGATTTCTTGACATTCCAGTGTACGCCTGACAAGCACAATTGGCAGAGTCCGATTTTTCTTCATTGACTTGCTTCCTCACGCACGCCGGTCGGTTTGCCGACCCTAAACCAAGGAGCACCAGCATGATTCATAAAAAAATCAAGAAAGATGATCTTGTTTCGGGGAAAGATATTCTTCAACCTACGTATGCTCGCCGCGGCTTAAGTCGTCCAGTTCCCAAGTATGAGATTCCGGACGATGAGATGGCGGCGACGACTGCCTATAACATCGTTCATGATGAACTCATGCTTGATGGCAATTCCAGACTCAATCTCGCCACATTCGTCACCACCTGGATGGAACCGGAAGCCCGAGCGCTCATGTCTGAAACGTTCGACAAAAACATGATCGACAAAGACGAATATCCGCAAACCGCGGAACTCGAAATGCGGTGCGTCAATATGCTTTCCCGGCTTTGGAATGCGCCGGAAGAGCATGAAGGGTGCGGCTGCTCCACTATTGGTTCCAGTGAAGCCGCCATGCTGGGGGGCATGGCTCTCAAGTGGAAATGGCGGGAACGTATGCGCGCACAGGGCAAGCCGACGGATAAACCCAACCTTGTTCTCGGTATCGATGTTCAAGTCTGCTGGGAGAAGTTTTGCCGCTACTGGGAAATTGAACCGCGTCTCATTCCCATGGATGGCGATCGCTACATGATCGATCCTGAAGATGTCGTCAAGATGTGCGATGAAAATACTATCGGGGTCATTGCCATCATGGGGACGACCTTTACCGGGCAATATGAACCCGTTGAAGCCATTGACGCCGCTTTGGAGGAACTCAACGCCAAAACCGGTTGGGAAATCCCCATTCATGTCGATGCCGCCAGCGGTGGTTTTATTGCGCCATTTATTCAGCCTGATTTGAAATGGGACTTTCGTCTCAAATGGGTTAAATCCATCAATACATCCGGGCATAAGTATGGTTTGGTATATCCTGGTGTGGGCTGGGTAATCTGGCGAGATTGGAAGGAACTTCCCGAAGACCTCGTTTTCAAGGTCAATTACCTTGGTGGGGAAATGCCGACATTTGCGCTCAATTTTTCTCGACCGGGCAACCAGGTGGTGGCGCAATATTACAACTTCCTGCGTCTTGGACGCGAAGGGTATCGCCGTATTCAGCAGGCATCTCAGGATACGGCGTTGTTTCTTTCTTCATCAATTGCGAAAATGAAGTCGTTCGAGCTTGTCTCCGATGGATCGGATATCCCTGTTTTTACTTTTAAGATCAAAGGAAATCTCGGATTCACCGTTTTTGACGTATCGGAAGCTTTGCGACATCGCGGTTGGCTTGTTCCCGCGTACACGCTTCCACCGAACAAAGAAGATGTTGCTATTTTGCGTATTGTTGTACGTGAAGGATTCTCACGGGACATGGCAGACTTGCTGCTTGAAGATCTTGAACGCGTTGTGACAACGCTCGAAAAAGATCCTCCTCGTTCATCAAAACAACCGCAAAGTGAAGAACCGGTACGGCGCCCGTGCTAGTTTTTGTCTGATCTCGCGAAAAACGTAGGGAGCATACCATAACGATGGCACAACGGTCTCCACCGTTGTGCCATCGTTATGGAAGTGATTCATTAGTCGTCAAGGCGGACATAGCTCAAGGGCGTTCTCTTCGATGGACGTCGGCTTTCTTCTTCATCAAGCGCGATATCAAGCTGTTCCTGCGCATCCTCAAGGACACCCTCAGCTTGTTCTATAGAGGCGTCGTCATCGGTTTGTTGAATACGTACATAACGTTTTTTGGCTTCATCGACATGTTGCTGACGGACTTTAATCTCGTCCTGTAGCGTTTCATTGTTGAGAAACGTCAGGTTGCGTTCGTATGCGGCATATTTGGAGCACCCGACGCCGATACATACCATGATGGCAAGAAGGCTGAAAAGAATAAGTGGACGCATAATGGACCTCGTTGTGATCAGTGCCGATTGGGCATAATGTTGGCCGCTGTCTTACCTTACAGGGGGCAAGGAGGCAACCCGCTCTCCTGCTTGTCAATTGTTCAGGTGCTTGAGCAATTCTTGTGCTGCGTGATGATTCGGATTTCGGCGGAGAATGGTTTCTGCCAGAATCTTGGCTTTTTCCGGTTGGTTTGTGTTGAGGTAGAGTCCGACCAGGGCTCCGAATATTTCCTGTGACTGCGGGGCGAGAGAAAGGGCGTTTTGAAATGCCTGTTCTGCTTGTTCCGGCTCATTGAGCATCAAAAGAACCTGGCCTTGATTATAGTAGGCGCGGGCATAGTGCATTCCTGCTCCAGCTTTGCCAAGGTAGAATGCTGCATCTTGATAGTGCTGCATTTCGGCCAACAATAACCCGAGTGAGTACGAGACTTCATACATTTCGGGATGCTGTTGCAACACCTCGCGCAAAAGTTTTTCAGCTTCCTGATTTCTTCCCTGCCGGTTATAGAGCATGGCGAGGTTGACTTTGGCCGGATAGAACATGGAATCGATTTCGATAGCCTTTAAATACTCTCTGCTTGCACTGGCATCATCTTTTTGGTTCACAGCCAGATTGCCCAAGTTGTAACGTTGCGGCGCTAAATCGGCGTTGTAGAGCATGGCTTCACGATATTCGGACAGCCCTTTCTTGAAGGCGTCACGATCGTCTTTGCGGAGTCGATCTTCCGGAAGCATGGAAAGCATGATTGCCGCTTCCATACGCACGGCTTTGACAGGGTCGTAGAGTTTCGGGGCGATGCGTTGCAATCGCGTTTCGGCATCGAAATATTCCAGGCTCCGGATGGCGGTACAACGGATAAGCGCATCAGGATCATCCAAGGCCTTCGCCAGACATGTTCGACTCGCTTCGTCTGGGTAAATGCGTAACAGGTTCAAAGCTGTCGCACGGACAATAGCAGGGAGGAGAGAATCGTCCGCTATATGGATAAGTTCTGTATTTGCCCCAGGGGTACGGGCTCGTCCCGCGGCAATGACGGAACCATAGTGTGGCTTTCGCGTTTCTCCATACCACTTGGTATAGTTTTCGATATTCCAGGACAACGGTTTGTCTGCATGACATCCTTTTGCCGAGCACGCATTCGGCGTTCCGAGTTCTGCACTCACGTCCGGGCGTGGAATGCGCAAGCTATGATCGGGGCGATAATCAATTCCCATGTAATAGCGTCCGGGCATATGGCATTTGACGCAAAGATAGCCTTCGCTCGGTTTTCCGTTGAAGGTCGTTTTATGGAAATGATGCAGTTTGGTGTCGTACACATCAGCTCGATGGCACTGAGTACACAGCGCATTTTTTTCCTTATGGAGCTTCAAACTATGAATATCGTGGCAATCACTGCATCGTACACCGCGCTGATACATTTTGCTTTGGACAAAGGAGCCGTACACATAGACTTCATCCAGAATTTGTCCGTCCGGGTAATAAAGGCCTTCATTGAGCAGTTCGGGCACCATAAGATCAAGCAGCTTCTCATTGGTATGTGTGTTGTCGCCAAGCTGAAATCGACGGGAGTGACATGGGGCACACAGCGTGATCAATTCGTCGGATGTCATATTGCGGGTGTTGACGACCAATCCGAAGTTGTTTGCTTGACGTCGTGCCAAGGGCGGTTTGGCAGCCCATTCGAGGTGATGTGATCCAGGTCCGTGACAGGCTTCACAACCGACATCAATTTCGGACCATGTGGTATGATATTCGTCAGTTTGGGCGTTATAGCCTTTGGTGACGTTGGTTGAGTGACACTCTGCACACATGACATTCCACGTTTGGCCTTTATTGGTCCAGTGCAGCCAATCGCTCGGGTTCAACACCGTATAGGGCGGTAAGCGATACCACTGTTTCTTGTCGACATTCCACGCAATATTGAGGCATTGGAGGCGACCTCCAGGAAACGGCACGAGGTATTGCTGAAGGGGATAGACGCCGAAAGTGTACGTGATTTCAAATTCTCCGAGCTTCCCATCCGGTCCTTCGGTTTCGACGAAAAATTTGTCATCCTTTCGGTAGAATCGCGACGTAACGTGGTTGTACGGATCGGTAAAACGCACTTCATTGAAATCTCCGAGCATGGTGCTGTCGTTGGCGACGGCCATAGCCTTATGGTGATCGGAGTCTTTCCACTTGGAATAGGCTGTTTCGTGACAGTCCTTACATTTTTCGCTGCCCACGAATTGTGCCTGCTGTTGCGCGGGCAACGGTTTCATCGGGCCGGATTGGAGCATGTACATGAAAGGGGACAGGAGAATGGTGATGGCTGCAATGAGGGCTATGTATTCCCAGCGTGCGGTATCGGTGGAGAGCTGTGACATGCGTTACGACCGTTTCCCGTCCATTGGGTGATCCAAACGGGCGGCTTGTTCCGATTCGAAGCGTTCCCGGCGAAGTGCAGTAGAGATATCGACTTTGATGATGCCGTCTTCGATTCGTACAGGGTAATAGTCTAAAGGTCTTGGTGCCGGAGAGGTGATGAGTTCACCGGCAGGATTAAATGTCGAGCCGTGACACGGGCAGGCGAATTGTTGTTTTTCTTCATCCCAATGGATTGAGCATCCAAGATGGGTACATGTTTGCGACAGAGCCATAAAGCTGCCATCCGATAGGCAGGAAAGATAAAACGCACCTTGAGGTATCGCGGTAACGGTCGCCGGCTTATAATGATCGACAGCACCTACAGTGATAATGCGTTGTGTTTTGTCGTGTTGGTTTCGTTCTTTTCGAAAATCGAGAAACGATACGGCGAGCCAACAGAATTCCGCTACAGCGGCGAGCCCCAAAATGGCCCATAATCGGTTGAGAAAACGTCGGCGACTGGGCTGAGCGATAGTTTCGTTGGCAACGTGGGGGGGTGCATGTTGCTCTACCATTTTTTCCTTTGTCATGGCCGATTATATCCCTCCCTGCCAGGGCCAAACCAAGCGCATTTCCGGGCCGCGAAACCAGACACCGATAATCGTGCACACACTGATTGCTGCAAAAGCGAGAAGAAACCCTGCCATGACCACTTCGGCCCGGGTATACCGGTATGTCCGTACAAGAAGCCAGTAACCGAGTATCAGCAATCCAAAGAGGAGTGCAGAAGGGAGAAGACCGCGCGTGACCCACGTGTTTGCTGTAGTGGAGTGAGACACGAGCAGCATATCGTCGAAAAGTATTGCTCCTATTGTGATGACGATGCCAAACACACTTATGCAAAGCGCCAGTTTGCGCCCACGAGGTGAACCGAACCATTGTCCGGACGGCAAGACACTTTCATGCCAAAAGGGGATGAGAAAGAGCGCAAGGCTCGCAAAAGCTGGCCAAATGAAAATGGTAAACATCGGGTGAAGGTGCAAAAGTAACTCTTGCAATCCTTGAAAATACCATGGTGCTTTGGCTGGATTCGGACTCATACCAGGATTGGCTTGTTCTTGGAGTGGGGCATTCCAGAATATCGCAAGCACAAGGATACACGCAACCAAAGTCAGACCGACAGCGGCTTCGCGCATGATCAAATGCGGCATGGTGAATATTCGGGGTGAAGGTTCTTGCGTGGAAGAGTGCACAAGGCCGCCAGCGCGACGGATGAGCCAGAAATGCCAAAACATAACTATCAACAATAGGCCGGGAATAACGGTGACGTGGAGCACAAAAAAATTGGATAACGTTGCTGGGCCGATGTCAATTCCTCCCCGAAACAGCTCTCGTAACCAATCGCCACAGAGTGGAATATAACCAAGCATACTCGTACATATCGTGACCGCCCAATACGAAAGCTGATCCCAAGGCAGGAGATAGCCGGTGAAATTGGCTGCCAGCACAAGTGCGAGTAAGATGAGTCCAAGTATCCAATTCAACCGTCGTCCCAAACCGAATGCTCCGGTGAATACAACACGTACAAAATGTAAAACCGCAACGAAAACGAGGATATTGGCACTTAAATAGTGAATATTACGTACCCACCGTCCAAAGGGAATGTGTTGTATGGCAAGGAGAATAGAAGCATACGCGTATTCTGTTGTCGGTTGGTACGACAAGAGGAGCAACATACCGGAAAGTATGAGAAGGCCAATCAAAACGACAGCCATGCCTCCCAACCCCCAACTCAGTGTGAAGCGGAGCGTTTGAGACCGTACACTCGGTGGATGAAGGTGGAATATCAGATCATGAAGAGAGAGTCGTGAAGACCGCATGCAAGGGCCCTTATAAGAATCGGATAGAGGATTGTTGTGTATGGTTTGCGGTCTGATCGTCATTTTACTTCATGTATTGACGATCGATTCCTTTGTCACGTCTCGTCTGTTTGGTGCACGAAAAATGGCATCGTGAAAAATGTGCAGTGAACGAAGCCACGCGATTCATTCACTGCACAGTGGCAACAACGTTCGTTGTGCAGAGTATTGTACAACAGTGACTCCGTGGATTACTTGGTCTCGGGAGGGTAGACGGTTTTCCAATCCTCTTTCATATTCACCACGGTCCAGCCGTTTACTTTGGCGGCTTCGAGCGCCTTTTCCGCCCCATGATTATAGGCGTATTCCCGGTCGGCATCGGTATGGTGGACCAGCAGTGCGAAACGGGCTCCATTCCCGGCGGTTGTCCATTGAAGCATTTGCAGATCGCCATCTGAGTTGCCGAAGGCGGCAATGGGGCGACGGCCGATATGGGAGTTGATGCCAACCGGCTTGCCTGCTTTGTCGTCAACGAAGTTGACTTTCGGTAATCGCATTAAAACCGGGCCATTGGCGCGCATTTCAAATTTGGTCTCGATGCTACTGCCAACCACCTGCTCTGGAGGAATACCATAGACGGGTTCCGTCCAAGGCCGCATGAATTCAATGCCACCACCCGAAACAATATATGTCTTGAAGCCATTGTTTCGCAAATAGCCGAGCAATTCAAGCATGGGCTGGTAGACCATTTCGGTGTAAAGACGGTTCGTCTTGGGATGCTTGGCTGTTTTGATCCAATTGGCCACAATCGTTTTGAATTCTTCGGTTGTCATCCCTGTTTGGGTCGCCATGACAATCTCAAGAATTGCCTTGTCACCACCTTCAAATGCTTTCTTGAGATCCCCTTTAAGTACAGAAGCAAAGGGTTCTTGCGTTTTCCATTCCAGATGCTGCGGAGCCAGTTCCTTGATCCGGTCAAGAGCGAAGAATAATTGAACATACAAGGGTTTCTCGGACCAGAGCGTTCCGTCATTGTCGAAGGTAGCAATGCGCTCTTCAACAGGGACAACGTCAGGAGACGTTGCGTCTGTCACCTTGGACACAAAGTCAATTATCGCCGTTTTTGTTTTGCCATCGTTCCAAGAGGGAAGAGGGTCACTCTTTTGTGCGATAGCTACTTGATGAACAAAGATTATACAACCGATGAAGCAAATTGTCAGAAAAATCTGTTTCAATCTCATGAGATATATCCTCTTGAAAAGATAATGCTATACCCTAGATCTCTATCGTATTGAAGGTGATACTACGATGGAGTTGTGTGGTCTTTTTTTCGCATGTTGTCTTTGAAAGAGTATAGAGCATGTAATAGAAACACGTGCCTTCAAGGCATGATGTCGTCTCGAAGGCACGTGTTATTCTGTCACTCGTCTGTTTTACAGCGAAACAAGCTTTTTGTTTCTAATTGCCGGTTGGTAATGAGAGGCTGATCCCTTCTTTATCGAGCGCCTCGCGAACATACTTATACCGCTGGTACTTCGTGAGAGTCAGTGGGCCTTGATAGGTTTCGCTTTGCAGTTTTCGGGGTGGATATTTCACATAGGTTTTCATCAATTCATTGATCGCCTGGTTGAAGGTCACCATGGTCCAGGTGCGTTCCGTGAAATTGTTCATGAAGATGTCATACCGTTCTTGGGGATCTTGCCAGAGATCAAAGATTTGAGGCACCGTGGCAACGTACTTGTTCGCACCTTTCCAACCAAGGTTCGTATCAACGGCGAGCCCACCCGTTGCCTGCCCGTCGTCCCCACGCAAGTTAAAGACCGCTTTGTAGTTTCCAACTCGTGCTGCGCCAGGAGTCAATTCATCTTCGGTGAAGTAGAACCAATTATTACGTTCACATTTTCCGGTGCCAAGAAGCACGGGAGACATATCATAGCTGTCGAAAGTGATGGGTTTTCCTTCACGGTCTTTTTCGGGAAGCTTCACTCCGGCGACACTCGCAAAGGTGGCCATCAAATCAAGTCCGCCAAGAATATCGGAATTTCTGGAGTGGTCTTTAATCTTGCCAGGCCACCAGGCAATGGCGGGGACACGGTTGCCGCCTTCGCGTACCGTCCCCTTCGTTCCGCGGAATGGCGTGTAGCCAGCATCCGGGTATACATCCTGCCAGGCTCCATTGTCGGTCGTATAAAATACCAGCGTGTTTTTATCGAGACCGAGTTCGCGCAGCTTGTCCATGATATTGCCAATGCGGGTGTCGAGCTCGACAATCGAATCAGCATATTTGGTTTTAGACAGTGATTTGTGCTCGAATTCAGGAGCGGGCAGGTTGGGTTGGTGCACTTTCATGAAGTTGACGTTTATGAAGAAGGGCTTTTCGGATTTGGCGGCTTCGTCCAGGAATTCCATAGTGGCCTTCTCGACGTACTTATCCAGGAAGGGAATACCGACCACGCCCTTTTCGGGGGTATCGACATATTCGCCGTTGACTTTGAAATCTTCTTTGGGTTTTTCCCCTGCTTTACCGGACAACGCGCCCTTGGTCACTTTCTGGAACATCTCGCGCAACTTGGGATCCATATCGGGGAACCATTTGGGGTCGGCGTAGGTGTATGCGTTGAGGTGGTACAGAAAGGTATACTTCATGGTGTCGTAACCTTGGGCGTTGGGCAGTGCGTAGTCGGATTCGCCCAGATGCCATTTGCCGGTAAAATAGGTTTCGTATCCGGCGTCTTTGAGAACCGACGCCAGGGTCCATTCAGCAGCTGGCAAGCCACCGCCTTGTCCTTGGAACGCCACGGTTGTCATGCCGCTTCGGTTGGGAATACGGCCGGTTTGCATGGCGGCACGACCGGGTGTGCAGCTTGGTTGTGCGTAAAATGAAAACATGGTCATGCCTTCATCGGCCATGCGGTCTATATTGGGCGTGGGCATACCACGGCCTTCTCCACCTCCGTATACTCCAAGGTCACCATAGCCGGTATCATCGGATACAATAAGAAGAATATTCGGTTTTTTTGCCGCCAGGGCAACTCCAGAAAAGCACAGTACGACCGTTGTCACGGCAACAATGAAATGGTGTATTGTTTTCATGCCTTGATCCTCTTTTTCTTTGGCTTTGTCTGTATCGAAACCGATGAAAATCCTGTCCCAGTCCGGTGTGAAAAGAATTGAATTCCTCCTTGTTGTAGATAGCATGATATTCCAATTGACGAGAAGGATAGACGTCAACTCTCGTTGTGCTTCTCGTCCTTAAAGAAGGCGTCCCTTGCGAACCAAACGACAGATCACGAAAATGTATTATGTTCCCATCGTGCAACGGTTTGTCTGTCAAAACGTGATTGCAAGGGAAGCGTACACGGTATCTGTCAAAAAGCTGTGATTGGCACCGAGATCATGAATCCATTTGCCGATGAGCACGAGATCGTTGTCTCCAATCGGAATGCTATACGTGGCAATGGGACCGATACCGGAACCGGAGCACTCAAAACCACCTATGGTGGCACCGGAACCCGTGTCCGGCGTCGTTTGCGTGAGAAGATATCCAGTTGCACCAAGGGCGAATCGTTTGGTGAAATGGTAGGCTGCTGTCCAATCGACATGAAGAAGGTTGCCAGAAAGATAGTGTGTGGCTGGATTTTCCGTATTGATCATGTAGCCGGTGTTGATTGAGAATTCGAATTGACTTTTGCTCAACCACGTTAAGGCGATATTTCCATCGAAAGAAAAGTAATTTTTGCCGAGACTGGTCAGTTTGCTTTTGTTGTAATAGCCGGTGGGGAAAAAGATAATCGGCATAACAGCGATATGGACTTCGTCAAAGCTCCAACCAGCGATGATTGGCATGAGGAATATATCGGACAGTCCTCCTCTATTGCCGCTGTTGCTGTAATTGACCTGCTCCGGCAGAGGGATTCCGGCCGAGTTGGAACGGGAGTACGTCGTTGCAGACGCGTCCCCGGACAAATGGAGATTAGCAATAATCGGGACGCCGACCCCAAATCCCAGAACACCGTGTATTGCCGGGACATCGAATATATAACTCATTTTGGTGAGGTTGATAACGGTGGACATGTCGAGTCCAACATTGAGGTGTCCGCCTTTGAGGACTCCATCAATGTGGCCGGCTTGGTAGAGCGTATCATTGCGGATGGAAAATCCTTTCATAGGAAAGCCCATGAGGAAATCACCGTACGCACCTTGGATGTAATGACTACTCCCTCCTTCGACGGCCATTGCGGGGTGTGCGGAAGTGAGGAAAGTGAGTAAAGTTGAGATAAATAACCAAAACAGATTGTATTTTAAAAAATGAGGTCTATTCATTTGCCTTGTCTTCTTTGCGATATGTTGTCGGCCTATAGAATACACCATTATAATTTTATGCAGTATACACCTTTGGCGCATATATTGTTGTAATAATTATAGATACAAAGTTGAATGATTCTTATCATTCCATGTACTTGTGTTGTCTGTGTTCGGTATGTCTAGTATTCATACTGTAAGAATATGAAATACAATCAAAACAAACTATAATATGGCATGCGAAAAATTGATATAAAATTTTATTATTATTTTGTCTGATTTATATCAGAGACAATAAGCTGAGGTGTAGATGGGGAATAGAATTATTTTATATAATGATATAAGTATATTGAAAGATATGTGGAAAGTCTTGGAGAATCTTCTTATTCCATTTTTCAATATATGGATGGGAATGAGGGAGAGATAGTAATGGTATCGTATATGAAACAGTACTGAACCTTACGACGGAAACGTCGTAGAATGGGATGGTATTGAGCTGTATGAAATATTAGTAATTACGGTGTGTTGGCGAATCCTAGGTACAATTGAGCAAGTTCAACTTCACCGGCGTGTTGCGCCCAGTTGGCGAGGCCTTGGACGCGTTTAAGAAGATCATTTTTTGCTGTCAGAATGGATTGCACATGCATAAGGCGGGCATGGATGTGTGCAAACAGGCCGGGAGCGTTGTCTTGTGCCAATGCGTCCAGTCGCTTGTATCTCTCCAGGCTGGGGCAGAGACGACAGGCGCGGACGAGAGCGTTTTGGCCCTGTTGAAGATTTCCTGCTGTGAGAAACTGATCAACGAGCGTGTCGTGAAGCGTTCCGGAGAGCGGGTGTCTTTCGAGCTCTGTCGTGAGGGGGCCCAATGACGTTGGAATTTTTTCTGCCGGAAGCGGATCGGTCAGCGTAAACGCACCCCATTCCGTCAAGGCAGGGCGAAAACCATCTGTATAACCATGGCGATGCAGATCCGGAAAAAAATCTCCGGAACATCGTTCTGTCAGAAGGCAAATGTTATGGTGTTCAGATTCAAACCGGCCAGGACTGACACTTTCATGATGTACGATCCGACTTTGTGGGACAATAGTCAGATTGTGATTCGTGCGGCGGAGTCGGGCACAGAGATCCAGGTCTTCATAGCCGTTACGATATTCGGGAAAAAAGCCACCGACATCAATAAATATTGTGCGTGGGATGAACAATGCGGCTGCGGAAAGGGCCTGAAGGTTTTTGCCGCGTTGAACGGTGGGGTGGTCGGCCGGAAAGTCGGCATAAAGATGGACAGGGGCCAACGTTGGATCAAAAGCTATGCCGGCATGTTGAACTGTTTGCGTGTCGGGATACAATAGCAAGGGCCCAAGTCCCCCGAGACGTCGAGTGTCGCGTGCTGCTTGAAGGAGCGGCGACCACCAGTTGGGGATGAGTTCGACATCATTGTTCAAGAAAAAAAGAAATTCTGCTTTGGCGTGGAGCGCACCGAGATTGCAGGCAGGTCCGAAATTAAGGTTGGTCTCTTGCCGGAGAAAGGTAAAAGCATCACCAAAAAGTTGTCGTCCCAATACTGGTGCTTCATAGGGAGTGTCATCGCTGGAGTTGTTATCGACAACAATAAGTTCAAAAATTCTATTCGGGGTGTACTCAGCAAGGCTGGACAAGGCCCTGTGAGTCAAAGGCCAATTATTGAACGCTGGTATGATGATGGAAACGAGAGGGGCTCGGGCACTCATGAAACCGTTGTGTCATGCTCACGCCAACTTGGCAATGGAGGGTCGGAAGAAAATGCCCTTTTCATTTGTTGTACAGTGCGGGGTGTGGAAGACCATCACCCCGAAAAAAAACAATTTGTTAGTCCAGAATAAAGTTCATGGGATCGACCGGCGCATTGGCGACACGTACTTCATAATGAAGATGTGGTCCTGTGCTGCGACCGGAATTGCCGGAAAGCGCAATAGTTTGACCACGCTTGATTGTGTCACCGACTTTGACCAGGGATTTTTTCAAATGTCCGTAGGCTGTCTCGATACCGTTTTCATGCTGGAGCACAACGAGTTGTCCATAGCCACGGAGATATCCAGCATGGGTAACAACACCCGGAGCCGTGGCTTTGACCGGGGTTCCACGTTGGAGCTTGATGTCAATACCGTTGTGGAAATCGTATCGCCGAGAGAAGGGTGAACGGCGTACCCCGAAATCGGATGTAATGCGTCCCATCGCGGGCCAAATTGATGGGCGTGCGTCGAGTTCGTGTTTTTTATTTTGAATGATGGAAGCTAGCCGTTGTTGGCGTATTTCCTGAATATGGATTTCGTCGGAGAGTGCGTCGAGGAAGTCTCGAACGCGACGGGAAAAAGGATCGGCAGCAGGATAGGAAACCGTATCGGCTGGAATAGACGGTATGCCTATCGATCCCATGGCCTCGCCACGGACAACAGCCTCCGGATTGAGATTAAGATTGTTAGAAAGCTTCGTATTGAAACGTTTGACACGTTGGATTTCGTTCTGAATATCACCGATGCGCTGTTTGAGATGGTTGGCCGTAAATGTCTGTTCCGCCAACGCCTTGCGTGCAAGTGTGGTTTGGGTAATCACTCTGTCGGCATCTTGTGTTTCACACCAGAGAAAAACACTTAAGCCGGTCGCGCTTGCCGTTAATACTATGAGAATAAACCAGACAATACGTAGCATCCACGGCTTAATACTCATCGGGGTCAGTCCTTTGCCCGGCCGTTGGATATAGTATGTCGTTTTGACTGCGTACATTGTTTACCTCTCAAGCCACTCTTCAAGTGTCTTGGGATTGAGTTCGATGTCTTGGGTCGGCTTCCATTCACATCGACCGTTGATCTGAACACCACCTTGAAAAATGGATACAGGACGGTCTTCGGAAACAACAACGACAACAACATTCTTGTGCTCGGCGGTAAAACGTAACGCCGAGTTGAAGCGGGCACCTCGCGAGCGATCTTCAGACGGGACGGCTCGGCCATCAAGTAGGCAGGAAAAGGCGAGGAGGCTTCCCCCTGGACCAAGATGCAGAGAACCGTCGACTTTGGATAAAGACTTGGCCAAGTCAAGGTGTCCAGGGTGACCGAGGTCTAACGGGGTCGCTAATCGCTGACCCGAAACCGTGCTCACCAATCCCATCGGATCAATGATAATGGAGCATCCATGTCCCCGGTTGCGGGCAGATTCGACAATGGCGGCCGTGATACGAAAAATTTCCTGACGAGCCTCAGAGTCAATTTCGAAATCGAGCAATGCTTCTTCGAGAAGGACAAGGTTGGGCTTTCTCGTCGATGCAAAAAAGCGTCCGTCGGCAAAGCTGCATTGTGGTTTGCCGTCTACAGTGATGAGACCGACGCCACCAAGAAATCGTGCTTTGACCGAAGCTTGAGCATAAACGGCAGCGGCGATACCGAGCAGTCGAACTCCATCGCTGACAAGACAACGAGTCGATTGCTCCACGGCGAGCAGCAGTTTGCGCACATGTTTATAGTTGGTCAAAAGCGGAGCTTCTTCTTTGGGAAAACGAATGATCCAATCACAGTCTTCAACAAGTCGGGGGTCGACAAAGATGAGTTCTCCAAGCGGTGCATCGCCTTCTTCTCGGGTCAGTGAAATGCCAAGGACCGCTTCGAGTACTGGATAAAGCTGCAGGCGTGGTGGACGACCGAGAATAGTTGTCAGATTCTTCTGAAGATGATTGCGGAGAGCGTGGACCTCGAATCCTTCCAGGGCGAGCTTGGAGGCGGCCGTAAAAAATGCTCCTTCGGACGCAAAGTCGTGAGTGAGCAACCAGGTGGCGTGTTCAAGCCAGCGAATTGTAGGGCCGACATCGCAGAGATTGGGCTGATGTTCGGTAAACCAGCGTTGATAAAAAATGGACCTGGAGTAGGCGCCATACGAAATTAAACCGGCAAGGGCGATATCGTCAGCCGCTACAACACTGCCAAAAGGTTTGAGTGTTTTGGCTGCAGGAGCCTTGCTCCGCCACTCGTTTGCATTGATGTAGATTTCACGCAGTTTGGGTTCGTGGCCGGATAAGAGATCCTGAGGATCATGCACATGAATGGGGCCATCGTCTTTCTCTGCAATAAGTAATGCCGCACGGCTTGATCCGGCAAAATGCGTTAATCCTTTACGCAGTCCTTCCAAGACATTGTAAATTGAAATTTGTTTGGCAGTGTCTGGTATCATGTGAGCGTCGTATAGCAAACCGTTGAATGAACCGTTGTGTAATCTCGCTCAAATACATCAACACCAACGTGTTGATGGCATTTCAGAATGAAGCGAAGTTGGATGTTTTCACCGTCTCTGAATCATTATATCACGAGGCCAAAGATGCTTTTTCAACAGACGAAAAGGGGCGCTTTAACGCATTCCCGGAAGATGACGCGGTATCCGGTATAAGACGCGATATCGGTTGTGTTGTGACGATCAGCGTATGGATGGAAGCGCTTGTGGGGCAAAGTTGGTTACAAAAACCAGAGAGCCTCCGGCTGACGTCGGAGACATCTTTACAGGCTTCCCGACCGAAGCGCAAGTTATAAAGTCTTGGGAACTATTCAGAAATATCTGTCTTTTCAGGAGGTAAGGCCGTGACGTCTTCCTTGTTTCGATGGAAATGTTCATGGAGAAATACTTTAGCCTGATCGGAATCAATAGGGCGAGAGAACATGAAGCCTTGTGCACTTTTGCATTGGGCCGAGTTCAGGTAGTCGAGTTGGCTTGATTCTTCAACGCCTTCGGCAACGACACCGACACCGAGATTTTGCGCCATGGAAATGATCGTACGAACGATCTCCCCATTGTCTTTCGAGATTTGGGGGCCGCAGAGGAAAGAGCGGTCTATCTTCAGTTCGTCAATGGGGAATCGGTGCAGATAACTCAAGGATGAGTATCCGGTGCCGAAATCATCAATAACAATTTGTACCCCAAGCTTTTTCAGGCGAGCCAGGGTATCGACGCTGAGTTTAGCGTCTTTCATCAACGCTGTTTCCGTGATCTCAATTTTGAGATTTTCCGGGGGGAGCCCGACTTCGCTCAAAGCCCGTTCGATGAATGCCGCAAGGTCAGGTTGGATAAACTGCTTGCTTGATAAGTTGACACTCATCGTCATGTTTTTTGCCTCAGGCATATCGTTCATCCATTTTGCCATCTGAGTACAGGCCTCTTTTATGACCCATTGGCCGATAGGGATAATCAATCCGTTTTCTTCGGCAAGAGGGATGAATTGATCAGGCAAAATAAGCCCCTGTGTGGGACTCGCCCAGCGAATGAGAGCTTCAAAGCCTTTAACGACGATATCGGGAAGTGTGACAATCGGCTGATAATAGAGTTTCAGTTCGCCGTTGGACAGTGCCCGGCGTAGTGCACTGTCGAGTTTGAGTTCCTCGACAATCTGACGATGCATTTTGCTATTGAAGACCTTGAATCGTGCTTTACCTGTTTCTTTGGCCCTATACATGGCAATATCGGCATCACGCATGATGCGTTCCGCATTTTCATAATAGCTGGTGCGGAGAACAATTCCTATGCTGGCGCTCGTGTGAACTTCGTTTCCATCAAGGTCAATGGTCTCTTGGAGACGCTCTTGAATACGTTTGGCGACGAGGACGACTTCGCTGGGATTACCATATTCTTCGAGGAGAATGCCGAATTCATCACCGCCGAGGCGGGCAACCGTATCGACTGCTCGGATACAGGATTCGAGACGGTGTGCAATTTCAACAAGAAATTTATCACCCGCCAAGTGCCCAAGAGAATCATTGATCCATTTGAATCGATCAAGGTCGAGCATGAGCGCGGCAAACGCGTAGTCTTTACGACGTTCCGAACGTTTGATGGCTCTGTTGAGACGCTCCATGAACAAGACGCGGTTTGCCAATCCGGTGAGGGAATCGTGAAAAGCTTGGTGGCTGAGTTGTTCCTCATACGCTTTACGTTGGGAAATGTCGGCGTAGAGGTAATAGACCCCTTCAATCTTTTCTTTAATGAAAATCGGGTAGCCCAAAACAGAAACAGGAAAAGACGAACCGTCACGATGCAGTCGCCGCGTCTCTCGAGCGACCGTGTGTCCGGTGAGTACGGCTTGGCGGAAGCTCTTGGCTTCGGCTTCCAGTTCTTTGGGGACAACCACTTCGCGATTGAGTTGACCGATGAGTTCATGACGCGGATAGCCAAACAGTTCTTCAAACCCCTTGTTGACTTCCATAATGGACCCGTCGCGATTGATATGGACGATCCCGAGTGGTGAGCTTTCGAAAAGTTGGCGAAAATAGGCTTGTTGAATTTCCAGCGCTTCTGCGGCTTTTTTGCGTTCGGTAATATCGCGAAACGTACCAACAAAAAACGCATCCGATTTTGTCGATGCTTCCGTGACGACCACTTCCACGGGAAATGGGGTGCCATCGCCTCGACGGCCCGACATTTCTACGTGTTCTCCCGAAAACAGACTGAGCCGGACTGTTTCTGGATTTCCTCCGGGCTCCGGCAAAAACAGATCGGTAACGGGGATGCCTTCCAGCTCGCATCCGGGGAGGCTGAACATAAGCTGAGCACTTGGATTCGTGGCGAGAATGACAAAGTTCTCGCGGCCAAATGTTACAATGGCATCAGTAGCGCTTTTGACGACAGCTTCGGTTTTGGCAACAGCAGCTTCCAGCGCATCCATAACCTGGTTGTATCGAATGGCAATTTGTCCAACCTCGGAAAAGGGCTCAACAGGAACACGCAGTGAGAGGTCGCCGTTTTCCGCTTGCTTGGCCATGGCGTCAAACAGGTCCAGTGACTCTGTACGCGCCCCATGTTCGCTGACATTCAGGCCGATATGCTCCTCCTCCTCCGTGACACGCATGGGCCAGAATCGGTTAATGTTTCGGATCAGCAAGAACGGAATACAAAATGAAATCAGGAAAGCGATCAATATACCAAGCGCCTGGACAAGGAGCTGGTCCACGAAGCCGAGGCCGGTGCCGATGAGATTCGGGTCGCCGAAAAGGGCAACAGCGAGTGTTCCCCATATACCGCATCCGAGATGGACGGGGACAGCTCCGACAGCGTCGTCGATTTTTTTGTGTTCAAGCAGAATTTCGACCGCGAGACAGACGGGGCCGGCCACCGCCCCGATAATGACGGCACTGCTGGCGTTGACGACGTGGCAATTGGCAGTGATGGCAACGAGGCCACCGAGAGAACCGTTGATGAGATAGCCGACTTTCGGCAATTTGGTCAGCCACCAACCTACAAAAAGACAGCAAACGGCACCTGCCCCTCCGGCTAACGTGGTGTTGGCGATGATCATAGGGACAGAGTCATTCATAGCCAAGGTGCTGCCACCGTTAAACCCGAACCAACCAAACCAGAGTAAAAATGCTCCCAGTACGGAAAGAGGAAGGTTACCGGCAATGATTTCTCGCGAGGGACCATTTTCAGGGAATCTGCCTTTTCGCGGACCGATGACGAGAAGTGCGGCCAACGCCACCCAACCACCGACACTATGGACGACCGTTGAGCCGGCAAAGTCGATGAAGCCCATTTCTCCAAGAAAGCCAGTAGGCTTGCCGAGATTGAGCCCCCCCCAGGCCAGGTGCCCGAAAACGGGATAAATAAAGAAGGCGAGAATTGTTGCGATAATAATGTACGAAGAAAATCGCATGCGTTCAGCAACTGCGCCGGAAAAAATCGTTGTTGCCGTTCCGCAAAACATAGCCTGGAATACAAAAAAGGCCACGAGGAACGCATTGTCATTCAGTGGAAGAAAAAAATTTGTTGTTCCGACGAGGCCATTCCACGATGCGCCGAACATTAATCCAAAACCAACAGCCCAGAAGCCACAGACTGAAAATGCAAAGTCGGCTAAGTTCTTTACGGCGACATTGATACTATTCTTTGATCTTGTGAGACCGGATTCCAAACACATAAAACCGGCTTGCATAATAAAAACAAGACCCGAAGCCATAAGAATCCATAAGATATCAAGCATGGAAGGCTGCACGCATCCTCCAATTGTAATCCGTTGCCTGAGGGAAAGGCAATCGCTGTTGCCAATCAAGAAAGTTTACATTTACGGTGATTGTCTGAAACAATCCAGAAGAAGTCAAATATGAAACTTGGCAGAGCTTTGCTATTGTATTTAAATTATAAATAAAATGATATGGAAGGCCTGTCTCGCTTCCGAGATTGTTGCATATAAATACTATTGCGAAGATTGTGCAGCCGGAGCGCGTCGACTCAAAAGAAGATATATTTGGGCGGGGTGCTGGAGTAACCCGGCGAGCGTTGCGGCATTGCTGCCATGGCCACAAAACAGGTCGAGCCGATCGCCTTGGATCGCTGCTCCAGTATCTTGAGCCAGAGCCATACTGGTGAAAGGAATGTCTGCTCCACCGGCTGGGTCGGGCAGACTTCCTTGAACAATAAGCACGGATCCAAGTGCAATGTTTTTGGGGTCCACCGCAACATCAAGCATCGGAGAGAGGGGGACACCCATTGCGCCGTAAGGGCCGCCATAGGTTTGTTGGAAAAAGATATATCGTGGATTTGCCGTTAAAATTTCGGGGACATCGTCAGGATGTGCGGCAAGAAATCGGCGCATCGTTTGCATCGTTGTTTTGATATCTTGCGGATAGCCATACCGTTCCATGGCTGGGATAATGGAGGTGTACCCCCAGCCGTTGTGGCCGGCATATCGAAGACGTTGGGTGTGCCCATCACGGAATCGGAGACGTCCCGACCCCTGTACCTGCAAAAAGAAAACGTCAACCGGATCCCGAGCATAGGCAATTTCCAGGCCTTTACCGGCCAACGCATGTTCGAGATCAATTTGTCGGCGTGAAAAAAATCGCCGTCCCTGACGATTTCCCGAGATTTCCTTTGGGAGACGATAGAGCGGGTAGGCAAACGTTTGTGTTCGTGTGGCCGAAACTTCAACAAGCGGTTCGTAATATCCGGTTACCAGGCAATTCGAGGTTACCTCGACAAGCATAAATTGGGAAGATGGTAAATCGGCGCCTGCCGGGAGCGTGGGCAGTGTCGTGAGAAGGTCTTCCAAAGTGATGCGCAGGTCTTTCCACGTGATCGTGTGTGTGGGCGTTGAAAATGCCGTGGCCGAAGCGCTCTTCCGTTTGACGTATTTCAGATTCTCGCGGATTCCGGTTAGGAGAGCGTCTTGAGATGGAGCTGTTGCATGCGCGGCAACACTCGCCAGCATGACAATGCAACACAGGGAAGCCAGACACCGTAACGCGTTGAGACAGCGCATATATGACGTGAAAAAACAATTCAATTTCATTGGAGAGTCCGCATAAAGCCGCCGGTCTCATAACGGAACACCGTGACTTGCCGGGATGTCATAATCACGACTGGCGCGGAGCGCAACCTGTGATTGCAAGGTATTTTCATTTCGTTGCTTGGTATAGGAAGCGCTCTGGAGATCTGGACAAACGTGCATGCAGACTCTGGTCGTTTCGGCTGGAGCCTGTTATGACCCGAGCCTCCAAGGGAGGAATACGTTCATGCATATTATCGGCGTCGATACTGGAGGAACATTTACCGATTTTATTTATAAAAACGGCAGCGAATGGGGTATTTATAAAACCTTGTCCACGCCCTCTGACCCCTCTCAGGCGGTGCTTGATGGACTTGAGCATATTGCATCACGCCTGGAGACCCACACGGAACGTCAGGTCACACATGGGTCGACCGTCTCTACCAATGCGATATTGGAGCGTAAAGGAGTTCCTACTGCGCTCATTACGACAGCTGGGTTTGAAGATATTATCCGAATTGGCAGACAGAACCGGAGCCGTCTTTATGATCTCCAATACTGTAAGCAACCGCATATTGTTCCGCCAGAATACTGCTTCGGGATTCCTGGGCGTATAGATTGCCATGGGGAAGAAATTGAGCCGTTTGACGATGCGACTGCCGAGCGGGTGGCGACACAGATCGCATCGCTTGGTGTGGAATCGGTGGCAGTCTGTCTGTTGTTTTCTTTCGCTAACCCTCGCCATGAACTTCGCATGCGGGAACTCTTGGCACCGCTTGATCTTCCCGTGTCGCTCTCCCATGAAATCGTCCGAGAATTTCGAGAGTTCGAGCGCACTTCGACAACAGTGGTCAATGCGTATGTTTCACCGAAAATGTCACGCTATCTGACGCGGCTCCAGTCTTTTCTGTCGAACGATGTTTTGCGTGTCATGCAATCCAATGGTGGGTCCATTTCAGCGGAAACCGCTATGCAACAATCGGTTCGGACCATTTTGTCTGGTCCAGCCGGTGGCGTTGTCGGGGCTTTGGAGATGGGGCGATTGGCTGGGAGAAACCAATTGATCACCTTCGATATGGGAGGGACGTCCACCGATGTTTCGTTAATTGACGGTGCGCCTCGATTGACGTTGGAAGCCAGTATCTCCGGATATCCGGTCAAGGCTCCTATGATCGACATTCATACGGTGGGAGCCGGAGGCGGCTCCATTGCCCGCCTTGATGCGGGCGGAGCGTTGGTTGTCGGACCGGAAAGCGCCGGTGCCGATCCAGGACCGATTTGTTATGGCAAAGGACGCGAACTCACCGTTACCGACGCCAATGTCTACTTGGGACGTCTTATCCCCGACCATTTCCTTGGTGGTGACATGGTGCTTGATACGGCAGCCGTTGACGAAGCCATGAAAGCGCTGGCTGCCAAAGCGGGAATGGAACCGATGGCATTGGCTGAAGGCATTCTCGACGTGGCCAATGCGAATATGGAACGCGCCATTCGAGTGATCAGTGTTGAACGCGGTCTTGATCCACGTGAATTCACCTTGTTTTCGTTTGGTGGTGCCGGAGGCATGCATTGCCTTTTCCTGGCGCAACTCCTTGCCATGCCCGAAGTGCTTATCCCGAACAATCCCGGCATCCTCTCGGCCGTGGGGATGGTTTTGGCCGATGTGATCAAAGATTATTCCCATACGGTGATGTTTGATGTGGCTACAACAGCGCATGCCGACATCAACGCGGCATTCGCTCCTTTGGTCCGACGTGGCCAATACGACTTGGGCCGAGAAGGCTTTGACCTTGATGGTGTCGTCATCGAAAAGATTCTCGATATGCGGTATCAGGGACAGTCGTTTGAAATTTTGATTCCATATACCGAAGGGTGCGATGTGGGTGCAGCATTCGAGAGCCTGCATGAGAGCCGTTATGGATACACCAACCCCGGGAAACCTATGGAAATCGTCAATGTTCGATTGCGAGCCCGTGGTGTTCCGGACAAACCGACATTTCTCGAGCGTGAACGTGGCGCCCCAAAACCTGATGAGAATGCCATTCTTGATACGGGAGAGGCTGTGTTCGATGGAGTTCGGCATGCCGTACGAATTTACGATCGTGAACAGTTACTGCCGGGAAACCGGATCGATGGACCGGCGATTCTCGTTGAATACAGTTCCACACTGGTCGTCCCGCCTGGAGCCCAGGGAATAATGGACTCGTTTGGCAACCTGCTTTTCACCTTTTCGTAAGTCGAGGCGCTCATGGAAACGAATCCCATTCTGCTTGAAGTCTTTAAAAATCGATTTTCGGCTATTGCCGAAGAAATGGGGATGGCGCTCATTCGGACGGCGTTTTCTCCCAACATCAAAGAACGTCGCGACTTGTCCTGCGCCATTTTCGATGCTGCCGGCGATATGGTAGCGCAGGCGGCGCATATTCCTGTTCACCTCGGCTCCATGCCGCTTTCCGTCAAAGCCGCGATTGCCGAATGTCCGATGGAACCGGGTGATATGGTCATGCTGAATGATCCTTACAAAGGGGGAACACATCTTCCCGACATCACGCTGGTTGCGCCGGTGTTTGCAAACAACACGGAGACGCCCGCTTTTTATGTAGCCAACCGGGCGCATCATGCTGATGTCGGAGGAATGTCGCCAGGATCACTCCCCTTATCGACCTCGCTCTTTCAGGAAGGGATTATCATCCCTCCGGTTCGCATTGTGAAGCATGGGACAATCGATACGGATCTTATGCGGTTTTTTCTCGATAACGTGCGAACACCGAACGAACGCCAAGGAGATTTTTCGGCGCAAGTTATGGCCAATACGACGGGTGTTGCTCGAACCGCTGCACTGCTTGAGAAATATGGTCGCGAGACCGTACAGTTCTACGCAGCCCGGCTCATCGACTATGCCGAGACCATGACGCGCCAAGCTATTTCTGCATTACCCAACGGAACATACACCTTTGAGGACGTGCTGGATGACGATGGGCAAGGCGCGACGGATATACCTATCCGTTTACGAATGCACATTGCCGCGGATGAAGTCACCTTGGATTTCACTGACTCTGGTGACCAGGTTCGTGGGTCGGTCAATGCGGTGAAGGCTATTACGTTGTCGGCGGTACTCTATGTCTTTCGCTGTCTTGTCGACGCCGATATCCCGACGAATGCCGGTATTATGCGTCCACTGACCGTGCAGACACGCCCCGGTTCACTCGTCGATGCCACGTTTCCGGCGGCTGTGGCGTGTGGCAATGTGGAAACGTCGCAGCGGCTCGTCGATGTCATTCTTGGTGCGTTGTCCACGGCTGCTCCGACGCGTATCCCTGCGGCCAGCCAGGGAACGATGAACAATGTCATCATTGGGGGGATCGATACCCGCCCGGGAAAAAAAGTGCCCTTTTCCTATTATGAAACCATCGGTGGGGGGATGGGGGCGTCAGCCCATTCGTCAGGCGCGTCAGCCGTGCATTCTCACATGACGAACACCCTCAATACGCCCGTTGAGGCTTTGGAATATGCCTATCCCTTTCGTGTGACACGAGTCTCCGTGCGTCCAGACTCGGGAGGGACCGGGAAAAATCCGGGGGGAGACGGTATGATTCGCGAAATCGAGCTGCTTGATGATGCTGAAATTACCGTACAATCCGAGCGACGCATTCATGGTGCCTATGGTTTGGCTGGAGGCCAAGCAGGCAAGCCCGGTCGGAATCGTCTTGTCCAGCAGGGAACGCCCAAAGAGATGCCCGGAAAGTTTCATGTCTTGGCACGAAAGGGAGATCGCTTGTGTCTGGAAACACCTGGTGGTGGTGGATGGGGGACGCTCGAACCGGGGGAGAAGGCATAGCGTGCATTGACGTGGAGATGGCTAACGCTTTTTTCGGAGCATATCGAAGACGGCCCAAAGGGAGCCAACAGCGAACACGATGCTGCGGCCGAGGACGAGTGGAAAGCAGGCGCGTGCCAGGGGAGCGTCAGCCTGGGCACGTTTCGCGAGGGGCGTGGCTGAGGCCATGATGCCAGCAAAGAGAACCAGGCTTGCACAAAACAGCTCCGGAGCAAGTGGAGAGAGGACAAGTGCGCCGATAGCAGCAGCAGCGGCTAAGGTCTGAAGCTTTACCATTTTGGTGGTGTAGCGGTCCTTCACGGCTTTTTCTGGGTATCGTCGATAGACGATGAGTCGCCAATAGGCTCGGGAGAATTTGATGCGCAGGTACTCCATGACGGTATCGGGATGGAGGTGACGCACAATGGCTCCATCGGCAAAGACGAGTTTGTAGCCGGCCGCGACAAGGCGATAGGAGAACTCCGTATCTTCGTTGTTCGCTTTGGGAAAGCTCGTGTCGAAGCCCCCCATACGGAGAAAAATTGCACGAGGGAACGCCGCTGCATACGTGGCCACGAGATCGATGGTCGGGTAGCACCGCATAAGATCGTATCGATCTTCGAATTCAAGTTGGGCGAATCGGGCGGCCAAAGCGGTCTGTTCAGTGCGATACGCTCCCTGTACCCCCATAACTTCCGGATCATCGAATGGGGCCGCCATAGCGGCGAGCCAGCCCGGGTCAGGAGCGCAATCCGAATCCGTGAATACAACAATCTTCCCATGAGCTTCGCGGGCCCCGTGATTGCGGGCGGATGCCGGTCCTTGATTCTGCTGTGAAATGACTCGCACCCCGGCCCTGTGGGCGATTTCAGCCGTGGCATCGGTGGAACCGTCGTCCACAATGAGGACTTCGAAGTCCGACGCCGGTACCGTTTGCTTCGCCAAGGCCTCAAGGAGATCCGGCAGAGTCGCGGCGGCATTGTATGCCGGAATAACAACCGACAGGGCAAGGGAAGACGATGGCATTGTTCAGACCTTTGATCCGAAGATGAGATGTTTGATGAATGTGCGACTCGCTTTGAATGTGCGGCGCATTTCATACGAATCGGTCAACACCTGGAGAAACTTTTTCCCCATGTATTCGGGACGCAGATAAAAGCGTCGGCGAGCACGGTCGCAGAGTCGGACCAATTCTTCCGGAGTCAGATTTTCGTTGCGTACCACACAGTTATGTAAACCGTCCGGCGTCAGCCAACGACTGAAATCGTCAACAGTGATCCATTCTTTCTCAAGATATTCGTCATAGGCTTCGGTGCCGGGGTAGACCATAACCGGATAATATTGGACGGTGTCTGGATCGAGTTGAATGGACAAGTCGATGGTGCGTTCAATACTTTCGCGCGTTTCTCCGGGAAATCCGAAAATGAAGCAGCCGTGGATGAGAATCCCCGCTTTTTTAGCGTCACGCATAAATTGAAACATGCGTTCACGGCGGATGCCTTTTTTCATGCCGCGCAGTATCTTGGGGTCGCCACTTTCAAACCCGACGCAGAGCATACGACACCCGGCGCGCTTCATTAAGGCCATGGTTTCATAATCGAGATCGACCCGAGAGTTGGCGGTCCACGAAATGTTAAGATTTTGTCGAATCAACTCTCGTGAAAACGCCATGCAGCGTTTTTTATTCGCCGTCAGCGTATCATCTTCAAAAAAGATGGATTTAACGTGGGGAAATTCCTGTTTGACATAGCGAATTTCCGTGACCACGTCGCTTAAACTGCGAAATCGGTATTTTCGACCGGTCAATGTTTGGGGATAGACACAAAAACTACACCGGAACGGACATCCCCGACTTGTGATCAGCGTCACCATGGGAGGAATGGCATTGGGATTGAAATAGTCTTCAATACGCAGATGTTTTTTGTAGACCCGGCTCACCCAGGGGAGTGTATCGAGGTCTTCAATAAACGGCCGGTCCTCGTTGTGGGCAATCGTGCCATCATTCGTACGATACGACAGGCCCAGAATACTGGCCAGGACATCATCCGGGGGCTTGCCTTTGTGTGTCCGAATCGCACGGGCAAGATCGAGCACCGTCATTTCGTATTCACGTCTGGCCACCGCATCGACAACGTCGGATCGTGTGAGGGTGTCTTCAGGGAGTGCCGAAACGTGTGTTCCGACCGTGAGAATAGTCGTGTCTGGCGCGAGAAGGCGTATATCGGCCGCAACGGCCAAGTCGTTGTCGATACTTGGTGTCGCGACATCCATGACAACGAGTGACGGTGACGTTTGTCGGACGGCATCGAGCACATCGCGCATTTCGAGATCTTGAGCCGGCGCATCGAGAAAAGTAACGTTGAAGTTGTCGTGTTCGAGAACGCCAACGGCATACGCTAACCAAATGGGGTAATAAATGGTTCCACTTTTGGTGACGGCCGGGCTTCGTTGCGGCCGGGAGAATCGAGGAAAATACGGGGCATTAAGAACAAGTACATTCATAGTAATGGTATCCATACAATTCGTGATACAAGAATAGGACGTTTTGCGCCTATACCGAGAATAGCCTAAATACGAAAGGGAAAAAAACTTAACAAATTGCTGGCGCTTCTGTACCACATTCGTGTTGGATTCGGCAAAGGAGCGAGAATGCTCCCAAAACACGTACACGACGGTTCTTTTGTTTTTTGAACACGCTGATTTTTTTTAGAGGAACGTGATGAAATCAAGCCTCCAACGTCGACTATTCTGTTTCCCTATGGTTGCCCACTTCATACGCTTTGAGGGGGTCTTTGTGAACCATCTCGTATCCTTTTTGTCTCACGTATATATTGATGGGCAAAGTTGGGCAAAAATTGATGGCGCATCGTATCCCAAATTGGAGATGAAATGAACAATTCCGGTGAATTCTTGCACTTATACGCATGGGCATTATGGATTACGTTCGGAAGTTTGTTGTTTTGGGTGAGCTTTCTTGTTCGTTTTGGGAGGGCGCTCAAAGAGGAGGAAAAGGACGTTGGTAAAACAACGGATAATTCGAAGAACGATTTGTTTATGGCATATGCAAACTCATCCCTTATGGTTATTTCGAGCGTTCTTGGCGGCGTTGCCTGTCTTTACGGGCTCTACTTGCTTTTTATTGATGTTCTCTTGCCGATGTCGTCTCCATGAGCATCATATCGAGTAACAGACGAGGAGAGGGGTGTTGAATCTTTGTATAAAAGATTTCGGCTGAGAAGTATCAATCCTCCTCAGCCGACTATTGGAATATGCCTCATACGGTTTTTGACGATGTGCGATGTGTATCGATCTGCTTCTTTTGTGACGCCCTCCAGAACAGCTACTCCTCTCTCGGCAGCGGAGGTGGCGGTGGGGGGGGCAAGCCGGGAAGATGCCCTCGGGGTGGACGTAATTTGTGCTGTTTGAATTTTTTAACGAAATCATCAACAGCCGCGGATTTTTCCGGGGGCAAGACTTTTTTAATTTTTTCCGCCGCATCTTCGACAATGGCCGTGACTTTTGGACGTTGTTCACGTCGCAAATCATGCATCTTGCGAGCAGCATCTTTGACAATGGGGGCAATTTTTTCTCGTTCTTCACGGGTGAGATCAAGAGTGGTGTCGAGCCGACGCAAGGTCATCGTCACGATGAAATCCTGTTCCCCTCGGATGACGGATTCAATGCGGTGTCCGATGAAGAGGCTTGCCGCGACAGCACCGATGATGGCACCGGAAAGAAAGACGGCAGAGATGGCAGCCCACATTTTCCAACGTTTCATGTCAAAATCTCCTTACAAGCCGAGAAGCTGCAGGCTCAGCCGGCCGGCGTCATCGGCAAAAGCCATAGTAATGGGGTCATAGACCTGACCCGCAATGTAAAAATAGGCGAGGAATGCTGTGGCGGCCAAGCCCGATGCCGCTGCGAAATGAAGACTTATCCGTTCAAAGGCACGAGCAAACCCGTTCTGGAGATTGGCTCCTGCGCGTCGACCGGCTTCGGCGAGGACTTTGGACGCAAACGCCGGTGAAAGTTCTGGTACAGCCGGGTTGGAATAGACAAGGCGCAAAGTCCTCTCAATATTGTCAGTGCGTTTTGTTTGTGTTTTCATGTGCGCCTTCCTCCATCTTGCATTATCTTCCATGCTGCTCTGTGATGGAGCATGGAGTTCTTACAGACTCGTGTACTGGACATTCGTGAAGTCTTCATGCCGCTGGATCAAGTTCGGCAAGTAATTTTCGTAATTTTTTTCTGGCCCTAAACGCACGGACTTTAACATTTGCGACACTCAAATCCAGTATTTTTGCTGTTTCGGCTACGGTGTACTCTTCAAGGTGCGTTAGCGTAACGACCATTCTGTCAGTTGGTGAAAGACCGTCAAGAGCGTAATGCAGTAATCGAATGGCTTGCCGCTTTTCAGCCTCTTCTTCCAGTGTCGGTCCCGTATCGGCTATACGTTCGAGAAAATGTTCATCGTCACTTCCCAGCGTACTCGCAGGATGCTCTTTATTACGATATGATTTACGCCAATAATCATGACAAGAACGGACAGCAAGAACCGAGAGCCAGTTGCGGAACGGTGCATCCCCACGAAACCGATTCAGTGACTGATACGCTCTGACAAAGGCTTCCTGGGCCACTTCTTCAACCTTGTCAAAGGGAACATGTCCTGCACAAACGGCAGCAACGTGCTGCTGGTTGCTCTTGACGAGCTCGGTAAAGGCTGCAGCATCTCCATTTTGCGCGCTTTGCACCAGAGTGGCTTCGTCAATTTGTTTTGGCGGCAAGGTTATGGCATCCTAATTCTTGTCCGAGGCGATTACTCTCGAAGTAATTTTTTTGTGCAATTCCTGATTCAATACATCGGGTGAATGCGTTACGCAATGATGCGTGGCCGGGAGCCGGTGTCCCGACCACATTGCATCACGGGTTATTGTTGTGAGGTGTACTTGTCGATCCATTCATCAAGCAAACTCATGTGTTTTTTGATGCGATATTTCCCCTTTTCGGCCATTTCCTTGCGTTCCTTGGACAGGGTTTCTCGTTGTTGCGGAGTCAGTACAGACATGACTTCGGCATAAACACGGGCTCGCATGATGGCCAACTCTTCGCCTGTCTTCGAGACGTTGGTGTATGCCTTACGGACCGCTTCTTCGTTGAAGGTATCGGTCGTGCTCGTGTCATGCAGTGCTTTCATAGCGTCGCGGAAAGCTACGATTTTTGCTTCTCCGGTTTCTCGTTGCGCTTTGAGAATGGAGGCTACGGATTGTTTTTGTTCAGTGGTCAAATCGAGACGCATGATCATGCGGACAATTCCGGCTTCTCCGCCAGGTCCTCCGGGGCCGCCAGGACGGGCAAAAGCGAGGCTAACAGAAGAAAGGATAAGAAGTCCGGTAAGAACGAGTGTCGTCAATTTTTTTGTCATAGCACATTACTCCTTTATGGATATGCTGAAATTACCTGTCTTCTCAGGCTTACCTCCTACGTCGCCACGACGACAAAACGGGTTACGTTTTTTTACTTTACCCTCTGGGGGAGTTGAGTAAGGATAAAAGCTATGAATTTCGATATGATAATTACGATTTTGGGTGGAGTGGGGCTTATTTTACTTGGTATGAAACTCATGACAGACGGACTCAAGCTAGCTGGTGGTAATGTATTGAGGAGTCTGCTTAAGTCTTGGACGAAGACACCGGCTTGGGGGTTGTTTTCCGGTTTCTTGGTGACTGCAGTGGTCCAATCGTCGGGTGCTATCACCGTGGCCGTCATCGGTTTTGTCAATGCCGGACTCATGTCGTTATTCAGGGCCATTTGGGTTGTGTATGGCTCCAATGTCGGCACGACGACAACCGCGTGGATTGTCGCATCTCTTGGGCTCAAAGTAGACGTCGATATGTTTGCTTTGCCATTGATCATTGTCGGGACCGCCCTGTGGCTTACAGGGAAAATTACCCGCAGAGCAGGGCTTGGTGAAGCTCTTGCTGGATTTGGCTTATTTTTCCTGGGGATTCAAATCATGGAATCGACGCTACATGGTCTCGGCACTGGATTGAATTTTTCCGTTATTGTTTCACAAGGGATGGCCGGTCGAGCGATGTATTGTTTGGTCGGATTTGTATTGACCACCATGATGCAATCCTCGAGCGCGTCCATTGCGCTTATTTTGACGGCCACGGCCGGAGGGGTGGTTTCGTTGACGACCGCCGCAGCCGCCGTCATCGGCGCAAATGTCGGGACGACATCGACCGCTGCTGTGGCTGTTTTGGGAGCAACCTCGAATGCGAAACGTGTTGCGGCGTTCCATGTCAGCTTTAATTTTTTAACAGGAATCGTCGCGTTTTTTATTTTGCCCCTTTTTATGTCCGTGTTTTCATCCGCGACAGCTTTCATTGGGGCACATCCGGCGCCAACGACAATCTTAGCTATTTTTCACACTTTCTTTAACGTTCTGGGAGTGTGTTTACTCACCCCATTTACTCGTCGGCTGGTACACTTTTTTGAAAATCGTTTTCGCTCGCATGATGAAGACGAATCACGGGCACGTTACCTTGATGCCAACATTATGCGTACTCCGGCCCTTGCTACCGATGCACTGGTTAAGGAGGTTGGGCGGCTTGGCGAGCTTGCACGGCGCGTTTGCTTGACCACATTGCATTGTGTCGCCAAGCCGTGCTCGGAAATGGAGCGAAATTTAGACATTCTCAGAAAACTCCAACATGCCATTGGGCGGTTTGCTGCCCATGTGAGCAACGAAGGGATGGCTTTGGAGACTTCTACTGATCTTGCTCGTATTTTACTTGCTGCTCGATATTATAATGCGGCAGCCGAAGCAGCAATAGATGCAGAACGTATTGAAGCCGCACTTCCCCCATTGCCCTATGATCCCTTGCAGGATAAACTTGATCTGCTCCGCGAAAAGGCAAGGGTTATATTGATTGAGGCCGATGCGATGCACGAAGGATATGCGGTTTCCGAAATTAAATACCACTATCGTTCTTTTGACAACCGGTATAAAAGTTTGAAACAGTCTTTTTTGGAAGCCGGTTCGGGGGGGCGAATTCGTATTGACGATATGGTTGGTTACCTCGATTTTATGAGCAAGGTTCGACGGATGCTCAATCAAACGGTGAAAGGGGGGAATGTGCTTTCCCGGTTGCGCAAACAATTCGAAGGCACTCTTTCTACGCAAGAATGGACGGAATAATTTTTTGTTTTTGGAGGGGGCATGTTTGCGCGGAAGCCTGCGCTCTGTTGTGGTTGGAGTTATCGCTCCGCTCCAAAGATGTGTCCGGTTTCGTATTATTTATCTTGCTTTGCTCGGAGCACGACTTGACAAGTTGGTAGGGATGTCTGAGTCATTCAGAACTTTAAAAAAAAGGATGATCATGCCTGACATCTCCCTCCCGGTTCGTTTGTCCAGGGCATTGTTTTATCGATATCAACGATGGATATCCGTCTCTTTGATGGTTGCCTTGCCGAGGATAGCCATGGCGGCCGAAAATCCAGGAGAACCAGCAATTTCTCTTGAAATAATGTTGCTGATCGGCTGTTTAATTGGGATTGGAGGAACTGTTTTTGTCGTATACCTGTTAAGACGATCGAATAGTGATGCTACAGAGCGGGCAGCTTTCCATTCACGATGGAAGCCTGGGGCGATCACAATACGCAACGTGTCACTCTCCAGAGCGAAAGCGCGGAGTATGCGTCAAACCGTGAGCTTGCTGCTTGATTATATCGGTCCGAATGTCATGGTCTTTATTAACGAAGAAGAACTTCTTGATACGGGATCGACCTTTGCATCCTACTGGAGTTTGCCTGACTATCTTTTGAAGACTCGAGATGCGGAAAAAGTTCTTGATGCCATGTCCAGGAAAGTCGTTGAGTCTGATGACTTTCTTGTGTTGCTCCGTCGTCAATTGCAAGCGAATGCTCAAGAAGATACGCGCACGTCCTGGACAATGGTTGATGGCCGTCGTTTTGAAATACATGTCTTGAACCCCGAAAGCCAGGAGAGCACGCTTCGAGTCGTCGTATTTCGTGATATCAGTCAGATCATTTCCAGTTCGGAGGGAAACGTCGCCGCATTTGCCTCCGAGCCTCCTTTGAGTATTGCACAAATAGATCACTATGCCCGGATTTCAATTTGCGAAACTGCAAAGCGTCTAGATCGTCCGTTTGTTGCGTTTCGTGGTGCAACGTATCTCTTGGATCATTGTGAAGATGATGCATTGAAAAGCATTTATATGCAGCACTGTCTTGAAGAGTGTCGGAAGATTGCGGATGAGCTTGAACCTCTGCAAGCTTTGACGCCATATGGCACATGCTCCCCGGATGCTCAAAGTCAACCTATCATGTTGTCCTCTTTGGTTGGGGAACTTGTCGAGATGGTTCTTCCTTCCACCGAGGCGCAAGGTCTCTGGATGCAACTTGATTTTGCCCCTGATATTCCGGGAACCGTATACGGCCAGGATATTTTATTGTGTCGTCTTCTCTTGTTGGTTTTACACAACGCCATAGCATATACGGAAAAAGGGCAGATAGAGATGGGGGTGCGTCTTTCTCCATCCAAACCCAAAATGCAAGGAGACGTCGCAACACGTGTGAATATATTGTTCGTGGTAAGCGATCCAGGGAAAGGGATGGTTGAGAAGCGTGATGCAGCGTGCGCAGAGCTCGGGGGACCGAGTCGACCGGGCTTGTGGATCAATGCGGCTCTTTGTTTAGCGCATGCATTAGCAGGAGAGTTCTGGCTTGAAAGCGATACGAGTGGTGGGACATCTTGCTATGCTGATCTTCCGTTCCTGTTGCAACCCGAAAGCGTCCAAGAGGAAGATATTCAAAATGTTGAATCGCATCGACGCATTCTTCTTGCCGATGATGACACCATGAACAGGCGTTTTGCCTCCCGTTTTCTTGAGGAGGCAGGGTTTGAAGTTATTGAAGCGGTTGATGGAAATGATGCGCTTGAAAAACTGGGACAAACGACGTTTCAAGCTGTACTACTCGATATTTCCATGCCTGGTTTAGATGGACGTGAAGTGGTTCGAACGATCCGGGCAGGCGGTGTGCAGGGTGTTGCTCCGAACCTTCCCGTAATGGCCCTGACAGCGAGTGAGAAAGAGGAATGCCAGGATATCCTTGCAGCCGGTTTTGACGTCATTCTTTCAAAGCCCTTTGATGTTGAGACATTCAAAGCGGCTTTGGAAAAGCATGAACTTCATGAGACCGAACTTGGGCATACTCTTACAAAGAAAATCGATGAGACCCTTGGTGAGGATCCCATCGATTTCAGTATAGCCAGGATGGTTGTTTCTCATTTTGTGCAATGGGAAAAACGTGCTGAAAATGCAGTATTGTCCGGTGACAGGGGAGAGCTTGTCGAGGCCGTGCAGCATATTAACGAACTCGCCGCACTGTTGGGTATGGAAAGGGTGCGGGAGATTGCATCAAAAATTATTTCTTCCCACTCTATAGGCCGAAATGGGACACATGAAGTCACTGCGCAGTTGCACCAGGCAATACATAGTTCATTGACGGCATATGGTTTTGCTGACGCATCTCCCGCGTTTCACAGTCGGCACGAATGATATCGAGTGTTATCTTTTTCGCATCATACTGATAAGAAAGAGCAAAACGATGGCCCCGACAGTTGCCGTCACCAAAGAGCCAATGAGTCCGCTCGCTTTAAGACCCAAAATTCCAAAGAGGAATCCACCGATCAGAGCACCGATAATACCGACAATCATATTGCCCACAAGGCCAAAACCGCCCCCGCGCATGAGCTTTCCCGCAAGCCAGCCAGCTACAATACCGATGAGAAGAAAACCCAGAATACCCATATTGTCTCCTTTCGTTTTGGATGAGCAAGGGAATAAGCCTTGCGTCAGAATCGTTGCTAGCATGAATTCGGCAAGGTTTCGAGATGAAATCGCAATTGTTTTGATGTATTGTCGAAGAACTTAATGGTTGGGAAAAACCGGGCTTGCTGAAAGAGTTGGTTCGACGTATTAGTGAACAGAACGGTATTGATACAAGTTGATGGACGACGCTCTTCTTTTCCTTTGTAAAAGAGAAGAAGAACAATCTTTTCATGGTCGGGCGGGATATGCTTCTGGATACGCTTCTAGACCTCTCTTTTGACCCAATTTGTCTTATTGATGAAAGGGGAATTATAGTTTTTGCCAATGAAGCATTTGGCAACCTGACTGGCTATATGTGTAAAATAGGGTCCGACGTATTTTTTGAAGATATTATTGGCCCAGAAGCTTTGCGTGATTTGGAAACGCAGCTTCATGCTGCCGACAAGATTTATGTTACGTCCAACATACGATTATGTGATGGGCGTCTGCTTCCTGTGGCGATCAAAGCGTGTCTGATCCATAATAAGCGTCATAGGCTTTTTGTAATGAGACCTATGCAGGACATGCCGGCCGATCGAGAGATGGAGCACCAGGCACTCCATGACCCTTTGACTGGTCTGCCGAACAGAGCACAACTGACTGATCGCCTCAAGCAGTCCATAGCCCAGGCAAAGCTAAACAATCTTTTTATGGCTGTCGTCTTTATTGACCTCGACGAATTCAAGCCAATCAATGATACATACGGCCACGAATGTGGAGACTTCGTACTTGTAAGCGTCGCGCAAACATTGCAGGAAACCATTCGAGATTGTGATATGGTCGCTCGCATCGGTGGTGATGAGTTTATTATACTGCTCAATGAACTCAAAAATGGTTTGCATGCCGGATTAACAGCCAATCGTCTCATCAAGGCAATAACACAGCCTTTACAATGGGGCGAACATTTGATTGGAGTAAGTGCAAGTTTGGGCGTTGCTGTATGTCCCACGCATGACGATGACCCGGAAGGTCTTTTAAAGAAAGCTGATGATGCCATGTATTTGGCAAAAAAATCAGGCAAAAATGGGTATGCTTTTTTTGGTGAGGGCGATATTTTTTCTTGAATACAATGTGGTTCTGCAAAAAAAACTCTTACCGCGTCGCTTGCCGGATACCGCCTTCTGGTGGTGGATGGTCCGGTTGCCTAAAACTGTTTTGCCTTTTGTAATCACCGTAAGGAAGCTCCATGTCCGTTGACCCCACAAACAACGCTGATCTTGAATTCCTTATCGAGAAGGTATCGGATTCACTCGGTCTGGTTATTAAGCAATCACTTCGCGAAGGACTTCGTGAAGAAGCGTTGCTCATAACAAGTACGAATATTGAGGAGAATCATTTCTTCAAACGCCTCAATGAGGGCATTATGGAGAAATTGAGTACCATTTATCGAGAGGTATCCAATATCCAGGGGATGGCGCTCGGTGTCGGTGAAGGTGATATGGAGAATGTGGAGCAGGCAGGCTCCATGATTAAAGACGTGACTGATCGGCTCGACGAAATCATCCAAGCGACGGAAAAGGCGACCTTTCGCATTATGGATATCGTGGAAAGTAATCTTCAGGTACTTGAAAACATCACGACGACTCTTAAATCCATAGAAGATGAAAATCTCCGAGCGGCCCTTCTCCAATCGTGCAATGTGTTGAATAACGATATGATTGAAATATTGACGACCCTGAGTTTTCAGGATTTGACCGGTCAGCGAATTAAACGTGTCATTTCTTCTGTTGGGAAAGTCCGTGAAATGATTCAGGATTTGTATATGTCCACGGGTATGATCATCAAAGCAAAAGAAATGGCACCAGACGAACATCTTGAAAAGCTTCAAGAAGAAGTGAGTAGGAAAGTTTCACAAAACGATGTTGATGAGATTCTGGCACAACTCAATTCAGCCTGAAATGTTTGCCCTGATCGGCATCCCATGGCTATCTCCAGCCACATCAAATTGGGGCCTTGATTATTTCCTTTTGTTTTTGCCCCGTCGTTTTTCAATTCATACGTGAGATGGTCAATGTGGACGACACCTGTGCGTGAAGAAGTGGAAAAAAATTCTTTGCGTCTGTTCCAGGTTCTATATCGTTTATTTATTGATGAATTTACTGATTCCGGTAAGCATGAATTGTATTCCCATCGCGATGATGAGTACTCCCATATAGCTTGAAATCATTTTTTGCATTCCAGTTCTTCGACGCTCTCCCTTCGAAAATTTAGCTGCCAACAGCAACGCAGCCCCCAAAACAACAAGAGAAACAGCAACTCCGGTTATGGCAGTTACCGGCAAAAATTGTTTGTTATGCGCTGCAGCAATGGTGATGACGGCTGTAATCGTCCCGGGACTGGCTGCAAAGAGGATGAGGGGGGTGAGCGATACGCTCTTGTGTTCCGTCGAAGGGATATTCGTCGTGTCGTTTGACTTTGGTATCAACATACTCGCTCCGATCCAAACAAGAATACCGCCACCTGCACACGAAAACGCAATAATTGAAACCCCAAATGCTGAAAGAATCGCCATTCCAAAAAAGGATGAAGCAAAGAGTACAATACCTATTGCCGCGGTTGCTTTCACGGCTTCCTTGATTCTATCTTTTCGAGGCAAATGCCCAGCAATACGTGTAAAGATCTCTGTACATACCAAAGGGTTGATCAGAGCCAGAATTGTTACAACAGCCTGAGTATATTCTTTCATAATTTTTCTTTAAGGCGTCTCACGGTGGGTAGCTTTCTCTTGAATATAGAATTCACCTACACTCGTCGTGCTATGGCATTCCAGCTGGAGCCTGTGTGTTTGGCACTCCGGAGTCCTCCCGTGTCTGTAGCACGAAAGAATGGGAGAGCAAAAGAGCATGTTTTCTTTGTATCGTTTGTTCTTCAAAAAAAACAATGCCCGGAAAAGTTCCGGGCATTGTTTGATGATGCAGTGTCGATATGTTTTGTATCAGCCACCGAGGTAGGCTTTTTTCACGATTGGATCGTTCATCAATTCTTCCGACGTGCCTTGCGTGAGGATTTCGCCGGTATCGAGGACATAACCGCGATGTGAGAACTTGAGGGCGAGGTTCGCATTTTGTTCAACAAGAAGAATGGTCATGCCGGCTTCTTCATTTAGTTTCTTTAATGTCCGAAACATTTCATAGACGAGCAGTGGCGCTAACCCCATTGATGGCTCATCAAGGAGAATGAATGTGCACTTGGACATCAATGCCCGCCCCATGGCAAGCATTTGTTGTTCCCCACCCGACAGTGATTCGGAGCGTTGTTTTCTGCGCTCGGCTAATCGCGGAAACAGCGAAAAAACAAAATCCAGATCGCGCTGGATGTCTTCCGTCGAGTCCTTACGGGCATACGTCGCCAAAGTCAGATTTTCCATGACGGACAAGTTGCCGAAAATATGTCGTCCTTCCGGAACAAGGGCCACATGGAGGTTGCGAACGACGTCATGAGGTTCAGTTTTAAGGATGCTTTGTCCTTTGAACCGGATGTTTCCAGAAACGACTTTGGGAGCTTCCGGAGGAGGCAAACGCATGATGGTGTGCAACGATGTTGTCTTTCCGGCTCCGTTGGAACCGATAAGCGTCACAATTTCTCCTTCATTAACATTGAAAGAGATGCCATGCAGCGCCTCGATATTGCCATACTTGACGTAGAGATTTTCAACTTGGAGCAGCATCAGATCGTATCGTCTCCCAGGTAAGCTTTAATGACGTCCGGGTTTTGCTGGATGTCTTCGGGGGTTCCTTCGGCAATGGTAGAACCAAAGTCGATCACCTTGATCCAGGAGCATAAGCTCATGACGACGTCCATTTGGTGTTCGATCATCCAGATGGCGATAGAAAATTTTTCGTGAATCCATCGGATCAGCCGGATGAGCCCTTCCACATCGGCCGAGTTGAGACCGGCTGCGGGTTCGTCAAGAAGCAACAGTTTGGGTTTGGTCGAGAGCGCACGAGCGATCTCGATACGACGTTGGACGCCGTACGGCAGGTTTTTCGGAAAATCATGAGCCACGTCTGCCAAATCCAGAGCGTCGAGAATTTCCATGGCCCAATCTTCGATAGCTTTTTCACGCTTCATGTAGCGTTTACTACGTGAGAAACAATCGAGCAGCCCATATCCCAGGTTGAAGTGCTGTGATATTCGAATATTGTCCAGAACCGTCATATCGTGCCAGAGACGAATGTTCTGGAAGGTGCGGGCCATGCCAAGGGTGGTGACTTTATGCGGCTTGAGGTTTCCGAGATGTGTGCCATTGAAGACGATAGACCCGGCAGATGGTTTATAAAATCCACTGACGAGGTTGAAAACCGTGGTTTTGCCCGCGCCATTCGGACCGATGAGGGCCATGAGTTCGCGTCCCTCAAAGGATATATTGAAATCCGAAACGGCTTGTAGGCCACCGAAGTATTGCGTGAGCTTGGTAACTTCCAAAAGCGCCATGATGAGTCCTTACTTGAAGGAATAGAAGCGTTTGAGCTTGGGAAAGATATCGGACAATTCCCGGTTGCCCATGATGCCCTCGGGACGAAATTGCATAAGCAAAACAAGCAGGAGCGGGATGAGCACCCACTTCCATACTTGAGTAATGTCGTACCCGTCGGGAAGCAGATTGATATAGTGCAAAGAGTCGTTGAGCACCGGGAAAACAAACCGAAAGCCTTCCATCATGACCGTAAAGAGAATCGCCGAAAGGACCGAGCCTGTCAGTGATCCCATACCGCCGAGATAGACCATAACGAGAGCCTCTGTGGACTTCATAATGGTGAAGGAGCCGGGGTTGACGTAACCCAGTACGTGCGCAAACAGGGCGCCGGCCATGCCTGCCAAGCCTGCAGAGAGCATGAACGCGATAATTTTCATTTTGTTCGTGTTCACACTCATGATTTCAGCTGCGATTTCATCCTGATTGATGGCGATGATGCCTTTACCGTACGTAGAGGTGACAAATCGGCGAATGATGACGATGGTGAATATCGTGCCAACAAACACCCATATCATCATCCATGGGATTTCAGCCACCTTCTCCATCGCTGAAATGACTTTCCCCATGCCCATGAAGCCGCGTGCACCCCCGACCGCGTCAACGTTTTCAATGGTGCTTTTGACGATATAGTTGGCTGCAATAGTGATGATGGCCAAATAGTCGCCGCGAGTTTTGAAAGAGGGGATGGCGACGAGGAGGCCAAAAAACGACGCAACAATTCCGCCAATGAGTAATACGACCGGAAACAGAAACACTGAAGATTCCGGCGGTAATACTGCAGCGCCAAGGACTCGATCATTGGCAAACAACCAGACCGAAAGAATTGATGATACATATGCCCCAACTGCCATGAAACCGGCGTGACCACAGGCAAATTCGCCCATGTAGCCGTTGACGATGTTGAGGCTGGACGACATCATAATATTGATGCCCATAAACATGATAACGGATTGCCAGTATAGGTTCAGGTCTTCGTTGTAGGAGATCCAACCGAGACCAACTAGCAACATGGTCAATAGAATAGGAACAGTGAGCTTTCTCATGGTTACTCGCATCTTCCGAAATTAGATCTTGGTACGCCGGGCCACGCCATACAGTCCTGTTGGCTTGAGCCATAAAATAAACAGCAGGATACTGAAGGCGATCAGGTCGCGCAAAGTGGAGGGGAAGAAGGCCACCACCATGATTTCAACGAACCCGAGCAGGAAACCGCCAGCAAAAGCGCCTCGGATGGAACCAATGCCTCCGACAACTGCGGCAATAAAGGCCTTCCATCCGATCATAGCTCCCATGTACGGGTCCAAAACCGGATATGTCATGGCAAACATGAGGCCGGCGAGGCCGGCAAAGCCTGACCCAAGGACAAACGTGAATACGATAACCGTATCGATGGGAATACCCATGAGCGGAACGGCAAATTTGTCGTAAGAAATGGCACGCATGGCCATACCGATTTTGGTCTTCACCACGACAAATCGTAAAAAGAGAAATGCGATAATCGCGACGAGAATGACAGCGAGCTTAATATTTGTGACGGCGACACCGGAAACGTCGAAAACATGTGTTTCAACAAGTGTCGGGAAGCTGCGCCGCGAGGCCCCGAACAGGGCCAGGTTCCCATTCTCAAGAATGAGACCGCACATGAGTGCGGTAATGACAACATAGAGACGGTGAGCGCCTTTTCGTCTGAGTGGCCGATATGCGATGCGCTCGAGGGTGACGCCTACACATGATGTGAGGATCATAACAAGGGGAACGGCCAGAGTCAGAACAAGCCAGCCGGGCATACCAGGAATACCACCGAACTGGCCAAGAAGTAATGTGGCGACGAAAAGTGAAATGTAGGCGCCAACCATAAAAATATCGCCATGGGCGAAGTTGATGAGGAGGAGAACGCCGTACACCAGGCAATACCCGAGTGCGATAAGAGAGTAAAAACTCCCCCACTGTAAAGCGTTCAAAATATTTTGGATGATGCCGGCAAAATCCATGAGTTTCCCTTACGTGAAAATTGAGGTCAACGCTTGATGTTCTCAATCAATGCGCCGGGATGAAATCACCCCGGCGCATTGTGAGATCATGCGCAGATGTCGGTTACGGGCAGACCGACTCATAGAAGCTGTAGTTGCCAGCATCGTCGATTTTGACAACAACGGCGCATTTGATGGGATCGCCTTCAGGCGTGAAAGACATTTTTCCGGTGATACCGTCGAAATCTTTCACTGTTCCCAGCACTTTCATGATGGCTTTGCGGTCTTTGCCAGTTTTGCCGGTCAAACCGCCCGTGTCCTTAATGGCCTGGAGCATAAGGTTGGTGGAGTCCCAGGTCAGCGCGGCCACGTCGTCAGGAGTCTTGTTATATTTGGCTTTGTACGCGTCGATAAAATCTTTGGTTTTTCCTTTCGCGCCAGCGGCAGCGTAGTGCGTAACGAAGAAATAGCCTTTGCAGTCGTCGCCGCACAGGCCCATCAAGTCGCCGCCACCCCAGGAGTCGGAACCAAGGATAGGCTTATCCCAGCCAAGTGCTTTGGCCTGTTTCACGATAAGCGGCACTTCGTTATAATACTGGGGAACGAACAGAACTTCAGCGCCGGATTTAACAATATTGGTCAGCTGAGCGGAGAAGTCGACGTCTTTGGTGGTGAAGGTTTCAAAAGCAACGACTGAACCTTCGCCATGCATTTTTTCAAACGCTTTCTTGAAGTCTTCAGCAAGCCCTTTGGGGTAGTCGCTGGCAATGTCGTACAACACGGCGGCTTTCTTGGCACCAAATTCTTGGGTAGCGAATTTGGCAGCAGTTGGTCCTTGGAAGGTATCGAGGAAGCAACCACGGAAGACATACGGACGGTCTAAGGTCGTGTTGGGATTCGTGGACCAGGGCGAGACCATGGGAGTCTTCAGGTTGTTAGCCACTTCACCAGCAGGAACGGCCTGTTTCGAGGACTGGGGGCCGACCATTCCGAGGACTTCATCCTGCGTGATGAGTTTGTTGGCTGCGGAAACAGCAGATTCAGCTTTGGATTCGTTGTCTTCGTAAATGAATTCAACCTTATAGGTCTTGTCGCCAACCTTGATGCCGTCTTTATTAATCTGTTCTTTGAGCATTTCGGCTGAATTCTTTGCCGATTCGCCAACATCCGGGATGTCGCCGGTCAGCGGAATATCAAAGCCGAGTTTGATGGTGTCGTCTGCGGCATGGGCCAGACCTGTCATGGCAAATGTCAGTGCGACAAGGCCAATCAGAATTTTCTTCATTTCCTTCCTCCTCAAGAATCCATACATATACGTTAATGTGTACGACAAGGAATAGTTCCTACCGTAACTCAGTCTGAAAAGAAATCCCTCCATCTCGCAAAATTTACGTTTTTGAAAATTATGCACCAATGGGATATTGGTTGAAAGAGTTCCTTTCCAAGATTGAACAAGTAGGGGAAAGCGGATTGATTTTCAAGTCAAAATTCGTTTGAGGTAGAGTCAGTATGAATTTGGCCTGCAAGGATTCGGGCAAGGCAGGCAGGATGTTCCAACGGAATCGCATGCCCACATTCTTCAATGATATGTATGCGCAAGCCTCGATGGTGACGATGGAGCTCTGTGAATTGATGGAGGGAACTAATCTGATCATTTCGACCGCAGACTAAAGTGATGCGATGTTGAAAGCGTTCAAACCGGGACGCGATATCGAATGCTGAAGCAAGGGCTTTAATCGTTCGCAAACGACGGATACCTTTGCGAGACGATGTGAAATCCATCCATTTTTTTCGATATCGGGCTTTTCGGGTTTCCGTGAGAGCGGAGCGATTGTGAAAGATGAAGCCAAGTTCTCGGTCAAACCCTCCTCCTGTACGGTGTACTGGACGGCTGGTCGTGACCATGTGCGTGCCAACCAGAGTAAGGTGAGCCTGGGGGAATGTGTCTGCAAGGGCAAGGGCGACCATGCCACCAAGTGAGTTCCCAACGAGAATTGGTGTCTTCCCGGGATTGGAGCGCCTGATTTCTGGAATGAGTACATCGGCCAAGTCAGTGACAGAGGCCATTTCGTCCTCAAAATACGGAATACGTGGTGCAATAAATCGGTGCGACGGGAGATGGGCCGAGGCATGAAAAATATCATCGGGGTCGCCGGCGAGACCGTGCAAAAAAACGAATGTCATGATTTTATAGGGGGTTATTGTTGCACACAACAAAGGGGACATGGCAACGGTTTAAGTATGCTGGATGAATGCAACGAGGGCAAGGAAAAGCAATAGAAATTTTTTTGTATGATATCTTCAATGAATACAATGGGCCGATGAAAATGGCTTATGGAGCCGTATGTATTCATCAATGCTCAGGATAGCTGGTGTGGAGAGGAATGGCCCGCTATGGCAATTGTTCAATGTCTACTTGGCATTATGCAAACAGCAAGAGGACATTGGATGAGCGTAAAATGCCGCCGTTCCAGTTGCAAACCAGGAACGGCGGCGTGAATTATTCAATAGTTGAGAATGAGCTTATTTAGTTCAATAAGATGATTAAGACTGAGAGCAGAGCAACCAGAGGGTCACCGGATTGCAGGCTTTCCCCGGCAGCTAATGCATTGATTAATCCAGCACCCGATGCTTTGGGGTTGCCATCAATTGTGGTCGCCGTATTTTCGAGTAATTCTTCCATCCCCGCCTGGTCAAGCGTTTGTCCTGTGTTTGCGGCAACTTCAAGAAGGAGAGCGGCGACAGCACCGGCATGAGGAGCCGCAGCTGATGTGCCGAAGAAGTAGTATGCGCCATTACCCGGAGAACCGAAGAATGTGTTTTTTGCTCCATCCGTGGCAGTAAAGTCAGGCTTGTGTACTGTCACAGGTGCAGGCAAGGCAGTCGCTGGTGTTTGGCCATTGACGGGGTTGTAGTACAATGTCGAGTCGCCACGTGATGAGAAGCTCTCGACCTGCGATTCTTGGAAGCTCATGGCGGCAACACTCATGACCGCAGCCGATGAATTGTGTCCAAAGAGTGTAGGGCCAAACATATCTGTCGTATTCTTGGCGCCGGTCCATTCTGCACTTTCAATGCCGGAGCTTTGGAACATGATGTACTTGAACCGTGGGGTCGATGTTGTTCCATTGGCTCGGGCAACGACAAACCGCACAACGAGATCCGCATCTGTAGTATTTTGGATTGTAAAACCTTCGTATGGGTATATCAGCTGAGTATTGGTGCTTTGAGCCAGAATGTTTCCGCTATTATCAAGCATGAATATATCGAGGTCTTCGGTGACTCCAAACCAGGGTTGGTTCCACTGGAAGTTGAAGCTGATATACCCACCACTCGACAAAGTGAATCCCGAGGTGTTGTCGGCATCCGTTCCCGGATCAAAGTCATGACATGCGTTGTACTTTCCTAAAGTAGCAATCGTCGCGGGACATGGCGTTGTACGGAAATTAGCCGTTTCATACGAGCCAATAGCCTGGGATTGTCCGTTCACATCCACTTCTACATTGAAGTTCCCGGCAGATGCGAAATACACCGCACCATCATTGACAACTTCTTGTGCTGCAGTTGAGACTGGTCCTTCCTGGAACATGGGCTCGTAGAGGTAGTTGACGTCATCGACGATGACGTCGGCTCCGAATGTGTCGCGCAGGGCGCGAATGTTATCGGCAAAAGTGTATATCGAAGGGTATGCCGAAGCGAATCCAAGTTGCGCTCCAGGGGCGATGTCGTGCACGATTTGCAACATGGCCCTCCCTTCATCCGTTGGCGAACTCGCTCCGCCTTCGCTTTGAAGGACGACAACATCTGTCAGACGGTTGCATGGGTTAGCCTGGCCCGGCAAATCACCTGTTCCGATATCGTCGGATGCGTTGGTGGGCGGGTTGTTCGTGGCGGAATCAAAAGAATCGGACAGTGCGCCAACCTTGACACCGGTGCCGTCAATGTTCATTGCATCCCGAAGCAAGTCGGCTTTAAGCTGAACATCACCGTCGGTCGTCGTTGCTTTTGCGCAATCGGCTTGGTTCCGGATTGGTATAGGGGATTCCGTTATATTTTTGACTGCGGGGAGCGCTGCAATGGCGTCGAGTTGGTTTGTCGCGACGGCAGCGGTAATGACTGCATATCGCGCTGAAACATGCAGGATATCGGCTCCGGCTTCAGCAATTGCATCGAGTGTTGCTTGGTCGGTATCTGTGACAAACAGGTCGACAACAATTTTGCCATCGGTGGTCTGCATCAAACCACCGGGAGTGGGTTTGGTCGTGTCCATAATCCCAAGCATCTTCGCCTGGGTCGAGCGCGATTTACTCCGAAATCGTGTCTGGGACAACAGATCGAGTTTGTACGACAATTTGCCTTCAGGTTTGAAATACGGGATACTCTCCTCGGCCAGCGCAGGAGTGGCCAGAGTAAAGAACATTGCAACCAAAACGAAAGTTATGACCGGCGGTAAAACTGTTTGCCGAGCCAACAATGCCATCATATGAGACTCCTGTGCATATAGAAGGTTTTTCGCTTGCGAGAGCGGTCATTGGGACATCAATATTGTGATGTCGTAATCTCTACAATTTACAACATCAATAAGGCAGATATGCAAAGGACGCAAGGTGGGAGGATATATCTTCTTTGAAATTTAATCCAACCCACCTCTTTTGTTCATAAAAGCTGCTATTGGGTGTAAAAGAGCAGTGAATCGTTGTTATGAATGAACATGAATTGAATGCGTATCAGTATCATCTTCCCGAAGAACTCATTGCCCAAACTCCTCTTACAAAGCGTGATGGCTCTCGGCTTATGGTTGTTGATAGAGGACATGGTGTCGTCCATGAGACGGTGTTTGAGCATATTGCTGAATTTCTCCCGCGAAATGGAGTTGTTGTAGCGAATAATTCTCGTGTTATGCCTGCACGTCTTTTGGGTGCAAAATCCACAGGGGGAAAAGTTGAACTCCTTTTATTAACGCCTCTCTCTCGGCTGACACCAATTGAGACGTCTGAAAATTGGTGGCAAGCACGTGCAAATGGTTTGCTCAGAGCCTCCAAGGGACCGCGCCCAGGAGAGGTTATCCATTTTGCTCCTGACTTTTGGCTCGAAGTCATTGAACGTGGGGAATTCGGAAAAAGTGACGTTGAATTACATTGGCAAGGGGATCTACAAAATATTGTCGATCGCCTCGGCCACATGCCTCTCCCCCCGTATATTCGGCGAAGCGATACGTTGAATGATAAAACTCGTTATCAAACCGTCTATGCTGCACCGGACAAGACGGGATCAGTCGCTGCGCCAACTGCCGGTTTGCACATGACGCACGATGTCCGTGAGAAGCTGGCGGAACGCGGTATCGAATGGGTCGACGTCACGCTCCATGTCGGCTACGGCACCTTTTCACCGGTGCGTTGCCATGATATCCGGGAACATGTCATGCACAACGAATACGGTGAAGTATCCGAACAAGCCGCCAGTGTGCTTTCCCGTGCCAAGAAAGAAGGACGCCCGATAACGGCTATTGGAACGACTTCGACGCGTATCCTTGAGGGAGCGTTTGCACGATGTGGGGAAATCGCCCCCTTTTCTGGGGACACCAATATCTTTATCCGTCCAGGCTATCAGTTTCATGTTGTTGACAATCTCGTGACGAATTTCCATTTGCCAGGATCGTCGCTGCTGATTATGGTGTCGGCCCTGGCCGGACGAGACACGGTGCTTCAAGCATATTCCCATGCCGTCTCGTCGAAGTATCGTTTTTTCTCGTACGGCGACGCTATGCTTCTTCGTACAAAATGCCCATAAGGCGTCGTCAGAGCGCGCTCACCAGGGGCGCAATTTCAAGGAGCGATCATGTCCCACGTGAAAATTGACGAGGCACTCTGCAAAGGGTGCCTACTTTGCGTCACCGCCTGTCCAAAGGAAATCTTGCGTCAGGCCGACAGGTTCAACCAGCAGGGTTACAAAGTCGCCGAAGTGGATCCGGACAAGGCCGATGAATGTACCGGCTGCGCCGCTTGCGGCAAAATGTGTCCCGATATCGCCATTACAGTTTGGCGTACCCAAAAAGCCAAGAAGGAGGCGGCACATGGCGAGTGAATCCCGTATCTTCGTCAAAGGCAATGAGGCCGTTGTTCACGGCGCTCTCGCTGCGGGATGCCGCTGCTATTTCGGGTATCCCATCACGCCCCAGAACGATATTCCCGAGCTTATGTCCAAGCTCATGCCCGAATCCGGTGGAAGTTTTGTTCAGGCTGAAAGCGAAGTCGCTGCGGCGAACATGCTTCTCGGTGCTGCGGCAACAGGTACCCGGGCCATGACTTCATCTTCGAGTCCGGGGATTTCACTCAAGCAAGAAGCAATATCCTATATGGCAGGCTCGCGCTTGCCCGGCGTTATTGTCAACATGAACCGTGGAGGTCCCGGTCTTGGAGATATTGGTCCGTCACAGGGCGATTATTTTCAATCCGTCAAAGGCGGAGGGCACGGCGATTACCGTCTGCTCGTCCTTGGACCGGCGACCTGCCAAGAAGCATATGATTTGACCATTCTCGCTTTTGATCTTGCGTTTAAATACCAAAATCCCGTCATGATTCTTGGTGATGCCATTATCGGTCAAATGAAAGAACCGGTCATCCCCTGGAAGCCAGCGCCGGTGGATTCCAACGAAGCGTCTGACTGGGCACTGACAGGGGCCAAAGGTCGTCCCATGCGGCTTATTAAATCGCTGTATCTTGAAGACGGTGCGTTGGCCGCACAAAATATCCGCCTGCGCGATACCTATAAAGCCATGGAAGCCGAGATTCGAGCCGAATCGTTTGAGACCGACGACGCTGAACTCGTCGTTGTAGCCTATGGCTCCATTGGTCGTATTGTGAAAAGTGCGGTTCGCAATTTGCGCAAGCAGGGGAAAAAAGTTGGCCTGTATCGTCCCATTACGCTGTTTCCTTTTCCGGCTCAGGGACTGCGCGAACTGGCACAGAAAGGAAAGCGGTTCTTAACCATCGAACACAATCTGGGCCAGATGGTCGAGGACGTCAAACTGAGCATGATCGGCTTGGCCGACTCGGATTTTCACGGCCACATGCCCGGGTCCATCCCAAGTCCTGACGACTTTGAAGCGCCGATCCTGTCGGCCCTTGAAAGGAGCGCCTCATGACCGAACAACTCGTTTTTGACCGGCCTGAAGTTATCGCCGATCGTGCCACGCACTATTGTCCGGGCTGCCAGCATGGTGTCGCCCAGAGGCTTGTTGGCGAATGTCTGGAAGAGTTTGGTGTTGTCGATAAAACCATTGCCGTGACAAGCATCGGCTGCTCCGTTTTTCTCTACAACTATTTGCTTGTCGACTCGGTTGAAGCGCCGCATGGTCGTGCACCTGCCGTGGCAACGGGCGTCAAACGAGCAAAACCCGACAATATCGTTCTTGCCTACCAGGGCGACGGAGATTTGGCCTCCATTGGTATGGCCGAAATTATGCACTGCGCCAACCGCGGCGAGCGTGTAACCATTATCTTCGTTAATAATACGGTATATGGCATGACCGGTGGACAAATGGCTCCAACCACAATGATTGGCCAGAAAACCACGACGTGTCCTGGTGGCCGGTGTGCCGAACGAGAAGGGCAGCCGTTCAAGATGGCTGAAATTCTCGCCGGACTTGGTGGAGTTGCGTATAGCGCCCGCGTGGCGGTGAACAACGCGAAGAACTTGGTGAAAGCAAAAAGAGCGATCAAGCATGCTTTCCAAGCGCAGATCGACAACAAAGGATTCGGGTTTGTCGAAGTGCTTGCAACCTGTCCGACCAACTGGAAAATGACGCCGGTTGCGGCCAATGAGCGCATTGAGTGCGAACTTATTCCCTACTTCCCCCTGGGAATCTACAAAGACCGTTTGAATGAAGGGGAGGGATGCTGATGAGCCTGTATAAAGACGTCATCATCGCCGGTTTCGGCGGCCAGGGCGTAATGCTGATCGGCAATCTCCTGGCCTACGCCGGCATGAATCACGGTCTGAATGTGACCTATATTCCGGTCTATGGTCCGGAAATGCGTGGGGGAACGGCGAACTGCACCGTTGTTGTATCGGACGAAGAAATCGGTTCTCCCATTATTCAATCGCCTGAGTCCGTCATCATTATGAATCGCCCATCGCTCGACAAATTTGGTCCGAGCCTGAAAGACGGTGGTGTCGCTGTCATCAACTCGTCGCTTGTTGATCCGACGTTGGCGGAGAAAGATCGCTATTCCGTTTTTGCTGTGCCGGCGGTCGACATTGCCGACAAAATCGGCAACACCCGCATGGCCAACATGGTCGCTCTCGGGGCCTACATCAAGGCAAGCAATGTCATGCCGCTTGATGTTGTCAAAGATAGCCTCGAAAATGTCATCTCCGCTCACTACAAACATCTCATCCCCAAAAACTCCGAAGCCCTTCAAGCCGGCTACGACCACGTGGGATAATCGTTTTCAGCGATAAGGAGAAAAGACAGAACGTCTGTTTCTCTTGCAAAAGAAAAAGGAGCACTTGTCTTGATGGACAGGTGCTCCTTTATTGTTTGGTAAATAATGTAATGTTGTTGTGAGATTTCGGCAACGTTGCTTTGGTCTTTGGACATTAAAGAAGAGGGGCAACGGTGTTGATGCCGATAAAGAAGGCAAGTGCGAATGTCGTGTAGACGATTTGTGCTTTAAGAGGTGTTGCTTTTTCCTTTCTATACTGCATCGAAGAAATTCCTTCCAGGATTCTGAGCAGTTTAAGAAATATTGGTTATCGAGGGAAGCTATAACAATGTTTCTGTATCTTGAAAGAAACGATTGGGAAGGGGGCTCCCCAATCGCCTGAGTTCATGGTTACTGCTTTCTCTCCGTAGGCTCAGTATACGTTCATCCGTCTTGTTTAGCGTTCTCCTATTGTCAACGGCTTCCCCAATCGCAGTTGACTTCGAACATGGGAGAAGGTGTTTTCGAGGTCGGTGAGTCGGGCAAGAATGTCTTGCTCTTCCTGGGTACGTGACAGGACGGCGTGGACCGCGCCGTGTTCGAACACGAGGCGGCGAGTGGCCGACAGAGCGAGAACGGGGTCGTGGGTGGCGATGACGACGATTTTGTCGCTCTTGACGAGGAGGTCGAGCGCGCGGAGTTTGTCGACGCCCGCGTTTTCAATTTCGTCGATGAGCAAGACCGGCGACCAACTGAGCAGGGCCGCGTCGGCAATCATCAGCGCGCGCGATTGTCCGCCCGAGAGTTGTGTCAGTTGGGTTCTTGGGGCGAACGGTTCTCCGGCCAGATCGTTGGCTGCGGCAATGACCTTTTCGGTCGTCTCTTCCGGGGTGGGAACCTCGCGGCTTTTGGCGTGCGTCAGGATGAAATCGTCAACAGCCATGTCGAGGACGAAATTCATGTTCTGTGTCAGCTGCGCAACGAGCCGTCCTTGTAGTTCAAAACGTTGATCGGGGTCGGGCGGGGTTTCATTGAGTAGGATTTTCCGGCCGGACGGGGTGTCATTATCGGCAAGCGATTCGATATCCGAGAGAAACCGGCTTTTCCCGGACCCGGTCGGTCCAAGCAGCGCCGTGATTTCACCGGGAGTAAAAATAATATCATGGCATGCCGAGTTGCCGGATTTGTCACTGCCCGCGGTCACCGTGAGGCTGTCGAGTGTGGTCATATCAGACGACATGGGCGTCTCCAAATTCGGCTTTTTTCACATTTCCTTTCTGGTACCGGCTGCCGATACGTGTTTCGCTGAGGCAGTACGAGCAGACGGCCGCCGGCATGGCAAACCGCAATCGCATGTCGGTGACGGAGACAATATCCGGGGCCATGGCAAGCACGGTGGCCAGCTCCTGACATCCTTGACCGGTCAGGCCGTTGATATGCCGGATAATGGCGCGAGAATTCATCTGGCGGATGCGGTGTCGGTAGACTTCGCGTTCTGCCTGAGAAACAAGATCGCCTTTGGTGACAAGAACGAGGTCGGCCAGTTTGAGCATGGGACCGATTTTCTGCGGGGCATCGATCCCCATAAGATTATCGATGACACACAGCCCCAAAGCACCGCGCAGGTGCGGAGAACAGCGGTTGCAGAGTCCAGCTGTTTCGATGACGCAGCATTCAGCACCGGTGTTCTTGGCCCACTCGAATGTTTCTTCAAGATTCGTGGCAAAGAAATGGTCCGGACAAAGCCCGCCGGACAGAACCGCCGTGGCCGGAATATCCGCGTCATGATAGGCGAGATTGTCGCGGGTTTGGAGGCAGTCGAACTTAATGACGGCGCAGGCAACACCTTTCTTTTTGAGAGCGGCACAGGTGCGGAGAAGCACCGATGTCTTGCCGCATGAAGGCGGTCCGGCAACGGTAATCAGTCGCATTATTTCACCTGCACAAGTTTGCGAAAGCGGTCATTGAGTTCGTCGCGGACCGTGGTGATGTCGCGTTCTGCAATAAAATCCCAACCCACCCACTTGATACGGGCGTTCTTGTCGAGTCCTTCCGGCAGGGGACCGGAAAGCGGCAGGAACCAGCGGGCGCTTTCAATCTGGCCGAACCCACTATTGAGAAAGGACACAAGCGGTTTCAATCGCTCTGCTTCGCTTTTTTTCACGAGAAAATAGAGCGGGCTGGCAGCGGCTCCATCCTCAGGCCAGATGACACGCATATGGTCGGGGTGTTTGGAACTTTCGGCAAAGAAATACGGAATGATATAGATTCCACCGGCATTCGACACACCGCCGGATTTCCCCATATGCGACGAATGCATGAGCCCGTAGACGTTTTCGGCAAAGCGTTCGATACCTTCCCAACCATACTCTTTATAATAGTTGATAAGGACGGCATCGGCCATATCGTCGCCGTCTCCGCACATATTGATATGTCCCCGATAACGAGGATCGAGGAGGTCGCTCCACTGTGTGGGGGGCGGAACATCGCCGAGGCGTTTCATGTCGACGAGGAAAATATACGGTGTGAGGCCATAAATCACATAGTGGCCTGCCGGATCGATAATACCTGCCTGTTCGTGCATCGGTTCGACATAATCGGGCAGAATGGCTTCAAAAAAGCCCGCTTTTACAAAATGATCGGCAAATTCCTGTCGAAAAAAATCACCAAACCCAATGGATGCGATCATATCGGGTAAACGGTCCGGATCGGTCTCTCGATAGAGTGGATCAACCGGATCAACCGATGTGCATCCCATGGGAATATGGACGGAGAGAGGGGGACCGTCGTCTTTAGATTGTCGAACAATGGCATCAATCCCCTCTTTGACAGCGAGTTTGACCGGACATGGTGCGTATAACAATAAGTCAAGCTTCCCTGAGGCCGGAGTGGTCTCTTCGGCCATGGCAGAGACGGAAAAAATGAGTTCATCAAGTGTTTTCATGCTGTCCTTTCCTGGATGCGTGCTGACGACAAAATTGAAAGAGATTACGAAATTGAAATTCAATACCAAACAATCCCTCATTATAAAAGGCGTTATCGTGGGGACAGCAATTCATATGCCAAGAAATGTCTTCATTATCTCACGGAAAGAATTATTTGCGTGTAGAGCCTCGTCTCCCTCTTGACAGTCGATCCCTTTTCTTATGTCGTATTGTGAATAGATGGAGTAGGAAAAGGCCATATATGGAATGGTCGCATGTGTTGCGGATAATTTAGGAGAGGAGAATTGGTTCATGCGAGGAGTACGCATTACGTTTGTGTTTCTGGTTCTGATCGGAATGTTCGGCGCTTCGATCGCGTGTGCGGAACGCACGGTCATGGATCAACTCGGTAAGAAGGTTGCCCTGCCCGATGAGGTGAAACGTGCCGTTGTCCTGATGCACCACGCGTTGGATATCGCTATCCAACTCGATGCCGAAGGACAGATTGTCGGTGTTTTGGAACGATGGAACAAATATTTGCCCGATGCGGTCAATGCATTTCCTGCGTTAAAAGATATGCCCACACCCGGGGATTTGAAAACGATCAACATGGAGTCGTTGTTGGCGCTTCATCCCGATATCGTGATTGTCACACATTACGCGCCCGAAGATATGCGTTCGCAAATTGAAGCTGCTGGCATTCCCGTTGTCGGTGTTTCGTTGTATCGCGCCGACTTTGAGCAGGCTTCCCGCCTCAACCCCAAGTTGAAGGATCCTGATAAAGCGTACACCGAGGGGATGATCGAGGGGGTTACGTTATTGGGTGAAGTCTTTGGAAAACAAGACAATGCGGTAAAGCTCATTGAGACCATCAAAAAGAACAGAGCTATTGTTGCGGGGCATCTCAGCAACATTCCCGACGACCAAAAAGTCAGTTGCTACATGGCCAACCCAGAACTGCATACCTACGGTTCAGGGAAATATACCGGGGTCATCATGGATCGCGCCGGTGGTAAAAACGTTGCTGCTGAGTTAGATGGCTACCAGAAAGTCAATATGGAAGATGTGCTGCGCTGGAACCCCTCGGTAATTTTTGTTCAGAGCCGTTATAAATCCATCGTTCCCGAGATGAAATCCAATCCGGCATGGGCGCAAGTGGATGCGGTGAAAAATGGCAAGATTTATATTACTCCGGAATACGTCAAGCCTTGGGGGCATCCGACGCCTGAGTCCATGGCGCTTGGAGAAATCTGGATGGCGAAGAAACTCTATCCGAAAAAATTCGCCGATGTTGACCTGCCTGCGTTGGTGAATTCCTATTACGAGACATTCTACGGCATTCCCTACAAGGGACAGCACTAACATGACATATACTGTTTCACGTCAGACCGGTCGTATGATGGCCGGTCTGACGGTCTTCGTCGTGCTGTTGTGTCTTGGGTCGCTGATGCTTGGACGATACCCGATTGATCCTGTAACGGCGGTGTGGGCCGTTATCGCCAAGTTCATACCGGTATCCACTGACTTTCCGCCCACGCTGCAAACTGTTCTTTTCCATGTCCGACTGCCTCGCATTGGTGCGGCATTGCTTATCGGGGGCGGGCTCGCCATGTCAGGGGCATCTTTTCAAGGTCTCTTTCGGAATCCCCTGGTCTCTCCCTTTATTTTGGGTGTTGCCTCGGGTGCCGGTTTTGGCGCGGCTCTCGGAATTTTGCTGTCGGCCGGTATGTTCGGCATCCAATTGCTGGCATTTGTGTTTGGAGCTCTCGCCGTATTGCTTAGTTACGGTATGGGCCGGGTGTATAAGGCTGCACCGACCTTGGTCTTGGTACTTTCCGGCGTCATTGTCGGATCATTCTTCTCGGCGCTTCTTTCGTTACTCAAGTATGTTGCCGACCCGTATGATAAACTGCCGGTGATTGTGTATTGGCTCATGGGGTCGTTGGCGACCATGACGCAGGCAAAACTGTTTTCCGTGTGTGTCCCCATTCTATTGGGAATTGCTGTTCTCATGGTCGTGCGATGGCGCATCAATGTTCTGACATTGGGCGATGAAGAAGCCAAGGCGCTTGGCGTGTCAACAGGACGATTACGTCTTGTGATTGTGCTCGCGGCAACACTAATTACCGCGTCGGCTGTATCGGTAAGTGGCATTATCGGTTGGGTTGGGCTCGTCATTCCACATTTGGCCCGTATGCTCGTTGGACCTAATTATAGCCGACTCATGCCGGCGAGCTTGCTGCTGGGGGCGTGTTATATGTTGCTCATTGACGATGTTGCTCGAACCGTCACCGCATCGGAAATTCCACTTGGTATTTTGACTGCCACCATTGGTGCTCCAGTTTTCGCATTCCTCTTGCGAAAAGGGAGGCTCGGATGGGCGTGATCATGGAGGCCCAGAATATCGGTTTCGGGTATGACGGAAGTCAGGATCGTGTATTCGACCGACTCAGTTTCGCTATTCATCCCGGAGACGTCTTCTGCATTTTGGGACCGAATGGCACGGGAAAGTCGACCCTCCTCAAATGCCTGGCTGGCATTGAACCGGTTTCGTCCGGACATGTTGTTCTGCAAAATAGAAATATCGCCACGCTCTCACGTGCCGAAACGGCCAGAATCATCGCCTATGTCCCGCAAAGTCATCAGAGTCTTTTTGCCTTCACGGTGTTTGATGTCGTGGTGATGGGGCGTGCGCCCCATATCGGTGTGCTGTCATCCCCATCGCAAAAAGATTACGAAATTGCCGATAAAGCCATTACTGCGATGGGAATCACGCATTTACGGGATAAACAGTACACCAACATTAGCGGTGGAGAACGGCAACTCGTCCTCTTTGCCCGTATTTTGGCGCAGGAGCCGAAGGTTCTCTTGTTGGACGAACCGACCTCCCATCTTGATTTTGGAAACCAGGTCCAGGTGTTGGCTTTGGTCAAGCAGCTAGCGGAGCGGGGTATTGCCGTGATTATGACCACTCACTTTCCGGACCATGCGTTTCTCGTAGGTCATGAAACCGCCATTATGGCTTCAGGACGATTTATGGTGCAGGGCCCGCCGCATGAGGTCGTGACCGCGTCTCGGTTGAGTGATGTTTATGCTGCAGAGGTCCGGTTGGTGGATATCGAGGGATATGGCCGCATTTGTGTGCCTTTGCTCCCTGATGGCGTTGCTTCCTTATCTCATTCTTTGGGAGAGATACGATGAGGACACTCAATGTTATGAGTGCAGGGAGCCTTCGACTCCCTCTTGATGAAATTGCCGTAATGGCGAGTGAGCAAGAAAACATCAAAGTTGCCATAACCTACGGTCCGTCAGGGCTTTTACGGGAAGACCTAGAGCAAAATAATGCTGCTGAGTTATTGGTCTCAGCCGATATGGGCCATCCGACACAGCTTTGGGAACAGAAACTTGCGCTTCCTCCCATTCCGTTTGCCGGGAATTCTCTACGTCTTATGGTGGCACCTGGCGTTACAGTTCCGAACGGTGTGGACCGTGATCCTCCAATTGTATTGGATTGGTTGTTAGGGGATGACATTCGTATTGCAACTTCGACCCCTGGACTCGATCCTTCGGGCGATTATGCGTGGGAGTGCTTTGCCTTGGCGGAATCATTTCTTCCCGGCGCACAGGAAAGGCTGGCAGCAAAGGCTCTGCAAGCCGTTGGGGGGCGAGATCCGAAGTGGTGTCATCCGGTGGATGGGAAAAGCCCGGTGGCGAGATTGTTTCTTGAAGATCGAACCGATGTTTTTCTTGGTTATGCTACATCGGCTCTCCAGGTTGCATCGCAGGTTTCTGGATTGCGTGTGTGCAAGCTCCCAGAGGGACTTGAGGTTCATACCACTTGTGGCCTGTCGGTTTTGCGATCGGCCTCTCCGGCAGCATATATGTTTGCCTGCTTGCTGCTGTCGATACGTGGACAGTCACGTCTGAGGCAATACGGGTTCCGCACGTTTTCTTCGTGAAGAAATTGGGACATATTAAGGACAAACCCTCTTATAAAGGGTTTGTCCTCCTCTATCGTTTATCCTTCTCTTCCAGGTAACAAGCCAGCGAGGCGAGAACTTCCGGGAAATCACCTGAAGCCCCTTCTCCGATGGGGTGTGCTTCCGGGCCTTCGGCTTTGACCGCGAAGGTCACGCAGCATCGCTCCTCCGTCAATGGTTCTATGCTGTGCTTGACCTGAATCACCGTCTCATCAATCTTGGTTTCATCGACAAAGCTTCGTGGGGATTGGACATCAACCAACTGAGAGCGAATGACCTCATTGTCAGGGAGAACCATGGAGAACCAAACACCGGTCTCGAAGGGGCCATCAATCGTGATGTCTTGAACACCGGGGTTCCAGTCCTTCCATGTAGAAACATCAGACAATACTTTCCAGAGCATCGCGGAATTGACCTTTATCTCCTGATCGAACGAACGACTCCAAGATGTCTGCATGTGCTTACCTCTTTTTTTTGGGGGGGGGAGGGCTTCAGTACGGCCTCCAAGCTTGCTTGATCGCGAGTGTGCTCTCTTCACATCGCATCAGCTTCATGACCTTAACAAAGCATGCATGGTTCTTGTTGAAAACAACATCATAACACCGAGTCGGGAAAACGCTTAGAGAATATTTGCACCGCTTAACACCATGACTAAATGTTTGAGCACAACGGGATCAAATGCGCCTTCCATAGATTTGCTCATAAACTGAAGCGCCTTGTATGGGGTGAGCGCATTTTTCGACGGGGTTGGCGTGGTGAGTTGAAGGTAGGTGTTGCAGGCTGACAGAACTTTAATGGAAAACGGGATATGGTCACCACTAATACCCGAGGGATAACCAGATCCATCTTCATGTTCGTGATGCAATAAAATGCACGACATACTTAGCCCATCGAGGGGGAGGTTGGCGCACAATGCTGTTCCATACACCGTGTGTTGCTGCAAGAGTTTGATTTCCACAGGATCCGTTGTCAGGCCATTTTTATCGAGTATTTTCTTGTGGATAGAAAGCTTGCCGACGTCGTGGAGAAGTGCTCCGATGCCGGCATTGGTTATGGTTTTGTGATCAAGGTCAAACGTGTTCAATACCGCCATTGTCAGAACAAACACATCGACATTGTGCGTGAACACATCGTAATTGTGTGCAATAAGCTGGCCCAGCTTCGCCAACGCCTCTTCATTATTGAAAAAGTTGACGCAATCCGTAACCATTCGCATGATGTCTTTGAAAAAACGCTGCTTGACCTTTTCCGGCAGCTTATTCGTAAAAAATTCGCTGATCATATGTGTGGAGACATCGTGAAGAATTTCTGCACGGTCTTCCATAGGAATGCTTTCATTTTCCAGAATCTGTCCGAGGTTGACGCGGACATACTGATCGAATGCTTTTTTTTGAGAACCTTTGATGAAAACTTCTTCGACACCGAGGTCATAAAGTTTTGTTTTGATGCGCTCGTCGAAACGTTCGCGCTCTTTCGTGAAGAGTACGTAATTGGAGCCCCGTCTGACGTAGACTTCAAAATTTCCCAATCGTTCTGGAAAGATAAGATGCGGAGAAATGGGGAGATAAGGTTCTTTGACCTCTTCGGTGATCACCGTGCCCTCCTGTGATGTTTTCGCATTATCTACTCGAAAATGAACGAGCCATAAACCCCTTGAAAAGATCGAATATATTGTGATGACGCTCTATTCGTTGCGGAGAAACGGAGCACTGCTTTGTGAGAGGGTCCGCCAAGCGCTGGCAAGTCCCATTGCCATTGTCAGACCTGCGCCGGCGAGAACGGCGAGAATCGCTGGGCCGATGAAAAATGTAAATGGTAATTCCATAAATACGCTAACAAATGCTGCAGACAAAATCCCCCCGAGAATAAGGGCGGCAAGTCCGGCTGCAGCGCCAATGAGAGCGTATTCCAAAAGTAAAATGGACAAAATGGTTTTTCGTGTCGCTCCGCAAACTTTGAAGATGACCGTTTCATAGGCCTTGCGTCGCATTTCAGCACGAAGACTTTGAGACAACACAAGAATACCGGCAAAAAGGGTCACACCCGCTGCTGTACCGACCGTGGCGACAATGGTCTCTGCAATGTCCTTGACTGTTTGGAGCGCGTCGGCAACTTTTATGGCGGTGATATTCGGGAATGTCGATGTAACGGTGTTGAACACGTTTTCATCAGCATCGACAATATCTTTGGATGTGTAGACCGTAGCAATATAGGTCAGCGGGAATGTTTCGATAAGTCCCGGAGAGAGAACAAAAACATGGTTGATGCCGAGAGAAAGCCAGTTCACACGTCGTAGACTGGTGACTCTTACGGTGATGTCTTTGCCCAAGATATTAAGCGTAACAGTGTCACCAACACGAATACCAAGTCCTTCTGCGACATCCTCAGTCATGGAGGCCAACGGTGGCCCTGAGTAATCTGGGGCCCACCATGTACCGGAAGTAATTTCGGCATGTTCAGGCGGTGAGGCTGAAAATGTTAGCCCTCTATCGCCACGAACGGCCCATTCGACGTCCGGGGAGTAGTCAATATGCTCAATGGGAGTATCGTTAATATCAACAATACGGCCACGAAGTGTGGGAGATGTTTCATATTTTATCACACCGTTTATGTGAGAGACTGCATCAATAAACGCTTCGCGTTGGTGTGGTTGGATATCAATGAAAAAGAACGCCGGAGCCATAGCGGGGATTTCACGTTGGAATCGGTCGTTAAAATTGGCGTTGACCAGTGTCAGAGCGCATAAGACGGTTAATCCCAAGCCGATGGACGCAAGAACGCCGGATGTGGGGTTTCCCGGCCGAGTCAATCCGGAAAGCGCAAGGCTGAGCAAGGGGTGTTTGGGACGAGGAATGGCGCGTAAGACGACCAAGAGAACGGTGATGACGAGGCGAAAGAGAAGAATACATAATACAACAGCGCCAAGAAATCCCCAGGCCAGACGTTTATCGGCAATACTGACGAGGACAAGACCAGCAATGCCGAGTCCGGCGAATCCTGTAGCCAACAACGTCTTTCGACCTGGCAGGAGGCGTTTGGGAGCTGCGTAGCCGCGAAACAGTACCAACGGTGAAACTCGGGCCGCTGAACCGAGATGAGGAAGCGAAAACGCCAAAGCAGTAAGAATTCCGAAGCTCGTAGCAATGCTGAGAACAACGGGATGAAGACCCGGTTTGAGCGAGACAGGTACAATGCCTGAAAGCAGTGGAGACAGGAGAAACGGGAGCAGTGCCCCAATCACGAGACCAACAGAGATACCGATCAAAGCGAGTAAGATAATCTGGAGCAAAAAAACTGTTATGACAAGTCGGCCGGAGGCTCCCACACTTTTCATTGTGGCGATGGAGTACGTTTTGCTTTCAAGGTAGCCTGCTACAGCCCCGGCTACCCCGAGTCCACCAAGCAAGAGCGTGGAGAGTCCGACTAATCCCAAAATGGAACTCATATTATTGAAAAACCGCTGAAGGCCGGGAGCAGCTTCATCAGCGGTCGTCACGCGCCATCCCGCTTCAGGAAATGCTGTTTTGAGGGATTCGGCAAATGATTTTGCCGAGATGTTTTCCGGAAGTTTGACGCGGTAATTTCGTCTGATCAAACTTCCTGGCTGCAAGAGTCCCGTTTGCTCCATGCTGGGCATGGAAACGAGCATTCGAGGACCAAATCCGGCGAAGGAAACCACATTATCAGGTTCTTTGACGAGGATCGCCGAAATGCGGAATCGGCCATCTCCGATATGGATAATATCACCACGTTGTGCACCGAGCCGGGATAAGACTTCGCGTTGCACAACCGCCCCGAAAATACCATCGTGTTCTTCTAAGGCAGAATGAAGCGACATTGCGGGAGACAAGATCGCGCGGCCGTAAAGGGGATAGTATGCATCCACGGCTTTTAGCGAGACAAGTGTCCGTTTGCCGAACTCGTCTCCGGCTTCCGGCTTCCATACCATTGCCCGCATGGAGACGGTTTCCGACATGATGCCGGTCTGTTGCAAAAAAGTTTTTTCTTTCGGTGAAGCTTGACGATATGTCAGGCGGACGGCCACATCTCCCCCGTGGAGGGCGCGGGCATCGGCAGCAATCCCGTCTAGAAACGATGCCGAAACACTGCCTACTCCTGTAATGACGGCAACGCCAAGACCAAGACAGAGGAGAAACACCCCAAAACCGGAAAGTCCTTGACGCATTTCGCGCCGGGCCAATCGTATGGCGAGCCGAAGTTCATCGAACATCGACCTCATTCTTTGTGGCATAGGCAGAAATCCAGCGATCAAAGAAAGTTGATGGGTACACTGTCAAGGTATGAATACGTGTGCCTTGTTCGGGTGCAGATATTGATTCCTCATTTGGTGATATCATTGAATAAAAAGCATTTATGATGTCGTCTAAAATTGGATTTATAGTGTATTGAGTGGGTTATAACCTGAGAATATTGAGCATGATATCGTTATGAGCATTTATCTTTTACAAACTGCAATGCAATTTGTCCGTCTTTTTATCTACAAAACGTTTGTGTCGTCAATAAATCCAATGTCAATTTCCGAGTATGTCTTTTTTATCGCGTCATTGAATTGTCGAGTACCGTTCATTGCTTACTTAATAGATGGTTGTAATGCCAATGTTTTTTGCAATAAAAAGGAGGAAGCATGGTGAAAAAACAGCGCGCTTCCTCCTTAAGTTTTTACCCAAATGGTGCGCCCGCTATCCCAACATACTCTGCAAATCGATCTTTCCTGTCACTTGGTCTCGCCCGTCTCGAATACCGAGTTCGATTGCTTTTTGGGCTGTTTCGAGGCGTTCCGCATCACCAGTTTCTTTTATGCGTGTCAACCACGCGTTAATCTTCTGCTTATGGCGAACCAGGCTTGATTCCATATGGTCTGGCGTATGACGAGCCGTCATGATGAGGCAGTTTCGGGTATAGTAGTATAAGAATGTCGGTGTTGGCAGCCCCCCGTCTTCCGATCGTTTGTGATGAAAGAGGTGAATACCTGGAAGCATGAGAAGACGATGACCCTTTGCTTTCGCTTCAAGACACCATGATGTCTCTTCAAAATACAGGAAGAATTCTTCAGGAATGTAGCCCACATCACCGATAACGGATTTGCGGAAGAACAAAGCTGCGCCTGTAATGTAGTCGGTTTCAAAGGGAGCGTTAGGCGCTTGATGGACACGTTTACCGATAAGGTGGTGTGCTGCACTGAAACCATCGGACATATCGAGGATGCCGCCACCGAACCAGATAACGTCGGGTTTATCACCAAACAGAATGAGTGGGCCAAAGATGGAAGCATCTGGATGGGCATCGGCCGACGCCGTGAGACTGGCCAAGAAGGTTGGCGGTGCGACGCAGTCGGGATTGAGAATGAGAACGTAATCATAGGGCTTTTCATTGATAAGAGCCAAAGCAATGTTGTTGCCGGCGGCATAGCCAATATTTTCCGGTGATTGAATGACTGTGGCGTCTTCGAATGTGTGGCATAACGTATTGAAAGCCAAGAGATTGTCATCGTTTGAGACGATATAGACATCGTGGTCGGCTAACGTTTGATTTCCAAGCGCACGAACGCATCGGATTGTGTCATCCGTATGTTCGTAATGAAGAACAGCAACAGCGACACGGGGTTGACGCTCTAATCCTTCGGGATAGCGGATAAGGCATGAACGAGTTGTTTCACCGACGACGACATCGTGCATCTTGCCATAGCGAGCGCGAATAATGGCATCAACAAGAGCTTGGCGCGTTGATGGCCAATCGTATTCACGAGCTTTGTCGAGAGCGGCGCGTCGCAGTTCCGGTAAGGATTCTTTGCTCTTATTGGCCAGAAGTAAAGCTTGGGCAAGCCCGTTAGGGGTGTCAGGGTTGTAAAGGAAAGGCTTCAGGGGACCGGTCAGTACTTCTGACAACAACCCGCGTGCCGGGGCAATAACGGGTACCCCGTAGGACAACGCGAGATAAATCGATCCCGATGTCAGAACTTTTTTGTAGGGCAAGACGACAAAATCAGCAGCATTGAAGAATACTTGAATTTCATCATCAGGGATATAGTCGAGAACAAGACCGATATTGGGATAACGTTGGGCCAGTTCGATAATGTTATTTTCGTCTATACCGACGGGTTTGCCTGCGATGATGAGAAATGCCGTGTTTTGAGAACCAACTGTTTGCGAGAACGCCTCAACAAGCTCGTCAAGACCTTTATAGCCTCGAATTTGTCCAAAAAAGAGGAAAACAAGTGCGCTTTGGTCGAGTTCAAGCTTACGTCGGGCCTCATCACGTCCCATCGTGTTGGGGTACACATCAATATAATTGCCATGATGTGCGACGAAAACGCTGTCTATCGGGACAGGATATGCGTGTTCGGCTTCGGCGAGTGCGGCGTGGGAATGCGCATGAATAACATGTGCTCGAGCAAACAGACGATGACATACTTCAATCTCTAAGTCGGGATGATTCGCTTCGTGAGGAAGAACATTGTGGATCGTCAGCGCAAGGGTGCCACCAGCTTCCAGAAAACCTTCCAGGTCTTCGAAGAATGCTTTGATGCGATTTTCCGCTTCAAGACGGGACGGAACATTCCCCGTGATCACTGCTGACCAGTGCAGATGGAATACGATTGATTCGCCACGTTCTGCAGCGTTACGGGCAGCAGCAATCGTCCCAGGTTCGGCGGTGAAACCTTCTGGAAGATCGGTGTAGAGCAGGTTTTGGTACGGGTTGGTAACGGTATAGTTGGGAAAGAACACGACGCGGGTCTGCGGAAGAACGGTTTCCGACATGTCGGCTTCAGCCGAAATCTGCGTGCCGCGTTTAAAGAGTGTTCCCTGTCCAATGGCGGTTCGTCGATCATGCATCATCTCGACAAGGCGTGGAAAGGCCTGTTCGATCGCCATACGGACAGCCGTCATATCTTGAGGTTGGATGGGATCGTCGCTCAGACCAAGTCCAACAACGACAGCATCGCCATGTGGGGCCAAATTCTGGGAAAGAGAATCCGCGTCTGAGATGGTTATGACGACGTCGAAAAGTGCTGCCTCTTCAAACGGGTAACTCTTTTTTCCACCAAGATCGATGAGAACATTGATACGTGTTGGATCAATGAAGTCTGGCTCCAGCGCGACTCCACGTAAATCCCGGCACACAAGTACAGCCGCTTCGTCCTGAATGACGCGAGCACTCTGGCGTTTCAACCAGGCATGGGAACCGGACTTTCCGAAAAGCTCGGCTGTTGCCTCAGCAGTCGCTTCGATGAGTGGGTCGGGTTGGTGCGGAGACATCAAGCAATGGATTCGAACTCGGAAATTCTCGATTTGGAGGGCGTGAATCGCCGCTTTGATTTCATGAGCCCGGTTGACGTAGGAATGACGTTCTTTGACGATTCTATGCAGTGACGTGACAAGTTCAAGCCGCTTTTCTTCATGCTCAAGATAATACTCGATGATGTCTTCGAGTTCTTCACGCGTTTCATATGACGGTAACAACCCGTCAAACGCTTCTTGTGCACCGAGACGTCCATTGGTGACGACAAGTGTCCCTGCAGCCAGGGCATCAAAGACACGTGAATTGACCGACCCCCAATTAACCGTGGTGTGGTTGGCGTCGTCAATGACGAGCTTGGTCGAATGATAGATGGCGGGCATGTCCGGATAATTGACGGCTCCAGCATGATATTTGACGAAGTGCGGGACTTCTTCCCAATTATGGCCAAAAACCTTGAACGTGTAGGGCAAATTGGATGGATCCAAAACCGTCAACATTTGACGCGGAGCTCGGAAGAAGCTTCCGGTAAAACAGTAGTCGCTTGCAAGATCAGGGTTGGAAATACCGTTGGCAAATCGATCGATATTGGCGGCAATGCGGATGACCGGAACTGGAACGCCAAGTCTACTCGATAACGCCTTGGATGCCGCATCGGAGCCGGCCCACACTTGATCGAATTCATTCAGTTCGGGTTTTTCCAGCCACGCATCAAACCAATTTCGTGCCCAGGCGATGACAAGCAAGTTAGGATTGGATTGTTCTCGCTTGATTTTGAGCGGATTGAACGTGTGCAAGAGCGCAATCGCGACATCGAAGTGTTCGAGATTGTACCATTGGTTTGGTTCGAGAAAATGAATCTCCCAACCATACTCTTCTTGCAGTGCTTGGCCCAACTCAAGTGCAGTGAAAAAGTCCGCTTTTGCTCCTGATAATTCAGTTGCACTCACAAGAAATGCAAGACGCAACGGTGCATGACGGAAAAATAAATCGCCATCAAGTCGTTCTTTTCTATTCTTATCCAGAAGGTAATAGCCAAAACGGTTTTGCAGCAAGCCAAAGTTCTTACTGATGCGTTTCTTCATATCTTCATTGAGAAGAGAACGGGAAGCGCTTCGATGGTGATACGCTGTCAGAGTATGTGCGCTCACAAGGGATTTGTTGAGTGCTGTTTGCAACTTGAGGCACAGGTCCACATCCTCATACCCGTAAAAATAGCGCTCTTCAAAGCCGCCCACCGCAAGGTAGTCACTTTTGCGTACCATCAAGGCCGCTGCTGTAAGGCATGGTTCTTGGGTAAGTTTTTCAGCTCCACCGGTGGTATGTAAGGGAAGTTCAAAGGGGATAAATGGTTTGTGAGGATTGCAGAAGGAAAATTTAACACTGACATGCTGCGATGGTTCCTCATCTATGAGAGCAAACCCGAGACTCCTGCCGACTTTGATATTTTCGTCAAGTCCGCCAAAATCAGGGGTAAGAAGACGTAATCCTACTGCAGCCACATCGGGGTCATGGAGATGTTGCGCCAACGGGCCAAGGATATCATCGCGGAAGATGATGTCATTATTAATAATGAAAAGAAATTCTGCATCAGTAAATTTCACGCCGTAGTTATTCGATGCGGAAAACGAATAGTTATGTCTACGGTTGAGAAATCGTACGGGGAGGGACTGACCATACCGTTCACTGATTTCCTGGGATAAATCGTCTGACCCGTGGTCGACAATCAGGATTTCGAAGTTGGGGTATGTGTTGACTCTTGCGAAACTTTGAAAAAAATCTTCAAGATAGTCTTCGCCGTTTTGATTGAGAACAATAAGGCCAATTTTAGGAAGCTGTTCGGCCGAATCAGTGGAGGAAGCTGTCTGCCCCGTACGAGTTGACTCGGCAGTGACCACGCCATGGCCTTTCTCCACTTCGCTTAACGGGAGGCCGGGAGGGCCGAAATAGGCTACGAGCGGAGAGCCGGGAAGCTGGGAACCGGTTTCGCGAAATCGTGCAGTGATCAATATGCTTTTGGAGTGGCAGAATTGGGGAGGAATCTCGTAATGAAAACCGTGGTATCCTTTGGACCCGAGGCTTTTTCCAACATCGGTACGTAAAATGTCACAGACAACAGATCCTGTATAAAATAAATTTATAAAAATATCAACCACTTGTGGTCTTTCTGTCTCGTCTGTTTTCGCGGCCCAGCCTCCGATACTACGGCCGCTTGGTTTATCGAGATGTCCTTTGTACTCTCCAACAATAGGGGTGTTGTCGTCGTTCATCCCCAGTGTTTTGAGTTGGTTACTTGCTTCTGGAGTAAGCTCAAGCACCGTAGATGTATCACGAAGGAGTACTTTGAAACGCGGGGCCTCGGTTGCCATGAGCGGGCGATCGAGTTTGACATCGAATCCGTAAAAGCCGCTCCCGCCAACTAATTCGAGAACATCGGGACGATAGATTGACGTTTCGGCAGACCCAAGAAGCTCATCTCCAACGTACACATCGACCACAGTTGCACGATTCTGTGCAGCAAATGATCGAGCCCAACCCGATACCACGAGTGTATCCACTTGATCGACGACGCCCTGACCACCGAGTAAGCCATTGACCCGAATGGGAGACCCCGGTAGCGGCCGTTGAGAGTAACGCTCTACGAGGGTGATGGTGTGTTCTTGCCCATCAATGAGTGATTCCGGCAAGTCGCAGTCAAAACCGATTTTCTTCGTCACCCCCGGTGGGAGAGGGTGCCGTGTCCGTATTGAACACGTAATCGTGTCGATAATTTTTTTGTTTTCATCGACAACAAGGATGTCGGTGGGATTCTCAGGATGCTTGAGGCTTACCGCTATTCCACTGATGTGCATATCCTGATGGGTATGCAAGCTCCCTATGAATCCACGTGTTTGGAGTATTTCACGAAGGTGTGCGGGGGCTATGGCTTCTGCAAAAGGAACTGTTTCGTTCGTTCCAACAACGCGGACTTCGAGATTGCCGAAAGAAAGATAAAGAAAATCGAGTTCTGTTATGGGGAGAGAAAAGCCGTGTGGAACGGTGGAGACATCCTGGCGATCAATGTTTGCCGGGGCTGAGGAGATTTGTTTATCACCGCACCATAATTCCACGGTGAGTTGAACGTTGTCGTTATCCGTACGTCGTACATGGCCTTCAACTCGACCGGATGTAATGCGTTCAACAAGTCCTTGCGTGATTTTCTCGGTGTTCGACACGTGCATTCCTCATTTCGGTTTTATCTTGGTAGCCTTGCTTCGAGGCTTGGCGTTGTTTTGTAACGTGCTTTCCATCAATACTGTACTGTTTTATTCAGGCATCCATCTTTAAGTGTATGTTGGTGGTCAGGCTGCGCGTGCGCAACATTGCGTCAATAGTATGGAGCAGGTCATCAATGGACACGCTGAAGTGTCCAGACTCTTCTTTACTGGGGGTCGCTTCAATATAAGCATATCGTAAGCCTTGAATCGCTGCAAAGGACGCGGCCTGCGGCAAGCGGAGTTGACGCAAGCCAATATGAAGAACCTGGCAGCCCGGTGAACCGAAAAGAATATTAACAAGAGAGTCTGTGTGCGCTCCAACAATGAATCGTGCATTGTGGATCGTTTGGATGATTTCATGGACAGTGGATTCGAGAGGATCAAGGATGTAGAAGCCTGCTTCTTGAAGGCGACGAATGACCTCCGCTTCATTGGAAAATTGCGAAATTTCTCCAAAGCGCTTGAGATAAACAAGTGAGCGATCGCTATGCGTGGAAGCAGAATTTGTCGTCGAGGATCGCTTGATCATTTCTTGAAATATCCAACCCAGTGCAGGGTGAGGTCCCATCGGCGTTTTGAGAAGTGATGAAGCAATGTAGAGTTCGTTGACGCGTGATACAGCTAAATGTGGCCATATCAGGAGATCTTCTTCTTGAATGCCTGCCAAATTGAGTAAGTCGAATTGCCAGTCTTCCAATGCTGGTGTCAGATACTTGGCCCCGGTACGAGCTACGGTATCTCGAAGTACAAGGATGTTGGGGAGGCAATAGGCGAGAAAATGAGAATATGATGTCGACGAAACCGGTGTCGCTAATAAGGCAACTGGTGTTTCGATGTCGGGACCATGTCCAATTTCTTTAATATAGTAAAAATCGTTTCCCCAGTGAGAAACTTTTCCGATGCGTAAGCTATTGAATGCCTGTTCAAAATAGCATGTTTCTCGCACCAAACTTGCGTTTTCCAGAAAAACGACGCCGTCAGGCATGCATACAAAAGCATTTTGGAGTTTTCGGCAATGTGTTTCCGGAGCGCGATAGTTGACAATCGGGACTTGGGATAATGGCAGCGGATTGGCATCCAAAGTCGGAGTATCGAGGAATACCTGATTATTGAAATCGCGGGCCGGTATAGACCCCTTCTGTACGTCATCCAAGAGAGGAATATCGTCGGTAATGGAGACTGAGTGTATCGGGCCACTGACCAACGGAGGCTGTTTCGATCCCAAAAGAGGTTCGACAGTAACAGGACTCTTCTGAAAAGAATGCTGACAGAACGAAAACCGAACGTCGATACGAGTTTTCGTAGTTAAAGCAGCGGTCGGGTTTATAGGAATGACTGTATCGATGGCGTTTTGATTTGGAGAAAATGGTATAAATTTTCGATTCACAAGAACTTCATCGGCAAACACGTCCACTGTGACCTGCCGAATTGCCGTATTGCTGCGCCGAATAATAATGTGAGCACAGTTATTGACAACACCAATAAGCTGTCCAACAGGCATAATCGCACGCTTGAACCGTCGATCTGCATCGCGTGTAATTTCATTGTACTTGCGAAGGTATAACTCGTAGGCCTCCGTGCTGCGTAGAATATATTGTGCAAACTGACCATCTGGTGATTCTTTGATGTTATGCAGTGCCTCTTCGGCTTCCGTTGGCGTTGGCCTATGGAAGTGAATAATTTTCGCTTTTGGTTCAATCCCCCAATACGGTTTCCAGGCAAAGGTATGGGGGAGTTCTTCACAGACGCCTTGGTAATAACTGGCCATGGGGTCTGCACCGGGCGCTGATAACGCAGGAAGACACGCCGCAAGATAACGATAAAAATCGTCGCGCGTTGCTCGAACCGCCGGAACATTGATCACCATGACTCCCGAAGAAGTTGTATGAGCGGAGTCACGCTCCAAACTTGGGGCCATGGCGATATATTGAGGTGTTACAGCATCAAAAGAAGCCTCTTTGAGGAAAAGGACACCAATGTCCGAATACAGGACAAACTCATCCTCTTGCTCCATGAGCGAGATGTCGGACCGGAGCAAGAGAGGGTTGGCCGGATTGATACCGTGCTCCATCCAGTTGGCAATCTGAAAATAGCTAGGCTTGTAGTCGAGAACAACGACGCCGGCTTCTGTGAGTTCATCAATGAACGCCGATCGTTCTCCATGATAGAGACAATGGGGAACAAGGTTGGTGAATTTAAGACAAGAATGGACTGCCGACCTGATTGTGGCGGCGTATGTAGCGATCATGTCCTGATTGAAAGCGAAATACCATTTACGTATCATATTTTAGGCGATCCTTATCGGAGCGTTGCGCGATGCAAAATGGACAGCCGCATTGACTTGATCGGAAAAGAGCGAAGGGTGCCGATCGAGCTACGGCAACAACTTTCTAGCCGTTAAGCAACCGCATAAGATATTGTCCATACCCCGTCTTCAGAAAAGGCTGTGCGCTTGTTTTAAGTTGTTCAGCGTCAATATAGCCTAAACGGAAGGCAATTTCTTCAAGACACGCAATCTTCAGTCCCTGTCGGGATTCCACGGTTTGGACAAATTGCCCGGCTGACAAGAGCGATTCATGCGTTCCCGTATCGAGCCAGGCATAACCGCGTCCCATGAGTTCGACCCGCAAGTTCTCTCTCTTGAGATATTCTTTATTCACATCTGTAATTTCAAGCTCTCCGCGGGCAGAGGGCGCGAGGTTACGTGCAATGTTCACCACATCGTTATCATAGAAATATAATCCTGTTACAGCGTAGGATGACTTGGGGTTTTGAGGTTTCTCTTCAATATCGATCACACGCTTGTCTTTATCGAAGGCGACAACGCCATACCGTTCCGGGTCACCGACATGATACCCGAAGACGGTGGCTCCAGACAGGGTATTGGTAAGGGCATTTTTAAGTAACCCAGGGAGGTCGTGCCCGAAGAAGATATTGTCACCTAAAATGAGGCTGACATTTTTGTCCTCGATAAAGTCTTCGCCAATGACAAAAGCCTGGGCAATACCTTCAGGCTTGGGCTGTTCTTTGTATTCAATCGAGATCCCCCAATTACTGCCGTCTCCCAAGAGGTCTCGGAAACGAGGAATATCAGTTGGTGTGGAAATGACCAGAATATCTCGAATTCCCGCCATCATGAGAACAGACAGGGGATAATAAATCATGGGTTTGTCAAAAATCGGCATGAGCTGTTTGCTCACCGACATTGTGAGAGGATAAAGGCGTGTTCCGGAACCACCGGCAAGAACAATACCTTTCCAGTTCCGGGCTTCAGGGTGCGAGGAATAATTCAGCACTATCGTCTCCTTCGTATCGTTGTCGTATCGCTGTTGCTGCCCATATTACGCGTGATTGCGCCGATAGCACGCTTTTGATGCGTTGTCATTATTCGCATTAAAAGCGCCATGAACTTCGCTATGCGATGATGTGCTTCGGTTCGGTGTACGTAATAGGGGGAATGTATTTCCGGCATGGACGATGTGTCATAAATTTTGCTAAGTATTTTTCGTTGTCATCAAACCAAGCCGGTCTCTATTATTCTAGGAGCCGGCAGACAGAACGAGGCAAGACCGTATGACCACGGGGTTAGCCCATAACGGCGTGGTACGGGGCGTCTATTCCAGCGAGAGTATGTCCTCGGTGGGCTTCGGAACAACCCGGCGTCGTGTCAAGCAAATGTTTTTTATTTTTGTTGAAGAGCAGGCTGGAGAAATTATTGAATATCAGCTCCTTAACTCCAATTTCGTGCCGTCTGGTCAAAAAAAGAAGATTACTCGGCAAGAACTCTTCAAAAATTTTGTTCCCGAGCCTTCGCTTTTTTTGAATACGGTGAAGCCGCTTATGCGCCGCGTCAACGAGTCTATCTCATTGGCTGATGGACATCGTGAACAAGGACGTCTTTTTTCCGCTGAATTTGAATATAAAAATGTCTTGCGTATCGACGAGGAACATATCCGCGCAACATTTGGGCTGGGCCTGACTTACTTTGAGCAGGGTGAGCGGCATAATGCAGACTTGATTTTTCGTCGTTTAGCAGGGCTTGATGGTGCATTTATGCCAGAGCATAAACACCTCTTCAACGAGTTTGGTATTCAGATGCGTAAGAATAAGATGTATGATCAAGCCTTACGCTATTATGGGAAGGCCATTCGTTTATGTAAAACAGACGAAAATCTTTTTTATAATATGGCGAGAGTTTTATTGGAGAGAGGGCGTCCGTCCAAAGCTCTGCATTTTGTTGAGCGTTCTCTTGCCGTGAACCCTGATCTTGAAGCGTCGCAGACTTTGTCGGCGATTATTCATAAGAAATTAAAGAAGAGTAACCGATAATATCACTTTATGCTTGTGAGGACGATGCTTCATGGCCAGTACGTTTCTCGGACAGTATTTATTGCAGAAAAACGCGGTGAGTGAAAAGGCGCTCAACGAAGCTCTCGCTTATCAGCGAAAAGCGAATAACCGCATTGGAGAGTTGGCGATCCAAGAAGGCGTACTTTCACGAAAGGCCGTTGAAGCTATTATCGCTGCCCAGCGAGAAACGGACGCGAGCTTTGGCGATTTGGCCGTGCGGTTAGGATACCTGAGCCAAAGGCAGATTGATGATTTGTTGTTCAAGCAAAAGGTGCACAGTGTCTATCTGGGCGAAGCCCTTCTTGAATTGGGTCACCTTTCTGCAGAACAGTACTGTCATCTGCTTGATGAATATGTCGATGAAAAAAAGAAGCGACAAGAAAATGTTCATTATTTGTTAGAAGGCTATCCTGAGAATCGGTTTCTGAGCCAAATGACGGAAGCCTTACAGAAAGCGTTTTTTCGCTTTGCCGGAGCCAGTGTACTCCTGTACCACATCGGAGTTGATGAGCAGAAAGAGGAATTATCTTCAGAAAGTGATCTTCTCGGGTATGCGTTCTATGGGAAAATTCCTGGCAAAGGATGTATTTATAGTGTGTTGCGTGCCTCAGCATCAACATTTGCCCGCTTGGAAGAAACTGCGGCTCCCTCTCCTCTGAGACCCAAAGGCCCTCTTTTGCTTGATATTCTTGAAGTAACAACCCGGTATTTTATCCGATTTCTTGAAGAAGACGGAAACCATCTTGAAAATTCGGTATGGCGACGTATTTCTGAAGAAGAAATCGCGCAAAACGTTACTCATGGTGCACAGATTGATTTCGATAGCCAACAGGGCCGGTTGGAGTTGTTTTTTACTTTGACGAAAGACCCCGACGCAGTGATGGAACCGAAAGAATAAGGTGAGCATATCGTCTGGAGCAGGAAGAGAGCATAATGCCAATTGGCAACAGAAGGATACGGGAATTAGTATGGAAATTCTTGGAGTTTATACGACAAGCCGGAAGGAAAAAGTGGGTGATGGTGGTATGCGCAAGGAATATATCCACTCCATCTATTGGCTTGTGGTGACCTTGGGAGAAAATAGCTACATTGCCGTTGCATTGAATGACACCAATCTGCCCACATCCGTTTATAACGTGGTGACGACCGAAGAGCTTTTAAAATCATATACGCCTGATCCCAAATATTATTTGAAAAATGTTTATCCCGTCATCCGCTCGCTTCAAACCAAGCTGAAAACTCCGGAAGGAGCCGCAACAGCCTCAGAACTTAGTGAACGTGAACGGCATTTTCTCGTTGCACTCAAATTGGACGACATTTCGAAGAGGAGTGAGGAATCAGGATTCTCCAGAGCTCGGCGGATTATTTTGGGGACTCCCTTGGATGAGGGAGAATTCAATTTTGCGCAACGCAAGCAACTCAATACGTTTGGTATCAGCCTGCGGAAACAAAAGAATTATGATGAGGCCATTAAGTTTTATCAAAAAGGCCTCGAGGTCAATCCTGACGATGATCATCTCGTCTTCAATATTGCCCGTGCGTATTTTGAGAAAGGACTTATCGCTCCATGTAAGCGTTTGCTTGAAAAGGCCTTGTCCATGAACCCAGAATTGAAAGAAGCTCGACGATTTGCCGAGTTTTTAGAGACGCAAGGAAAAAGAGCTGGGAGTGGCAGAAGTATGCCACAAAAGTCGGAGAGGACATCGGGGTAAGTAGGTCATTTTTTTGACATGATCCTTGTGTCGCCTTGTAATTATCCGAAAAAATAGTGCATTTATTTCGGCACATGAATTGCTTTTCATGGGAAGAACTACAATTCCCAGGAGAGATTGTCATGAATGTCGAATTGATGGGCATTTTTCAGCAGAAAGAGACGCGTCTTTCCTTCGTCGACGGAGCACTCAAGGAAGGCCCAGTTAAAACGAATTTCATTGTTGTACGCTTGGAAGATACATATTATTACGTCCGGCCTATTGATGATCGTTTGCGGCCTCAGGGGCGTGGACGCCTTGTTCTGGAAGATGAATTTCTCACCGATTTTTTGCCTGATCCGGCGTTCTTTTTTCAATGCCTTCATCCCGTCATGGTGTCACTGAGAAAGCGGATTCAATCTGTCGGCGGGAATATTAAATCACTTACTCCTAATACGCTGGAAAAACGCGTATTGGGATTATTCCAGCTTGCAGATGCGGTGAAAGACCAAACGCATAATGGCTTCGTGCTGGCTCTTCGGCTTGCTGTTTCCGCGCCGTTGACGGCAACAGCAGCGAGACATGCATTGGTTCAGCATTATTTTACCTTGGCTAATCGATTGCATACCGCGCATCACGATGAGCAGGCTGTGCTCTATTTACGACATGCTTTGGGACTTGATCCTGCAGATAAGCGTGTCTTATCGTTGTTGCGCGAATTGTATGCCGAGTCTGGAATAAAGCGAGAAGAAGAAACTGACCTCAGGCAGGTTGTATAGATCAACCTGCCGTCATCGTTTTGAAACGCGTCAATAAAAGCGCGGGAGATGAAGAGACAGTCTGTTTTATACAGCTGGAGTCTTTTCGTTATCCTGCGTTTCTGTTTTTTGGGGGCGCAACGTCGTGAACAGCGCAGTCATCTGCTTGAGAAATCGACCGATCTGCACACCAGGAAGTGATTTGAATTCATCGTTTTGTTGATGCAACCGCGTGTTTTCGGCTTCAAGAGATTCTATTTGAGCGAGCAATCGTGCCTCTCGATTTCCCGCTTCGCGGCGTACGGTGGCAAGTTCGCGATGGATTTTATTGAGAATATATGATTGAGCTGCCATTCCTCCATGAAGGACATCAAACGCGACAGTAACGGTTTGGACTGTAATGTCTTCGGGGATGGTAAAGATAAAGCGCGGATTGCGTGCGGCAAAATCAAAAATACCATTGTCCTGATAGAGTGCGTTATGTCCGCTTGGCGTCAGTGTGTGGGCGTTGCCAGACGAATCTTCACATGAAGTTGCTACCAGGGTAATAACAGCGGAATCGTGCATCGGATCGAATCGAAGCCGTTTGGCATCGGGGAATGCGCTAATATCGAAATGAACCTGTTTCGTTTCTGGATCGAAGCGGGCAGACATACTATCCCGTTCGGAGAACTCTGCTCCACGGTCTATATATAGTCTTGAAAGGACTGGTTTTTCGTTTTCAATTTTCGCTTGGCATGCGAGGTGTTCATATCGAATACGACTTCCCAAAAGATAGAACGTTCGTTCTGTGAGTTCCGGTTCCGCAAAGAGGGTGGACAATACCGGAGGAATAGTTTTTCCCACGGCCACGATGCCGAGGCCATGTGAGAATGCGAACTCAAGACTGGGAAAATGATTTTTGATATCCTGCCATAATCGCCACACGCCGAATTGATCCCGCCAGACATTGATATCATGAAGAATGACGACTCCCTGAGGGCTCATTTTGGGGAGCCAGCCGGAAAAATCATGTTCGACTGCATCAAGTGTATGATAGCCGTCAATGTGTAAAAGATCGATGGAGGCATCAGGCATTTCAGCAAGCGCTTCATCAAAGGTGGACCGTTTGAGCGTGGAGAACTGACCATAGAGGGGATCATGGTAGGCTGTGAGTTCTTCATAAACATTTGACGCATAGCGACCGGCATGTTCGTCACCTGCGAAGGTATCGACACCGGTGCAGGTTGTTTCAAGGTGAAAGACATCAACGGCCTGGCAAAAAGCCAGATAGGAATTTCCCGTATGAACCCCAAGTTCGACAAATCGTTTGGGCCGCATGGTTTCCATAAGGTACAATGCAAACGGAATGTGTTCTACCCACGCATAGGGAGGAACAATGTGTCGTGGAGAGAGGGATGCGGAGAGGCTTCGGAGAATCGTATCCATAGGTAACCTCGTTTGGGAGTGAATTAGGCTTTGAAAAAATCGTCAATTCAGGCTAAGCCCGCGGCGACGGACAAGGAATTGTAATCCAATCGGCAACAGATGGGAACGCAATGACGTTCCTTTATGCGCTCTGCGTTTTTTACAGCACTTCGGCCTGCAGGATGTTTGTACAATGAGTTGGTATGCTTTTATCGGCGCCATCGAACAAGGCTTTGTCTACGGCCTGATGGTTCTTGGCGTATATTTAACGTTTCGTGTTCTCGATTTTCCCGACCTTACCGTGGACGGGAGTCTCCCCCTTGGCGCAGCGGTTTCGTCTGTTGCCATTACCGCTGGAGTAGATCCATTCGCTTCGCTGTTTTTGGCCATGGGGGCTGGGTTCATTGCTGGCATGATAACGGGATTTCTCAATACAAAATTGAAAATCCTTCATTTGTTGTCGAGCATTTTGACCATGATCGCTCTCTATTCCATTAATATTCGTATCATGGGAAGGCCGAACCTGACGTTGCTCGGTAAACCCACCGTGCTCGATTCTTTAACCGGGATGGGGCTTCCGCCTTCATTGGCTGGCCCGGTGTTGTACGGATTGATTTCGATCATTGCGGTCATTGCGTTGATCTGGTTTCTACATACTGAACTCGGTCTTGCCATTCAGGCCACGGGTGACAATTCCCGTATGATTGTCAGCCAGGGCGTGAATACACATATCATGATCATTGGCGGCGTCGGACTCTCCAATGCGCTTGTTGCTTTGAGTGGTGCTCTCGTGGCGCAGAATCAGGGAGCAGCCGACGTAAACATGGGCGTGGGGACCATTGTCGCCGGATTGGCTTCTGTCATCATCGGCGAGACGCTGTTCGGTAAAGGCGGCGTGGTTCGGTGTGTTATTTCATGCCTGCTTGGATCTGTTGCCTATCGATTGGCGATTGCGTTGGCACTTGGTATGAAAATCGGTACATTTTCGTTTGAACCGAGCGACCTCAACCTGATTACCGCGTTGGTTGTTGTTGCTGCCCTGACTGCTCCTATGCTCAAAAAGAAGTTGGCGACATCATGATCAACCTTCACTCGATCATAAAATATTTTCATAAAGGCAGTGTCAACGAGGTGCTTGCTCTGCGCCAGATTTCGCTTCGTATAGAACAAGGTGATTTCATTACCGTCATTGGTTCAAACGGAGCGGGAAAATCGACCTTGTTAAATTGTCTGGCAGGGTGCTTTTTTCCGGATTCGGGCTCGATCTCGTTTAATGAAACCGATATTACCTCGTGGCCGGAACATCGTCGTGCGAGTTTTCTTGGGCGCGTTTTTCAGGACCCGTTGTTGGGTACGTGCGCATCGTTGTCGATTGAGCAAAATATGGCGTTGGCTGCACTGCGTGGGAAACGTCGAGGCTTGTCCTTGGGCGTCAAACGTCGAGAAAAAGCCATGTTTCGCGAACGACTTGCCTCATTGGGGCTCGGTCTGGAAAATCGTTTACGCGATAAAGTCGGGTTATTGTCTGGTGGGCAACGTCAGGCGCTGACAATGCTCATGGCAACGCTGCAACAACCCGAAGCCTTGTTGCTTGACGAACATACAGCCGCTTTGGACCCGAAAACGGCTCGGCAAATTCTCGACATCACCCAGAAGATTGTTGCCGATAGAGGTCTGACTGCGCTTATGGTCACGCACAATATGAATCAGGCCATCAAGATGGGAAATCGGCTTATTATGTTACACCGCGGTCAGATTATTCTCGACATTGAAGGCGAGGAAAAGAAAAACCTGACGGTGGAAGAATTGCTTGAGCGATTCTACAGTCTTAAAGCTGACGACGAAATGACGTCTGACCGAATGCTTTTGGTGTAATACCCAAAGTTCTTGCCAATAACTGGACATGCCGGACCGATAAGCCCAAAGAAGGGAATGTGTTGGGGCGGGCTTGTTGGGATTGAGAGTTGATAATCACATTGACCCCGAGCCGGTATGTCACAAAACAACAAAAGGAGCGGCCACGCCATGGAGCGGACCCTTTCCATTATTAAACCTGACGCGGTTGAGCGTAATCTGTCCGGTGCTATTCTTGCCATGATTCAGGAAGCCGGCTTGACGGTGAAAGCCATGAAAATGATTCAGCTCTCTAAGAAACAGGCTGAAGGTTTCTATGCCGTGCACAAAGAACGTCCGTTTTTCGACAGCTTGACCGAGTTCATGTGCTCCGGTCCGGTTGTGGTGTCCATTCTCGAAGGAGATGACGCCATCGCCAAATATCGGGCTCTGATGGGCGCAACCAATCCGGCCAATGCCGAAGAAGGAACCATCCGTAAAAAATACGCTTTAGATATCGAAAAAAATTCGGTTCACGGTTCTGATGCTCCGGAAACCGCTGCATTTGAAACGAAATATTTCTTTAACGACCTGGAGATCGTAGGCTAATGGCTACCATCGGCTTCATCGGGCTGGGGAATATGGGAGCGGCCATGATCCGTGGCCTATCCGGATCGGGCGATATCGATTTTGTCGGTTTCGACCTTGATCGGGAGCGTCTCAACGTGCTGTGCACCGAATGCTCCATGCAGGCGTGCGACACACCGAGTGACGTTGTGGCCAAGGCTGATTTCATTGTGTTGTGCATCAAGCCGCATCAGGTCAAGGATCTCCTGAAGACCGTGCGCGAAATCCTCACACCGGAAAAGCGTATTCTTTCTATTGCCGCCGGTGTGACGATGAAACAACTTGGAAAATGGTCCGGCCATACGGCTCCGGTTATCCGTGTTATGCCCAATACTCCTGCCTTGGTTGGAGCCGGTGTTTTTGCCGTATGTCTCGACGACACGTTGTTGACCGACGATGATAAATCCTTTGTCGTGGATATGCTGTCCCGTGTCGGGGCTGTCCATGTGCTTCCGGAAAAAGATTTCGATACATTCACGGCTGTCGCCGGTTGTGGTCCGGCCTATGTGTTTTACTTCATGGAAGCCTTGATTGAAGCCGCTGTGCGCGAAGGACTGACACGCGACAAAGCCACTGCTATCGTTCTTGAATTGTTCAAGGGCTCGACGAAGCTGGCGGATGAATCCCCGTTGCATCTCAGTGTGCTGCGGGAGATGGTGTGTTCCCCTGCGGGTGCGACGATAGAAGGAGTGGCTTGTTTCGATGATCGTGCTGTTCGTGCAGCCATTGTTGATGGTGTTCGCGCGGCGCGTATTCGAAGCGAAGAACTCGGAGATTAAGTTCCTTCGGTGGGGGAGCGGTATGACCGTTTCCAACCCAATAATGGGATAGCTCCCTGTACTTTGCGAAAGCATTGTACGTTGATTGACAAAAAAAAAAGACCCGAACAGCGGAGCCCTCGATCCGCTGTTCGGGTCTTTGTTTTTTTGTTAGGAACGCAGGCTAGCTGCGTTTAACAACGTTGGCGGCTTTAGGACCGCGATCGCCTTCGATGATTTCGAACTCGACCTGCTCGCCTTCTCGAAGCGTACGGAATCCATCCCCTTGAATAGAAGAGTAATGTACAAAGACGTCATCTTCGTCATTTCGTGTGATGAAGCCGTAACCTTTCTTGTCGCTAAACCATTTTACAGTGCCCTCAAAACTCATACAACATTCCTCCTTGAAATAATGGAATATATATTGTGTACGATTTCCTTTATGTATGGTCAATAAAAAAAGATGAGAACTTTCAGTTCTTCGATTTGTGACTAAAAAAGAATAGAAAAGGCGACATCCGAAGATGTCGCCTTAAAGTCTCCCCAAAAGATACTGCGTTTTTTTGCTTAGTGATGCGGGAAGGTCGATTTCACCAATGCAAAGTAGGCGTAGAAAAGAACGGCAGCCGTAATTGCTGTGGTGGTGATGAGCACTTTCAGACGGTGAAGTTTGGCCACATCCCACGTTTTGCCAGCCGGTCCGAGAACGGGCTTTTCCACAGAGGCGCCGTAGTAGACGGCTTTTCCACCCATGGCGGCATCCATCAGCCATGCAGCAGCGGCCATAGGATAGCCAGCATTGGGGCTGTCGGTTTTTTTGGCATCGTCAACGACGTTGTCAAAAGCTTGTTTGGGTTTGAAGGTCAAGAGGTAGCCCACACCGATCATAAGGAAGGCGGTGATGCGAGCGGGGATGTAGTTCAGGATATCGTCGAGTTTAGCGGCAGAGCAGCCCAGTTGCTTGTACTGTTCTGTCTTGTGACCCCACATGGAGTCCATGGTGTTAACAGTCTTGTAGACCCACAACAAGGCGGGCCCACCCAAGCACAGGAAGAAGAAAGGAGCAATGAAACCGTCGTTGAGGTTTTCGCTCATGGTTTCTGCCAACGTCTTGCGCAACGTGGGGGCATCCATGCCAGCTGTATCGCGGGTAACGAGACCGGCCAAAGCTTCTTGAGCGGCCTTGGTGTCACCACTGTCGATCAAGCGGGAGACTTTGTTGCCTTCGCGCAGCAGACCGCCCAAAGACAGACCGGCATAAGCGAAGTACAGGGCGATGAAGATGCCGATGGCTGGGATGGAGATCAGCAGTTCAACGACGATCGCCACGAGGATGACCAGCACAAGCATGCAGACAAAGCCATAGCCACATTTGGAGTTGGGAACAGCGGACGATCTGGATTCAAGCCAATTAAGCACCTTGCCGATAAAGCAGACGGGATGGGGCAGGGCTTTGGGGTCCGCAAAGATCAAGTCGAGAACAACAGCCAATAAGGGTACAATGAATTCCCAGTGCATAGCGTTCCGTGTGGTTTCGACCGCGTCGACAAATCAGTTCGACGCAACCAGGTTAATGGCAAACGGCGAACATCCGTAAGCGGAGTTCGCCATGCCGGAAAATCGGAGTGTTTTCCGACACACTTCACCAATTGAGGTCATGATTCTCCGTGTTTGGCTATCCCGAAGAACGGGTAGCGCACAGGCGTCGACAAACGAAGCGATAATAAGGCGAGAACGCCAAGCGCGCGAAAAAGCGATCTGTTGGTGGGAGGATTCGTGCGAGAGTAAAAACCGGACTGCGGCGGCGTGCGCTGTCGCTGAGACGGTGAAAAAAGCCTTTTTGACAGACGCTATAATTCGTCGCCCGCAAAGATCAAACCGAGAGGTCCGCCGAACACGCGGCATGCTATCGGTTGGGCAGGCGCTTCGAGTGCTTGAGAGAATCGGGGTGCGCTTTGTGGGCGCGAACAGAGACCCCCTCCGGACGACATGAATCGACTTCGTCATACACGTGTTGATTCGTTTCGGAATGTTGACCGTATTATCGGATGCTCCCTTTTCTACAGGGAGACAATACCGGGACAAAACTCCGGCCATATCGGGAAGGGACAGCAATGATGTATCGAAATGCGCTATCGACAAAGGTGCCTCGATTCGGTCAAGAGACCGAATGTGTCCGAACGTCCCCGAAAAGGTGGAGGCGGTTGGAACAACGAATGGTAAAGACGTTGTTGAGGACGAGGTTGGAATCGACGCGCTTGACCTGAAGGACCGCACAATGTCGATCGATTTTCCCGCGCTGCATTGAAATGTTGTTCGAAGGGTCGAACTGGGGATGCGGTGAAAACGAAACGACCGGCGGGGCTGCATACAAACAGTAAGAGCTGAAAATACAAATGGAGCTGTAAGCGAGGAGGGCGATACACGACGACGTCGGGAGCGCATAAAGCGCCACGCTCGGGAAACCGACTGTACACGGGATGTGTTGCAAGTATTGCTGATTGCTTTGCTATCGGAATTTCTTAAAGAAAAAAGACCGATAACGAAGAGCATCAGTGGTCGTAGAGTTACATCGACCGATTGTCCCATGCCATATCACCTCGCTCGTCGGGCCGGTTGGTACCGGGCCATGAGTAGATTGGTGTTTCCTTACCTGGATGGGGCGTCTCTGGCAAGGTGCTGTCCCTGGGGGTAATGGATAACAATTTGAAATTATTGTGAAAATAAAATGAGAAAATTTTCACTTTTTACAAATCAAAGAAAAGTCATCAAATGTATCGTACCAATAAACTCTGTATCTGTATTGAATACTATACTCTGGACGGAGGATATATATCGTATCAAATTGATAAAAACTACTGTTTTTTTTGGATAAAATTGATAGTTGGCCATGTTTGGCATGGTGTTTTAACGAACATTTTGGACCCGTAAATATAGTGCAAGCCCTATCATTGTCGTTGCGATACCGAGCCATCCCATAGGGCCAGGAAGGGTACCTCCAAGCAGGACGGCTTCTCCGGCTAAGGAAAAGACAACTTCCATGGACTGGGTGCAGTCGGCAGCGGTGAGTTGAGCCGCTGATTGAGCCGCATGACGGGCATAGAGGAAAAGACTTGTGGCAATCACTCCGGAAAAGAGCGCGACCAGAGCTGTATTTGTCAATTGATTGAGTGATGGGGGCGGAGGTGACGTTACGGCAATCAGGAGTGCCCATAAGGGAAGCGATCCGAGCGTTAACAATAACACTCGACAAAAAGGATCGTTGAGCGGTGGGGCATCCAGATGAGGAATACGACTGGAGCGACTGTTACGAGCTTCCCAAACGAGCTGGTTGCCGAAGGGGTAAGCAAACGCTGCACCGAAAACGGGGAGTGCTCCGAGGAGAACATCACGCCACGAGTTGGTTTCCGCTTGTTCGAGGTTGATGAGCAGGACTCCACAGAAAATAATGAGGGTCAGAAACACCGCACGCAAGGGAACGGGACGGCCAAAGGCGAACAGGACAATGGGCGTCGCGAGAATGGTTGTCTGCCATGTGGCTGCGACAACCCAGGCAGGGGCATAGGTCGCGCTGAAACTGATCAACGCATAAAAAACACCGAAACCAATGCCTCCGGCAAGGCTCCAGAAGCGCCAATGACGTGCAAAGAGGCGAAGCGATTCGAAAAGCAAGTGACGACGAAAGAAGAGAAGCCCAAGGACAAGAAAAGCAAGCATCCAAAAATAGCGAAGACTTGCCGACCAGACCCAATGCCCGCCCTGCAGACTCATAGCTCTGTTTAGTACAAAGGTTGAGCTGAAAAAGAACGCGGCCGTGATACCGACCAAGATGATTTTCATCTCCATTTCCTCACTATAGATTCAGAATTGAAAACGGCATGCCTACGCAATGCCTTCAATTTTGTCCAGGCAGAGAGAATCATATGAGGAAACAACAAAGCGAGCCTCTACTGGCATCGTATGGTCTGCGTAGAGGGACGAGGTGGTGGGCTATGGAGCAACGTCGACAGGCTGCCCTGGCAACATTGCTCCATAGGAGATATCTTCGCTAAAGAGGAGCGGTTTGATCGGAATCAATGAGGCATTGCCTGCAGATACCGCGTAAAACGGCCGCCGAGCCGGTGATACGGCCCCATTTGACAGCCTCTTCCGGAAAGTTGAGGTCATCGAATTGAGACCATTCTATATCACGAATATCTCCGCATTTTTTGCAAATAATATGATGATGTGGAAAGAGCATGGGCTCATATCGAGCTGAGTCGTCCGTCGAAGAAACTTTGCAAATGAGTCCAAGATCGCAGAACGTCGCCAGCGTGCGGTATACCGTATCGAGCGAAATCGTTGGGATTTTTTCTCGAACACGGCGATAGACCACGTCTGCAGAAGGATGGTCCTCTGCTTTGACAATTTCTTCAAGGATCACCATGCGCTGATGCGTAAGTCGCAGGCCGTGCAGTTCACAGGTCTTACGACATGACTTAATTTTGCGTTCGGCAAGGGCCGTTTGATCGTATTGGTTCATCATTAAGAATTGATCTTATAGATTGAGTGAAAAAAGTCAATGCCACTGACAGTCAAAGTAATGGAAACAGCTTGTTCTTTTTTTCGCAAAGATATCGTTTTCGATTGGAGACTTCAATAGGGATATTTCCCGACTTTGATGATTTCAGACGGATGTTGTGGAAAGTTCGGTTCATATTGCCAAAATCTTTCTCGAACGATATCTCCACACTATATAGTTACGTATCATGCCTGTGTAAACGGTCATGGAGGAGGAAGAGGGAATGGCTGATCAAAAAAAAGGCGCCTTACATAGTTGGCGTGACACTGCAAAAGATATTATTTTAGCGGTGTTGGTGCTCATCGTTATCGCACAGTCTGTGCTATTGTGGCGAAGTGGGACGGTCGCGGAGTCTTCTGAGTCCGTCTCGGAAAATCCAACGGCTGCTGCGGTCGCCACGGAGGGGCCCTCCGCTCCGTCAGCCATAATACATGAACGTGAAGCACAAGAAACGACTGCATCAACGCTGGATCAAAGTGCTTCAAAGCCTTCCTCTGATGCGTCAGCCTCCTCGACTCCGACAAGTGAAGATATGTCGGCCTCAACAGAGTCCGGCGACCAAGGCAAAATGGCAGTTTCCGTCGCGGGTGTTTTTATCAATCCGCAACAACGTCGCTTTGTTTTTGTCGCATTTGATGCTCCGGTCGGTCCACAGGTCACGCAAGGGGAAGTGATTGCTGCTCAAACTCCTCCTGCGACTCTTGCACCGGAGATTTCCGGAAATTGGGAATGGCTGTCTCCATTTCTGGCTCGTTTTACGTCAACAAAGCCGTTTACGCCCTCTGTACGTTATACCGTGACGATAGCCCCGCAGTCCGTGTTGAAGGATCCAGCCCAATTTACCGGGAAATCCGCCTTTGAAATTGCGTTTGGCGATTTTCAAGTGGAAGATGTGACGTTCAATCAACGCGTCGCGGAAAAAGGTGGTGCCTTTGTCCATATTCTCGGCCGGATTGATTTCAATCAAACCGTGGGTCCTCAAGCGCTCATGCATCATATTGCCATGTATCGAGATGAGAATGGGAAACAGGTCTCGGTGCCATTGAGCATCATAACGACCTATTCTTCGTCCCAAATGGAATTTGAAACGGAATCTGTTGAGAAAACATCTGCGGGACAGACGTATACACTGGTTGTGAGCAAAGGCTTGAGACCCCGTGAAGGTGATATCGAGCTGCCTCAAGATGTGCGTGAATCCTATACACTCAAACTCGACCCTTTCATCAGCATAGAAAATGTTGAAACGCAGTCCAATATGGGCAGTGGAGTCATTCGCTTTGAGTTGTCGACTCCTGTATTGATTGAAGCTCTCAAACGGCATCTCAGCGTTACTCCTGATACGCTCTATTCTTTGACGATTTCGGGAACGAGCGTCACCATGCGCGGAGATTTTACTCCGGGGGCAGAGTACCGTGTACATGTGAAAAAAGGATTGCAAGCCGAGGATAGCGCGGTTTTGAGTCAAAATTTCAATGCTACAGTACGTATGCCGGATCTTGCTTCCACTGTGGATTTTGCCAGCCAAGGCATGTTTCTTTCCCGTTCCGGTTACGGCAATTTAGGTCTGACTTCGGTAAATACGAATGCCGTTGATGTGCGGGTGGACAAAGTCTACCTCAATAACCTGTTTGCGCTCTTTAATTTTGAAGGGTGGCAAGTTTTTCGTGATGAATATTATGATGGTCAGATCAACCGGGCTCTTGGTCGGGAAGTCACACGCTTTAAGGCAAACGTCCCGTATAAACAAAATACCACGGTGAATTCTACCCTCTCTCTTCCGGATCTGGCTGCGAAGTCTGGTCCTGGACTGTACAGAGTTGCCGCCACGGTTCCTGGCCAATATCAGGGCGCACAGCGTTGGGTGCTGTTGACTGATATCGGTCTGGCAGCCAAACTCGGTACGGATGACGTGCTCGTGTACGCCGGTTCGTTTGCGGATAATGCTCCTATTCCTCATGTCGAAATTCGTATTGTCAACGAGCATAATCAAGTTGTGGCTGAGGGGAGAACCAATACAAATGGGTTGTTTTATAAAAAAGGATTAGCCAAAGCATTTGATGCTGCAAAACCATATATGGTTTGGGCTCGCAAGGGACACGATACGTCTTTTCTGCTGTTCGACCAATTCGGCATTGACACCGCCGGCCTTGATGTGGGCGGTAAAACCCTTTCGCCAGAAGGATACAGCGCGTTTGTTTATGGAGAGCGTAATATCTATCGCCCTGGTGAGCGGGTTGAAGGCATGATCCTGGTTCGCGATGCGCAGCTTGCCACGCCACCGACAATGCCTTTGGTGTTGCGTTTGAACGATCCGCGAGGAAACCGGATAGATGAAACAACTGTTCGTCTTGAAAGGCAGGGCGCTGCCGGATTCCGGTTTGAAATGCCCGATTATGCGCAAACCGGCCGGTATGCCATGGATGTTATCGTGGCAAATACGGTCATTGGCGAATATCGATTTCAAGTCGAAGATTTTGTGCCGGATCGGATTTCTGTCGACATCACATCGAAAATCGTTGCCGCAGCGCCGGGAAAACCTCTGCAATATGATGTCTTCAGTAAATATCTGTTCGGTGCTCCCGCTTCAGGGATGAGCGTCGATACCACGGTTGGCCTTATTCCCTCTGATTTCAAGCCCAAAGGCTTTGATGACTATACGTTCGGTGATCCGGATCGCCGTTTCGAAGCAAAAGAAATATCCAAGCAAGATGGTAGACTGAACGAAGCCGGTGAAGCGTCGTTTTCTGTCGATATTCCGGAGAATTTATCTCCTCCGGCAGGATTAACCGCTGTTGTTGTCGCTCGAGTACGTGAACGTGGAGGACGCGGCGTCAGTGCTGTGAGGCATATTCCGGTTCATGCGTATGCGGCCTATCCTGGTTTACGTGCCGATAATGAAGGCGCAGCCGATCCGGGCAAACCGTTTCATTTTTCGTATGTTCTCATCACTCCGGAAGGTGAGCCCGCAACAACAGGGGCACTGACGGCACGGTTGATTAAAGACCGTTGGCAAACGGTATTACGCCGGAATGATGATGGTGTATTTGCCTACGAAACCGTTCGTGATTCACGCATAATCGATTCGAAGACCATTAAAGCTCCTGCTGGACAAGGCGCTTTCCGGTTCGTACCTCCGGATTTTGGTTCATATCGGGTCACACTTGCCGATCCGGCGAGCGGCGCTTCTGCATCGTTGTCGTTTTACGCTGGTGGATCGGGCTATGCCCCGTGGGCTGTCAAAAATCCTTCGCGGCTTGAGCTTGTTACCGATAAAAAAGACTATGCCGTCGGTGATTCCGCTCGAATTCAAGTCCGTGCACCATTTGCCGGTACGTTGCTGCTTACATTGGAAAATGATCATGTTGTTGATGCCGGCGTGTTCACTGTGACCGGGAACACCGCTGACATTACGTTAAACCTGCCCAAAGCCTGTGCCCCCAATTGCTATGTGACGGGGCTGTTGACACGAACAGGAGATTCTTTTGGTCCGGGTGAGGTCTCGCGTGCTTTTGGCGCGACAAGTGTCGGGGTGGGGCGTAAGGCCGGTCAGATTGATTTGGCCGTGAATGCTCCTGCTTCCATGCGTCCGGAAAATCCGTTGGCAATTGAAGTTACCGCAACGCCGGGTGCACTTGTTACGATCGCTGCTGTGGATGAGGGAATTTTACAGCTTATTTCTCAGAAAACCCCTGATCCCTTTGAATCATTTTATGCCAAGCGTGCTTTGGCGGTGAACTCTTTCGATATCTTCTCATTATTGTTGCCCGATATTCCCTCCGTCGATGGTTTGGCTCCTGCTGGCGGAGGCGGTTTTCTGGATAAACTCAAGCAGATGGTTCGCACCAATGCCCTTCAGGGAGAAGCCCCAGTTGCGTTTTGGTCGGGGCCACTCTTCGCTGATGCAACAGGGATTGTTCGAACGACGTTCACCATTCCGCGTTTTCAAGGGGCATTGCGTATCATGGCAGTTGCCTCAGATGGCGAACGTTTTGGTTCAACGGACAATACTGTCCTCGTCAAAAGTCCATTAGTGCTTATGCCGACGTTTCCGCGTTTTCTCGCTATGGGTGACATTGCCGATGTTCCCATTACAGTGCGTAACGATACGGACGCCGACGGTGAGTTTCTTGTTCAGCTCGCCGCGAAAGGGCCGGTTCACCTGACACAGTCTGAAATGCGTATCTCCATTCCTCATGGAAAGGAAAAAACAGTCTTTTTCAAAGTGCAAGCCGATCAAGCTGAGGGACAAGCCGATTTTACGGTGACGGCGAATGGGAATGATGAAATGGCGAAGTATACGGCAGGCTTTCCTGTGCGCTCGGCCTATCCCCTTGTGACGCTCGTTGATGAAGGTGTTCTCAACGAGTCTCAAAAGACCATTCCCGCGGCAGACCCGGCGAATATGGTGCCAGCGACATTGCGGCGTTCCATTCGGGTCGGCGGATCGCCTATTGTTCGCTTCAGCGATAAGCTTCAAGATCTGTTGTTATACCCTTATGGTTGTTTGGAACAAACCGTGTCTCGCGCCTTTCCTTTGTTGTATATTGCGGATCTAGCGGCGACGTTGAATCCGGGCTCATTCGATAAAGGCAATGTTCCGGCTTTTGTTCAAGACGGAATTACGCGTGTGTTGTCCATGCAGTTGTCGTCCGGCCTGTTCGCCATGTGGCCGGGGTCGTCCTATGTCGATACGTTTTCCAGTGTCTATGCGGCGGATTTTCTTGTCCAAGCCGATCGCGCTGGATATGGCGTCAGCCGGTATAATCTCGACAAGGCAATACAAGCGCTTCAAAATACCGTGCATGACGAATCTCTTACGAAGCGGTCGATAAAAACCGTCGTGTACGGTCTATACGTCTTGGCATTGGCAGGCCGGGCTGATTTCGGTGTAATGGATCATTTGTTTGAAAAAAGCGCTGCCACCATGTCGGAAGCTGATCGGGCATTGCTGGCTGCGGCCTATGCGGCTGTGGGGAACAAGCAGGCCATGTCCCGGCTGCTCAAGATGACGTCTCCGCTTCATAAAGAGGGAGCTCCTGCGGCATCAGGATATGAGGAGAGAGACGCCTTTTCGTCGGCATTGCGAAATCAGGCGCTCCGTATCAATGCGCTTCTTTCGGCGGACCCGTCGTTTCCGGCCCTGCCAAACCTGGTGCAGAAGCTGAGCCAGGCTTTAGCCAATAAAAAGCTGACATCAACCCAAGAAAACGCCTTTGCGCTGTTGGCCCTTGGACGATATGCCGAAATGGAACGCAAGCAAGGATCGTCTTCAGGAACTGTGTATGTGGGGGATACCGAACTGGGGCGTTTCACGTCCAAACAGGCCTATTCCGCAGAAGGGGTAACAGGGGAAGGACCTGTTCGTATTGTACTCGAAAAAACGGTCAAACAGGGTTCAGTCTTCTACAATGTTGTCTCTCGGTTTGTGCCAACGGCGCAGTCCTATACTCCCAAGGCGAACGGCTTGTCGGTTATGCGGAGTATCATGCATCGTAACGGCACTCCGGTGGAACCGGGGGAAGCCATGCCACAGGGCGGATTGCTGATTGTCAAAACGTCGGTATCTCCTGGAGACGATCCCATCGATAACGTTGTTGTTCAGACGTTGTTGCCGGCCGGGCTGGAAGTGGAGAATCCGCGTCTCGCCACAAGTGAACAGCAGGTATCGTTTGCGAAAGAAGCTCTGTTCAAGGCTCAATACACTGATATTCGCAATGACCAGTTTCTCTTCTTCATCAACTTGAATGAAAAAGGTTGGGTTCACCAATATAGTCTGCTTCGTGCGGTCACTCCGGGAAAGTTTGCTTTTCCACCGGTGATGGCGCAGGCTATGTATGACCCGCAGCGTCAGGCGTATGGTGATGTTTCCACTCTTGATGTCACTATGACGCCGTAACCCGAGACAAGGCCGGAATGATGTCGTTTGCGCGTTATATTATCGTCTCCTATCGCATTACGTGGCACGATGGCGTATACAGTGCGGTTGTGGCCGATTTCAGGCAGCGCCGAATTCTGGCTCAAGCGAAAAGCAGTGTCGACCTGGGCGAGATTTTGACTGAACTCGATGATCTCGCCCAGGATATGGCAACGGCACATGGCCTCCCGGTCAAAGTTGAAAATTATTTTTTTGATCCTATGGAGAAGGGAATCTATCTGGAGAAGCGAACATTTGAACCTGTCCAGAGCATGGAGTTCGAAGCAGAGCCTGTTGCCTCCAGGACGGGGCGTGTGACTCGCTCTATGGTACAGAGCGATCTGTTTATCGCGGTTTCAAAAATCGTGCTCTATTGGATGATTGTTGCAGCGTTCACCGCTTTGCTGATTTATTTCTATGCACTGCCTTTTCTCCAGGCATTTCTCATTGCTCTTGCTATCGCGCTTATTCCGTTTTGGGGAAGCATTACAGCGACGTTTCAACATGCTCGCAACGATATGGAGGCACAATGGGGGGGAGATGTCGAAGAGGCAGAAGTACGGCCACGCCCTGTTCTTCCTCCTGGGAAGGAACAGGAAGAAAGTACGGAGAAAACGCAGGAATACAAAGCGAGTTAAAGGAAGGTTTCAGGGGATATCGTGAAGAGCAAAGAGCGGATGTTGTCTCGCTCTGTATGATGGATCATATTGACGATGACACAGAATGCATACTCTCATAGAGAGTTGATGAAGTCAGCGAATACACCGTGATGTACCTCCTGTACGAACGTTCAGTTTCTTCCATACAGGACGATGTTGTGGGAGAACTCGACAGGTGTTATTTCGACCAGGGATCGTCAAGACGAATGGGTTTACCTTGACTTGCCTTGCTCGCAGTGTCCTGCGCTTTCTGCTTCTCAGCTTTGAGCCGTTTTTGCTCGGCCAGTATGATTTGGCCGAGTACGCGCTCTTGGTCATCGTCTTTTTTCAGAAACACTCCGGCAACAAGATTTTGAGCACGCCGAACGACGCGTACTTTCAGGTCGGAAAGCACGGTTGTTTCTTCTTGCGCGAGATCGCATTTGAAAACGATGCCGACTTTGAGAGCGGCTGCATTGGTGGATATTGCCACTCCAGAAACACTTATGTCTTTTATTTTGATGGGGTAGGCTTTGTTTTTACCATGAATGACCAACATAAGGCCGGCAGGGCTGACCCGGTAGCCGGAGCGACGTTCCTTTGTCTTCGTAGATACAGACAATTCCATGGCGCGACCTAGTGTGATATGGTTAATTTTTTCGACCTAATAGCAAATATAATGTAAAATGAAAAGATCAAGAATGTATTTCTTTTCAATTCGAAATCGAGAGAAAAAGCTATTTTTTTCAGCTTTCGGTAAGGGAATCTCAATCATTGGGATTCTTGTACTGTTTGGAATAGGGGGACTGTATATTTTATCATGGTTCAGTCCTCTTCCCGAGCAAGCGCTGTTTCCACATCCCGCTGTGCGAGTTATGGATAAAGATGGGAATGTTATGCGGCTATTTTTGCCCCATGACGACATGTGGCGCTTTCCTGTGGAACTTCAAGATGTATCTCTGGATTATATACAAACGGTGTTGGCCAGTGAGGACCGTCACTACTATCAGCATCCGGGCATTAACCCGTTGGCTATTATTCGAGCTGCGATCGCTAACATAAAAGCAGGATATGTGGTCAGTGGGGGATCCACCATAACCATGCAGCTCGCGAGACTTCTCGAACCCAAAGAACGGACGGTATGGTCTAAAATAATAGAATCGTTTCGAGCGTTGCAACTGGAAGCGACGTACGACAAACAGACGCTGCTTGAGCGCTATGTCAATTTGGCTCCATACGGGAGAAACATTGTTGGTGTAGGAGCTGCCGCGTATTTTTATTTTCGCAAGGCTCCGTCTTCATTGTCTGTGGCGGAAGCCGCATTGCTGACCGTCTTGCCACGGGCGCCAACAGCATTTGATCCCATTCGCAATCCCGACGTCTGCAAAGCCGCGCGAGATCGTGTCCTTGATCAACTCGCGGCACATGGCGTTATTACTGTACAACAGTCTGTTGCCGCCAAAAGCCGTCCATTACCGACCAGTCTTGCTCCGATTCCTTTTCGTGCGCCGCATTTTGCACGCATGGTTCGCGATGGCGCTGGCAACAACGGCGTGGTGCATACAACCATTGATGCCGGCATTCAGACCGCAACCCATAAGGTGCTTGTGACTGAGCTTGCCGAACTTCGACGTCAGGGCATTGAAAATGCTGCTGCCGTGGTTATTGAAACCGAGACCGGGGCTGTGCGTGCCTTTGTCGGGTCGGCAAATTTTTTTGATGCCGACCATGCCGGTCAAATCGATGGTGTGACGATGCAACGTTCTCCCGGATCGAGTCTGAAACCACTGTTGTATGCCCAAGCATTCGACGCCGGGATCATTGTCCCCGATTCCATTTTGCTCGACGTACCGACACGGTTTGGATTTTATGAGCCCCGAAATTACGATGGTCAGTTTCGGGGACGAGTGACGGCGGAAGACGCATTAATCCATTCTCTCAATGTTCCGGCTGTTCGCTTACTGTCTGAAGTTGGACTGGATTCGTTTTATGGGCTCATGCGTAAAGCCGGGATATCAACCCTTGATAAACCTGCAGCATTTTATGGTTTACCTCTCGTGTTAGGAGCGGCTGAAGCTCGATTGCTTGATGTGACGGCGATTTATGCTGCATTTGCCCGTGGGGGACTGTATATGCGTCCACGACTTTTGCAGAACGATGTTATCTTACCCAATGAACGCATTTGTTCCACGGAGGCGGCCGCATTTTTAACCGATATTTTATCTCAAGTGGAACGACCTGACTTACCGCGGTCATGGAAACTGTCGCGAAATGCCGTTGCCGTGGCTTGGAAAACCGGGACATCCTTCGGGCACCGGGATGCATGGGCATTTGGGTATTCCGGACGATATGCCGTGGGCGTTTGGGTGGGGAGTTTTTCCGGAAAGCCGATTCAAGGTATTTCCGGGGCCAGACAGGCTGGACCGCTTCTCTTTGATGTTTTCAAAGCAATAGAGCCCTCCGGGTCTCGATTGCCAAGTTTCCCAGGTGCGCATTTTGGCGAAATTGTCGTCTGTGAATTGTCCAGACAACTGCCAGGGCCGGCATGTCCGGAAACGCGAACCATTCGTTCCATTCCTGGAGTGTCACGATTTGTTCCCGACACAACGCATAGGCGTATTTTTCTCGATGCGGACACAGGCTGGCGGTTGCGTGGCGATTGTCTTGCCGGCCATCGTGTTGTTTCCGGTGTAGCGATTGTGAATCCCCCGGAACTCACGGCCTGGCGTTTGCAAGAAGGACTACCGGTGGAACCTGTTGCGCGCCTTGCTCCAGAATGTCGTCATGACGAAGCCGATGCCCCACACATTCTTTCACCAATAGATATGGCAACGTATCAATATCGACAGGGAGTGCCCAAACAGTACCAACGTCTTGCTTTTCAAGCACGTCCCGGACAAGGCGCCGTTGAGAGCATGTTGTATTGGTATGTTGATGGGATATTGATTGGCCAAGTAGAACCGGGACAGACGCTGTTTTATGACCTTGAACCAGGGCGACATGATCTTATGGTCGTTGATGAAAATGGGGCCAGCAACAGTATTGTTTTCATTGTTGAGAGCAGAAAGGGGGCCGGTTGATGGAACAAAAAAAATGGAAAATTGTGATTCTCGGCCTGATACTGACGGCAATGGGGGCTCTTGTTTTCTCTGAACCAGCATATAGTCAACAATGTCGAGTCGATACATTCCGGCCAGTCATTTTAGTTGGGCATTCGAACCGCAGGGGAGGTGCACAAAGTGCCCGGGGCCGTTCGGAATTTTTGTTCAATCAAAAGCTTGCTGCTGCTTTGGCCGATGGATTGCGCCAGGCCGGGTTCTCGAAAACAGTCCTTGTCAATTTCGAGGGGAATGTGGATAGCCTTGAGGCCAAAGTACGTGCAGCAAAAGCGGCTCAAGCGGATATTGTTTTGTCGATACACCACGATTCCGTTCAACCACGGTATTTGTCGAAATGGACGGTAAACGGGAAAGCGTATCGCTATTCTGATCGATTTTCTGGCTACTCGCTTTTTGTATCAAAGAAAAATCCACGATTTGGCGCCTCTTTTGCGTTGGCCAGAAAGCTCGGAGAACAATTGCGTCGACGGGGACTTGTCCCAACGCTGCACCATGCCGAACCTATCAAAGGAGAGAATCGACCGTTGCTCGACAAGAAAAACGGTGTCTACCAATATGATGGTCTTGTCGTATTGCGTGAAGCTGATGTTCCGGCAGTACTTATTGAAGCTGGAGTCATTGTACACCGGGATGAAGAACTGGATTTACTCAGTGAAGAACGTCAACAAGCTACGGTGGAGGCTGTTGTGGAAGCTGTTCGGGCATATTGCCATGGTACACCGAGAAACGGTTGAGCTCTAAGAAAAGCTGTTTCTTCCTGTTTGAAAGCAGCGTATTGGATTTGCGGCACTGTACATAACCCTGATTTTTTCTGGAAAAAAGGAGTGGAAATGCGGTCTTTAGTTGTTGATGACAGCAAGTCGGTTCGTTTTTTTCTACGAGATACCCTTCGGCAATACGGAGCATGCGAAGCCGCAGAAACGGGAGTTGAAGGCGTAAAGATGTTTGAGGATGCGTTGAAAGACAATATCCCGTTTAATCTTGTTGTTATGGATATTATGCTCCCGGAACTCAATGGTCATGACGCATTGAAACAGATTGCAGATTTAGAGAAGGAATACCATGTCTCTGGAAAAGACAAAGCAAAGTACATAATGATTTCGAGTCTTAAAGATGGCCGTAATATGATGCGTGCACATTATGAAGAAGGTGTTGCGTTATATATTACCAAACCCATTCGGCGGGAAACTTTGAAAGAAGCGCTCATTAATCTTGGATTTGTTGTTCATCCTGTACGTGAGCTTATGGATATTGCGTGAGAAACATGTTGAAGAAGTATCCCGGCCATAAAAGTGTCTTTCTTGGCGTGGGAGACGGGGGGGTGTATTCCACCTCGACCGCCATCGAAACAATATTAGGGTCGTGCGTCGCTGTAACACTTTTTTGTCGTGAAAAACGTATTGGCGGAATTTTTCATGCGTTGTTACCGGCCTTTCTTGACTATGAACATGACAAACTCCAAGTCAATCGTTTTCGATATGTAGACTCCGGGATTGATACGCTTTTTCGTCGGTTAATAAATCTTGGAGCGCTTGTTGATAAAATCGAAGCCAAGGTTTTCGGCGGAGCAGAGGACTTGATCAGCGGCAGTTTGAGCGTCGGGCGGCGCAATGTGGCAACGGCATTTGATGTGCTTTCAGATAAGAATATTCGTGTTGTGGCATCGGATGTCGGGGGGGAGCGCGGTCGAAAAATGATTTTTCTGACGTCGTCAGGAGAAGTCTTTGTGCGCTATCTTCGCTCGCGTGAAGAGCAACTTGCATTGCCGGAGCTGGAGCCAGACGTCTTTGCCAGTTTACCAACCAAAGTAAAAAAACATGGGTAGGACGCCATGAACGCTGCTGAATACGGCATGATTTCATGTTTTTCCGTCGACCTGTGTGTTGACGGAATAACCTGAAATACGACATCTTCATTGCATGAATAGTACGTATAGCGGTCCGAGTGATCCTCTTTGGTACAAGGACGCCGTCATCTACGAAGTCCATATCAAGGCATTTTGTGACGTCGACGGAGACGGTATTGGTGACTTTTCAGGGTTTACAACGAAACTGGATTATTTACGTGACCTCGGGGTGACGGCGATTTGGCTCTTGCCGTTTTATCCCTCTCCACTTCGGGACGATGGCTACGATATTGCCGAATATATGGACATCCACCCCGATTATGGGGATATGGAAACGTTTAAAACCTTCATTGATGAAGCCCATGCACTCGGACTCTATGTTATCACCGAGCTTGTCATTAATCACACTTCCGACCGGCATCCATGGTTCACCCGAGCCAGACATGCTCCTCCGGGCAGTCCGGAACGCGATTTTTATGTCTGGAGCGATACCTCTGATAAGTACCTCAAAGCACGCATTATTTTTAAAGATTTTGAAGCGTCGAACTGGTCGTGGGACCCCATAGCCAAAGCGTATTATTGGCATCGGTTTTATGCGCACCAACCCGACCTTAATTTCGAGAATCCCGCGGTACGCGAGAAGATTTTTGACGTCATCGATTTTTGGCTTGATCTCGGAGTCGATGGCATGCGTCTGGACGCCGTTCCCTACTTGTTTGAATCCGAAGACAGTAATTGCGAAAATCTTCCTGAGACGATCGATTATCTGAAAACCCTCCGTGCCCATGTTGACGAGAAGTATCAAAATCGAATGCTCCTTGCGGAGGCAAACCAATGGCCCGAGGATGCGGCCAAGTATTTTGGTGACGGGGATGTCTGTCACATGTGTTTTCACTTTCCTCTTATGCCGCGTATGTTCATGGCGTTGGAAATGGAGGATCGGTTTCCGATTATTGATATTTTGGAACAGACCCCACCGCTTCCCGGAAACTGTCAATGGGCTGTTTTCCTGCGCAACCATGATGAATTGACGCTGGAAATGGTGACGGACGAGGAACGCGATTACATGTACCGCATGTATGCGTTGGATAAACGGGCACGTATCAACCTCGGGATTCGTCGACGCCTGGCCCCGCTCTTGGATAATGATCGGCGGAAAATCGAACTCATGGACGTCTTGCTCATGACCATGCCGGGGTCGCCGGTTATTTATTATGGCGATGAAATCGGAATGGGGGACAATTTTTATCTTGGGGACCGTGACGGTGTACGTACCCCCATGCAATGGAGCGACGAAAAAAACGCCGGCTTTTCCAAAGCCAATCCACAAGGATTATTCCTCCCTGTCGTCATTGATCCAGAGTACCATTACCAGGCTGTCAACGTGGAGGCGCAGCAACAAAATAGCGCTTCACTTCTGTGGTGGATCAAGCGTCTGGTTGCCATGCGAAAGCGATACCGAGCTTTCGGTCATGGCGATATGACGTTCGTTTCTTCGGATAATCATCACATTCTGGCCTATCTCCGAAAAATGGAAGAAGAAGTCCTTCTCATTGTGGTGAATTTGTGCCGGGCGCCGCAGGCTGTACGACTTGACCTGGCGGAATACGCTGGGAGACTTCCTGTGGAAACAACGGGAAAAACCGTTTTTCCGGAAATAGAGTCCTCTCCGTATTTTCTGACCATGAACGGGCATGGATATTTTATTTTTGAACTGGCTGACAGCAAAGACGCTCCACGACGTCAGGTGGTCGATACGCCCTCCATTACGATCCATGGCGGCGTGTTTCTTGACGTTGGAGTAAAACATGACCTGGCACGTCATGTCTTGCCGAATTATCTCGCTTCAAAAGGACTCATGCCCGGACGAGCAGGACGATTCCTGCGTGCCGAGATTCTCGAAACCCTCCCGGCCGGTGATGCCGATCATCCTGCATGGCTTGTTATTGTTGAGGCCAACTACACCGATGGACCGTCTGATACATTTAACCTGTTCTTATCGTACGAACGGGGGAAAAATACTGGCCTTCTCGAACGGGAAGAAAAGGGCCGTATTGTCTGCACTGTGGTGGGTGATGATGAAACAGACGGTGTTATTCTGGAAGGACCAATTCTCGCCGGGGGAAGTGCTGGACACCACCAGGGATTGTTTACCTTGGCCGCAACGCGGCAAATAATCAAAGGCCGAAGTGGTGAGTTTCGTTCGTTGCCGGGGAAACACAGTACGGTTCTTGGCGAGCAGGCCGGGGAGCATACGGCGCCGGAGATCCGCGAAGCTGCCACCAAAGATATGTTGTTTGCCTATGATGATAAAGTGATGCTGAAAATTTATCGACGTACGGCTGAAGGCAACAATCCGGATGTGGAAACCGTGCGTCACTTGACTGAAAAAGGTGATTTTCCGCATGCGCCATCGTATTTGGGCAGTGTCGTCTATAAAAAAGCTGGACGTTCGGAAATGGCGTTGGGCCTGTTTACAACAAGTTATCACAGTGAAACCACAGCTCGACACAAATATATCAATCATTTGACAGAGTTCGCAGAGCGAACTTTGGCATGGCGTAATGCTGGCCGACCGGCCCCATTTGCTGGGATGAATTTGTGTGATGCTGGCCCGAGCGAGTTCCCCGAAGAAGAACGAGAACTTTTGCCGGGGAATCATATTGCGATGTGTGAGACACTTGGAGAACAAGCGGCTGTCATGCATATGGCATTGGCAAAAGATTATGGAGATCCCGAGTTTACCCCGGAACCGTTTGGTTTTTTAGCGAGACGGTCTGCCTATCAGGGATTACGAGCCCGCATTGTTCGTGCCTTTGACGGCATGCGTCATGTTCATGTCACGGACGATGCCGATTTGACACTCCTGATTGCGGAGTTGAATAAACGAAGCATCGATGTCCAGGAACTGATGGATCGCTTTCTTCGTCAGGCTCCTGAGTGTTGGAAAATTCGTGTTCATGGATGTTTTGTTTTAGATAGGATCGTATTTACCGGCAGAGAGTTTCTGTTTACAGATTTTGACGGTCCTGAGGGATCTTCATTGTCAATGGCAAGACTCAAACGTTTACCTTCGTCCGACCTTGTCGACATGCTGCATTGTTTTTATGAAACTGCCATTGAAACTTTAGCCGATGACTCGATGGTGCGACCGGATGATCGGCCGATTTTTGAACCGTATGTTCGATCCTTTGCAGTGGCTTCTTCGGCTGTGTTGCTTCGTGCCTATTTTAAGCGGATGGAAGAGGCCGATTTTTTCCCCCAATTTGATCAGGCAACGATTTTTCTTGAAGTAGGCCTTCTCGAACGGCTTGCTGTCTCTCTCACCAACGCGCTCAAAAAAGGCACGATAATGGCCGGCCCCTTGGGGAGAACGCTGTTGTCTCTTTTCAACGTGAGCCTCTCGGAAACGACAAGGAGCGAGTAGCATGGGATTTGCGGTGCGATCTTTTATTCTCGGACTGCTGTGTATTGTTTGTCTCTCCTGTGCGAAGAACACACCGCAGCAAGAGGGCCCTTCCTATGAAGTCACCTATCAGGTTGGGGCTTTTTTAAACGAGGAGAGCGCCACAACGCTGACAGAAAAATTGCAATCGGCAGGATTCGACACATCTATCGAACAGGCTCGTGTGGATGATGTCGTGTTCTATCGTGTTCTTGTCAGTCACAAAGGCCCTATTCTTATAACGTATCAGGCTGGTGCGTTTACCGACTTGGCAAATGCGGAAAAACTTCGTGACGATTTACAGGCCAAGGGCATGGAGTGCTCCATTGAGTCTGCCGTTATCGATGGAGTGACGTACCATCGTGTTTATGTGCAAAATCAGGGCGGCATCACAGAAATGATTGCCAAGCTTAAAAATATGGGTCTGGGAGAACCATTGTTTCGCGATATGCGATCGCTGTAAATGGTGAAACCATACATGGATGAAGGGCGATGATATCGTGCTTTCCTCCTCCATTTGCTGAAAACGTTCAAGCCATGTATGGAGCACAGTGAAGTCATTCAGCAGATCGTACTGTGATGTGCAGTGTCCGATATATGCCAAACAAGGAGAAAAGAGCTATGCGCATCCGAGGAATGCTTTTTGCCATCGGACTTGTCATTGCTTCATGGGGTGTCGCATCGTCGGCGTTCTCTCTGGCTGATGTCCCTGACGATGGTTCGTCTGTGGTTATGAAGGTTTGTACCAGGTGCCATTCACCAGCTCGCATTTGCCGCCATCTAGGCAATGACAGCGTATTTTGGGGGAAGACGGTTGATATGATGATCGCCAACGGCGCAACCATATCGGCAAAAGACCGTGAGATTATTGAACACTGGCTGACAGCAGCTATTCCCGGCGACAAACCGGTATGTCAGTGATGCCACTTGATTCGGAAGGAGACAATGCATGTCTGTCGCATTAGCCTATATTACCTGTAAAGATATGGAAGAAGCTGAACGCATTGGGGCGACGATTGTTGAGGAACGTTTGGCCGCGTGCGTGAACATTCTGCCCGGCATGACCTCGATGTATTGGTGGGATGGGGCGATACAAAAAGAGCACGAAGTCGTCATGATCGCGAAAACGCGTATGCAAATCGCCAACCGATTCATTGAGCGTGTTCGAGAACTCCATAGCTACGAAGTACCGTGTGTGGTTTTAGTACCCATCTTGAAAGGAACTTCGAATTTTATTCACTGGGTTGAGGCCGAAGCCGATCCAGACTCAGCGCGTTCCTGATAGAATATTTTTTCGCGCTGTATTTCGTCCCGTTCGGGATCGGATGCAGCGCGTTTTGGTGTCCAACTTCCTGGTTGGAAATGTGCAACATTAAACAAGGAGTTTTCATGAGAATTTTTATATCCGGTTCTCTTGCCTATGACCGGATCATGACGTTTCCCGGCAAATTTGCCGATCATATTTTGCCCGAAAAGATTCATATCCTGAATGTCTGCTTTCTTGTGGATAATTTGGAAGAAAAATTCGGGGGGACGGCTGGGAACATTGCATATAGCTTATCTCTGTTAGGCGAAGATCCGACGGTTTTAGCCACAACAGGAAAAGATTTTGATCGATACGAAGCCTGGCTCAAAGAATGTGGCATTTCCATGGAAGGGATGGTCAATGTCCCTACTGAATTTACGGCTGGCGCGTATATTACGACGGATATGTCAGATAACCAGATCACAGGGTTTAACATGGGAGCGATGAAATATCCTTCCAATTATGCATTCCATGTGCTCGATCCCGCCGATACGATCGCCATTGCCGCTCCCGGTAACCTTGAAGACATGAAGAAATACATGTCGCTGTATAAGGAAAAAGGGATTCGGTGTATTTTTGATCCCGGTCAGAATATTCCTGCCTTCAAAGGGCCGGAGCTGGTCGATATGCTTACCGGAGCGTCTATTCTCATCTCCAATGACTATGAGCTTGAGCTGATTATGAATTCCACTGGTTTGACGAAGACGGAAATTCTTGAGCGGACTCCGGTCGTCATCACAACCCTTGGCGAAAAAGGGTGTCTTATCAGCGAATCCGGCAGTGAAACACAAATTAGCGCCGCCAAAGTCAAAACGGTTAAAGATCCTACCGGAGCAGGTGACGGATTCCGGGCAGGTCTGATCAAAGGGCTGTGCATGGGCAAATGTTTGCCTGATGCCGCCAAGATTGGCGCCATATCGGCGGCCTACGCCGTTGAGCACTATGGTACCCAGGAGCATCGGTATACGGAAGATGAATTCTGGAAACGTTTTGCCGACAATTTTGGAGCCATCTAAATGGCTCTCCGTCACGGAGATGGTCGCCCTTGCGCGGCCGTCTCCGAAACAATAGACGCCGCGATGTGTCGGCTTGATGGCAGCGATCTTCGCGAACTGACCAGCCGCTTGCACCATCTCGGTGGGCGAGCCAAGGGGGCGTTCGATACCTACAGGAAGCTGCATGGTCAGGCTGTCGATGCGGAAGCTTTTCTGGAACTCGCGCCTAAAGCGGCCGCCCGTCTCGACGCATTGACACAAGATATGTTCGGGGCGGTTCTCGATGATATTGAAGCAAATCTCACGCATGCCGTCTGTGAAATATTAGGGCAGGATCGGCAGGTCAAAGCACGGCGTGATACGAAAAGCAATAAATTGTCCGTTGAATTCGAAATCGAGAATCAGGGGAATCCCGAATCAGTCATGGCTGGGCAAGGCGGATCGGTGTGTAATATTCTGTCGGTGGGGTTACGTCTCATTGCCTTGTCGCAGCTTGATGAGACATGTCACCGGCCGTTTCTTGTTTTGGATGAACAGGATTGTTGGCTCAAACCAGAACTTGTTCCCAAGTTCGTTAAACTCATTTCGTCTATCGGCAAACGGTTAGGTATCCAAATTCTCTACATCAGTCATCATCCCGTTGATTTATTCGCAACACATGCACAAAAGCTGATCCAAATCGAACCGAACCGGAGCAATGGCGTTGTTGTTCGAGTGTCATGCGATCGTATTGCCGAGCAACAAAAAAAAGGATGATGCAAAATGCTAAGGGCTTTTTATTACCAGAGAGCGCTCTGGGTAAAGATTGTACTTGCTGTTATAGTTGTCGTACTTTTTGTGTTGCGTCTTCGGTATAGGAAGATGCGATTGAGGAAGCGGAATTGGAAGGATTATCGTTAGCTTGTCTGTCGTGCATCATGAAATTCGAATGCCTATGACTTCACTTCGTTGTTTCACCGTGTACATTTATGCTCTTATTTTTCTTTCGCGAACGTAAAGCGGACGGGGAAAGCATTTTTTTCTAGCACTGTTTGTCGTCAGTGAGAGTACTCTGCGCCAAATCAATCTCAACTCGATTCTTTCCATTTTCCTTTGCGACATAGAGTTGCGCATCGGCTCGGGCGATGAGTGCTGTACCGGATTCACCTGGTTGATGGGTGGCGACCCCGACACTGCAGGTTACTTTGATAGGAATCTCAAGATCGGAGTCGGCAACCGTCTGGCGAAGTTTATCTGCGGCAACCTTCGCACCACTGAGCGGTGTTTCGGGCATGATAAGAATGAATTCTTCTCCTCCATATCGACAGAATACATCTATCTTTCGAATCATTCTGGAGACAATGGAAGCCATCCGGACGAGGACAAAATCGCCAACCTGATGACCATACGTGTCGTTGACGGTTTTGAAGTCGTCTATATCGAATATGGCGAGCGAAAGCGGAGAGCCATACCGATTACTTCGCACAATTTCTCGTTCCAATTCGGATTCTAAAATTTTTCGGTTAGCGATACCGGTCAGTGGGTCTTTCGTTGATTGGTCGTAATAAAACTCACGCTCCTGCTCCAGGCGAGAGACATCGGTAAAGCTAATGACGTAATAGCGTTCGCCCCCGACGAGGATAGAGGTTATTCGCATGAGAAACGAACGTCCCGCATTGACGAGGTCATTATCGCGTACGGTGACAATAAATTCATTGTCGGAAAAATCCTGGATGAATCGAGACCAGTTGTTAAAAAGAACACAATGCGGGGAGGGATCATCGCGCTTTAGAAGGAATCGGTTACCGAGAACGCTATCGAGTCCTTCTCCTTCGCAATCACTGCAGCGAAGAAATGAAGAACAGGACCGGTTCAAATAAATGATACTCTTGCCTTCGGTGACGATATAGAAGTCCGGGGCGTGGTCGAGAAGGGATTGTTGAAGTTGCTCAATGGGGGTGGAATGGCGCAGTGTTTCCAGTCTTCTATCGGCGGCCTTTACAGCTTGAAGAAGTTCGGACGGCAACACGGGTTTTTTGATGAATGATTCTGCTCCAAGTTCAAGTGCAGCGAGAAACGATTCTTCATCGCTAAACGCTGTATGAAAAATCAGGGCGATCGTATCATTCGCCTGTGCCCGAATTCGTCGAGCCAGTTCTAATCCATCCATCTCCGGCATACGAATGTCTGTAATCACAATATCAATTGCTCCTGCATTCAGTATGTCGAGACCGGCTTGGCCGTTCGCCGCTTCATATATTTGCCCAACGTGTTTTTCGAGCATCTTTCGAATTTCGAGACGGGCCAATCGGCTATCATCGACAATAAGCACGTGGAGCGTGTTAAGCATACTCTTCCAAATGGGGGCAAAGGTTACATTCTGGATAATGGAATGATGAAGAGTGGTGCATATGCCTATATATTCATCACCATTGAATTGTTGTTTTCCATTTTGTCTCCCCTGTCAAGAAACGCAAGTTTAATCGATGAAACAAGACAGCGTTCATCTCTCTCGTACAATGTGTACATGACATGATGAATTTTGTTGTTTTCGTGGAGAACATGGAGGGCGTGAAGAGAAGTGGGAGATTACAAAAAAACAGCCGGAAGAGAGTTATCTCTCCCGGCTGTTGAGAGCAGAGGAACAAGAACTTAAAGACTAAACGTCTTCTTCTTGAGCTTCTTCCTGAGCTTCTTCCTGAGCGTTTTCGAGCTTCATGCGAAGCAGTTCGCCGAGGTTGCTGCCCGTATCCGAAGGTCCAGCAGTGCGGAATTCCTTGGATTTTTTCTTGTCTTCTTCGTCGCGGAGCTGCTTGATGGACAAGCCGAGACGGCGTTCGTCACCGCTGACATGGATGACGCGAGCGTCGATCGTGTCGCCTTCCTTGTAAATTTCGGCAGGCGATTTGATTTTCTTGCGGCTGATTTCCGAAACGTGAACGAGGCCTTCAATGCCTTCTTCCACTTCAACGAACAGGCCGAAATCGGTGATGTTCGTCACAAGCCCCTTGACCATGGAGCCCACGGGGTAGCTTTCCGGAACATTGGTCCACGGATCGTCGGTGAGCTGTTTGATACCCAAGGTGAACTTTTCGTTTTCTTTGTCCACGGTGAGTACTTTGGCCTGGACGAGATCGCCAACCTTGTACAGTTCGTTGGGATGGCGAATTTTCTTGGTCCAGGAAATGTCGGACACATGGATAAGTCCGTCAATACCGTCTTCAATACCGATGAAGATACCGAATTCGGTGATGTTCTTGACAGCACCTTCCAGAATCGTGCCTTCAGGATATTTTTCGGCAACAAGATCCCACGGATTGGGGCGAACTTGTTTCATGCCGAGGGAGATGCGTTTTTTGTCGGGATCGACGCCCAAGACGACGACTTCGACTTCATCTCCGGTGTGAACCATCTGAGACGGATGGCGCAGCTTGCGGGTCCAAGACATTTCCGAAATGTGGACCAAACCTTCGACGCCGGGTTCGAGCTCAACGAATGCACCGTAGTCGACCAGATTGGTCACTTTGCCGGACAAGCGCGTATCCACAGGATATTTGTCGATGATGTTTTCCCACGGATCAGGCACGAGTTGTTTCATGCCAAGCGAAACTTTCTGCTTTTCGCGATCGAAGGAAAGCACCTTGAGTTCGAGTTCGTCGCCAAGCTGAACAAGTTCCTTGGGATGCTTGATGCGCTTCCAGGACATGTCAGTGATGTGCATCAGACCGTCGAGGCCGCCGAGATCGACGAAGACGCCGTATTCGGTGATGTTTTTCACTTTGCCTGTAATGACCTGACCTTCCTCGAGGGTTTTGAGCAGGTCTTTGCGCATGGAGTCGCGGCGTTCTTCCAGAAGCACACGACGGGAAACAATGACATTGCTTCTGCGACGGTTGATCTTCAGAACCCGGAATTCGAACTCCTGATTGACCAGGGCGTCCATATCGGGAACCGGGCGAAGATCGACGTGAGAACCAGGCAGGAAGGCTTCGACGCCGCCGAGATCGACGGTGTAGCCACCTTTGATGCGGCGGATGATGCGGCCTTTAATGACGTCATCCTGCTCCTGCAGTTCTTCCAATTTATCAAAAAGCTGCATCCGCTTGGCCCGTTCACGGGACAAGTTGATGGTGCCTTCGGACTCGTTTTTGGAAACGACGTACACATCGATCCGGTCGCCGACTTCCAGATTGAAGTCGCCTTCGGCATCTTTAAACTCAGCAACGGGGATTTGGCCTTCAGACTTGAAGTTCACGTCAATGAGAACGTGTTCCTTGCCAATTTTGACCACTTCGCCTTTGACGATAATGCCTTCTTCGAGATCGCCGAAGTCTTCGTTAAGGTAATCTTCAAGGGCGTCTTCGAAGCTGACGTCCATGTCGACCGGGGTTGAAGTTTCTTGACTCATTTCGGTTGATTCCACCATTCGTTAACCTCCAACAGGATCTGTCCTCGAAAAGGATGCCACCCTCTAACAGAAACAATGTGCCGTGACAACCTGTTTCGCCGTGTAAAAAGGCCTGAATTGAACGAAAAAGCCGCAGATTATGTGAGTGCGACAAGATCGAATGATTTCGTTTCAATAATTTGAGCGGAGACCATCTTGCCAGGTTCGACCTTGGGGCCACTGATATATGTGACGCCGTCGATGTCCGGAGCCTGAAACCATGTGCGACCAATATATAGCTCAGGCCATTCCGGATGCTGTTCATCGACAAGGACGTCCACCGTTTGGTCTTGCCATACGGTCAATTTTTCACGACTGATTTCTTCCTGAATTTCCATCAGGTGTTGCCGACGTTCTTCTTTTACGGCTTCAGGGACTTGATCTTCCATGGTTGCGGCTGCGGTCCCTTCTTCAGGATAGTAGGGAAATACTCCCACATGATCGAGGCGTGCTTCGCGAACAAAGTCGCACAAGGATTTGAAATGGATGTCGGTTTCGCCAGGGTAGCCGACAATGAACGTCGTACGAATGGCGGCATGGGGCATGCGGCTGCGTACTCGATTGAGCACGTGTCGTGGATCTCCGGTAAACGGTCGCCCCATGGCCTTGAGGATATCGGGATGGGCATGTTGGAGCGGAATATCAAAATATGGCAGCAGCGGCGACCCGGCATCACGAATGAAATCAAGAAGGTCATTGCCCACGCCCTTGGGGTACAGATAGAGCATGCGCAATCGTTCCATGCCGCCTTGCTCAAGCAGTTTTTCCAATAATTTAAGCAGCCCATTGGGGTCGCCCCGGTCTTGGCCGTGGGCTGTCAGGTCTTGCGCGACCAGGATCAGTTCGGAGATGTTCATTCGCGTCAAGCGGGCGGCTTCACGGAGAATGGCATCGTCGGGATCACTGCGTAATCGGCCACGAATGGACGGGATGGCGCAGAAACGACAGGCATGACGGCAACCTTCACCAATTTTCAAGTAGGCGTAGCTCGGTGCTGTTGTGTGGACTCTGTCGGGCATGTCCGTCCTGGGATCAATACCGAGTGCTCTGGCGGCGAGTTCAGGCCATGTATCGAGTTCATCCGTTGACAGCCAGGCGTCTACCTCGGGCATTTGTTCGGCAAGTTCTTCACCGTAACGGCTCACCAAACAGCCTGCCACCGCCAGAACCGGCGGGTCTGAGGTTTCTGCGCATGCTTCCGCCGTCTCTAAAATGGTCCGGACGGATTCTTCCACGGCCGGCCCGATAAACCCACAGGTATTAATGAGGGCCAGGTCGGCCTGACTCGGGTTTTCAACAAGAATAGCCCGGCCGGGCAGACCGGCAAGGAGACGTTCGGTGTCGACGCGGTTTTTCGGACAGCCGAGGCTGACGACGTAAACGCGAATGGCATCTTCTTCGTCGAGGAGTGATGCATTGGAAATCGTGAGTTGGTCAGTCATACGGAGATGGCGCGAGAAGGCGCCTGGTTAAAATGTTATTGGGCTGGGATAGCAACATCAAGAAGCGGTTTGTTCTGCCAGCCTGGTCCATCGAAATGCCACCACTCCGACGGCAACGGCTCGAAACCATGGGTGGTCATGGCGTTTTCAAGGATAAGCATATTCTGATGACGCACGGCATCGCCCTTCCATGCGCGGCTGGCTTTTTTTGTAAAATCGTCAAACTCCGTCGGCATGGGCAGTTCCTTTCCTTCGGCATCAACCAAGGTCAAGTCAACAGCAAATCCCTTATTGTGACGTGATCCCGAAATGGGGTGACCATTTTTTTCCACGGGTTTGGCCACATATTGTGGGTCGGGAACAATGTCCCAGAATATTTTCTGAACGGAAAAAGGCCGGTAACAGTCAAAGAGCTTTAAGCCAAGGTTTTTTTTCTGCAGATCGTGCTGTACGGCAATCAATCGCTTGGCGACGTCAGCATTGAGGAAGCACCGGTCAGCCGGATACACTTTTTTACCCGTGAAATTATTGATCGTGGCATACCGCATGTCCAAAATAATGCTTGGATCCAGTGTTGTCACTTCAACAAGTCCGGCTTTTTCAAGGGTTGCGATCGCGTCCGATTGATCGGCATAGAGGGATGTACTCAGCATGGTGCACAGCAGGCATACAAATGTTGTCATCATACGGGGGGTGAACATCGCGTTGTCCTCCATGAAGAAAGCTCATTAAGAGCATCTTGCAGACTGAGACGAAGCCGTTTAAGCAGTTGCGGCAGGTCTGTCATGTTCAGATAAAATGAAATGTAACCCAGCTTGAAACCAAACCGATTCGGAGTTCTCTTTTGACACTGTCGACTCGAAAAAAAATTATTTTTACCGTAATCTATATCGTTGGACTTGTCTTGTTTGTTGAAGTGACGGCCAGAGTGACCTGGACCATGCTCGACAAGACATGGGGACTTGTTGTGCCACAAGAAGTCATGCGTTTTGATGACCAATTAGGTTGGGCTCCGCAGGCCGGAGCCGTTGCCGTCTCCAAGGCTACAGGCAAGACCGTGGAATATGCCATTAATGATAAAGGACTGCGTGATGGTCCCACCGAGTACGCCAAGCCGGACGGGGTTTTTCGTATCGTGACATTAGGCGATTCACACACGTTCGGCTTCGGGGTGTCTCTTGCCGAACACTACACAACGTTACTCGAAGGGTATTTTCAACACGTCGAGGTCGTGAATCTCGGGGTCAACGGCTACGGTCTTGACCAAATGTTGTTACGGCTTCAGTCCGAAGGACTTCGTTATAAACCCGATCTCGTTCTCTTATATCTGCCACATTATGGTGATGTGCGGCATATGCGAGACAAGGTGTGGGGGATGGGGAAACCACGCTTTGAGTTAGAAAATGGTGAACTTATCATAAAAAATTCACCGGTCGCCAACAATAGCCGTTTGTATATGACCCTCATCGACACTGATCGGCTTGTCGCACGTTACAGTCGAGCCTATCGTATGTTGCGTGACGCCCTCCTTTTTTTCCGCTCCAAATTGGCGGCGGCTGACAAAGCACACTCTGAAACGTCGTCAAAACACATTTCTACTCCGACACAGGAACAAATTGACGCTATGAAGAAGGTCAATGATCTTGGCGTTGCCATTGTCAAGAAGATCCATGATACGGCTGCGGAAAACGGTGCGGCCTTTGTATTATTCACTCGGGTGGGGAACTTATTCATCGATTCATTTTTCGAAGGTATACTTGCCGACTATGTTGCCGATCCTCTTGCCAACAACTATATGGAAATTACCAACGATCCCACCAAACATCCTAATGCCGCGGCAAACGCTGTCTTGGCGTGGAGTATGGCGGATTACCTTACGACGAAAGGATTGATTCCCAAGTCGTGTCTCAACACGCCGTAGCAGCTTGGCAGAAAGAAAACCGGGCGTCTGGACAGCCATGGCTGTCCAGACGCCCGGTTTTCTTGTTGTATCTTCATTCGTTTTTTTTAGAAGCGTTCGAATTCTTCATCTCTTTCTTCCATATCCTCGTCCATACCGAGTCTATGCATAATGCTTTCAGAGCGTGACATGTCCTGCTCCGACTTCAATTCTTTGGCGTTTTGTCTTTGCGGTGTAATCAGACGTTGTTTGGCTCCTGCGAAAGCTCTTTCTTGGGTAGGAGCTTTCAAGTTGAAAAAAGCAACCGAAGCACGCAGTTGTTCTGCTTGAGCCGAGAGTTCTTCCGCCGTAGATGAGAGTTCTTCCGCCGAAGACGCATTCCCCTGAATGACCTGGTCAAGCTGCTGTAAAGCCTTATTGACTTGGCTTGCACCGGTGCTTTGTTCTTGGCTTGCGGCGTTGATCTCCTGGACCAGGTCGGCCGTACGTTGAATGTCGGGAACGAGTTTGTCGAGCAATGAACCGGCTCGCTGAGCCACATTGGTGCTCTCCGCCGCCAATGTTGTTATTTCAGAAGCAGCTTTTTGGCTACGCTCTGCCAATTTTCTTACTTCCGATGCAACAACCGCAAAACCACGACCGGCATCTCCGGCGCGGGCAGCTTCAATGGCGGCGTTCAGCGCGAGAAGATCGGTTTGTCGGGCAATTTCTTCAATAATGGATATTTTGCTGACGATATCATTCATCGCAGAGACGGTTTCTTTCACAGCGTCCCCGGATGATTGTGCATCGATTGCGGCTTTCACTGCAATAGCTTCCGTTTGCTTGGAGTTATCCGCATTTTGTTCGATGCCGGAAGCAATTTCTTCCATTGAAGACGACGATTCTTCCACAGCTGCGGCTTGTTGGGCTGCTCCTTGTGACAGGCTTTCCGATGCTGCACTCATTTCTTCGCTGCTTGATGCGACGTTCTCCGATCCATTTTGTACTTCATTGAGCACTTCGTTGATTCGGTAAATCATTTCCCCCAATGATTCCAAAAGCTCGTCCTTCTTATCTCGCTTCTCAATAGAAATAGCCAAGTTGCCTCGGCTGAGTTCTTTGGCAATGTTGGTTATCTTTTTTTCTGCAATAAGAAGATTTCGTAAATTTATGAGAAGTTCGTCTTTATCCGACCGTGGCTGGACTGTTTGTGTGAGATCGCCGATTGCGAGGGCCTGAACGAGGGAAAGCGTGCCTCGTTCGGCTTCGATGAGTGCTTGGATAGAATGAGTGAGTTCGTCCTTTTCCGAGCGCTCCACAGGAGAGACGTCGAGGTCTCCCTTGGCCAATTGCGACATCATTGCGGACACGTTTTGCGATGCGTTGACCATGTCTTGCATGGCTTCATAGACACTTCCCGGTTGGGCGTTATCATGAAATTTCAAAGATAAGTCGCCAATAGCGACTTGAGACGCAATGCGGGCGATTTCAGCCGGTTCCCCTCCAATGCTACGCGAAATACTCCGAATAATGATCCAGGCCATAGCAATGCCGAAAAACAGCATGACGAAAGTGATGATCGAAATCAGCCTGACTGATTTGTGAAAAATATCTTCGGCTTTTGTCTTGTGTTCTGTTGCGTATTTGAGGTTGAAATCTGTCAACTCGGCAAGGATCTCGTGCATCGTGTTGAATTTTTCGTTGGCAGCTGACAGTGTGATATCCATAGCGACGGCGCGCCCTTCGGGCGTGTTGGTCTTTCTTGCATCCACAACCTGTCGGGAGATAGCTTGCCAAGCTACAAAGGCTTTTTTGAATTGTTCAATGAGCGCGAGTTCTTCTGGTGATCGGGCGATAATAGCATATTTTCCGAAGCGTTCGGCTGCCTGTTGCAATCTATCTTCATACGCCTCAACGAGCTTTTTGAAAGTGTCGGAGGAAACATCCGTAAAAATCATAGTACGTTCAGCGACAAGGAGTTGTTGCAGGTCGCGGTCGGCTTCCATGAGATTGTCGATTCCTGGGAGAGAGTATTCGGCGATGTCTGTCAGGCCGGTGCCGATGAATTCGGCGGCCTCATAGCCAATAAAACCGATGATGCCTAACGAAACAATAAGGATTGTATAACTTGATACGAGTTTGAATTTCAGGGTTCCAAAAAAAGTATTTTTCATCCTGTCCTCCCTACGATGTGGATACTACGTGGTGAATGCACCCTCTTTGTCTGAGTTATGCGCTGAGTCTACAATGTTTCCAATCTTTTGTCTTTGATGTGTACGGAAAAATGTGGCGGTGATGTTATGTTCTTATCAATACATTTGGTATGATTCTCAATTGCTTGAGAAAATATTCAAATAGAAAATTACTTTGGGGAAAGATGATGTGTTTTTATCGTATTGTATAAATGAAACCAATGATGTTCTTTAATATAAGAAGGCAGAAAAAAGATTTTTTTCTGCCTTCTTAGCGTTGGATTTAGTTATCGGTAAAGATTTGGTGTATTACTAAAAGCGCTCAAATTCTTCATCGTGCTCTTCCATATCTTCGTCCATACCAAGTTTCTGCATAATGCTTTCAGGCTGTGTTACGTCCTGCTCTTGTTTCTGAGCTTGGGCTCCATGCTTTCGCGAGGTAAACAGGCGTTGCTTGGGGTCTGTGAGAGTTTTTTGTTGCGTTGGAGCTTTCAGGCTGAAAAAGGCTATAGATGCACGCAGTTGTTCGGCTTGGGCCGAAAGTTCTTCTGCCGTGGATGCAAGTTGTTCGGCTGAAGAAGCATTGCCTTGAATAACTTGATCGAGTTGTTGCAAGGCTTTGTTGACTTGGCTTGCGCCAGTGCTTTGTTCTTGGCTCGCGGCGTTGATCTCCTGGACGAGGTCGGCCGTTCGTTGAATATCCGGAACGAGTTTATCAAGCAAAATGCCAGCCCGTTCTGCCACATCGGTACTATTCGCGGCCAGACTTGAGATTTCCGACGCCGCTTGTTGGCTGCGTTCGGCAAGTTTGCGGACCTCGGATGCGACAACTGCAAAACCACGGCCGGCGTCTCCAGCACGCGCAGCTTCAATAGCAGCATTCAGGGCGAGAAGGTCAGTTTGTCTGGCGATTTCTTCGATGATGGAAATCTTCCCGACAATATCCTTCATAGCGTTGACGGTTTCTTTGACGGCATCGCCAGAGGATTTGGCATCAACGGCAGCTTTAATTGCGATGGCTTCCGTTTGCTTTGAATTATCTGCGTTTTGCCCGATGCTGGATGCCATTTCTTCCATGGAGGACGAAGATTCCTCCACGGCAGCGGCCTGTTGGGATGCTCCCTGTGACAGGCTTTCCGACGCTGCACTCATTTCTTCACTGCTCGACGCGACGTTCTCCGAGCCTTCTTGGACTTCAGCGAGAACTTCGCTGATTTTGGAAATCATTTCTGCCAAGGATTCCAAAAGCTCGTCTTTGTCATCGCGTTTTGTCACGGAAACAGTCAGATTACCTTGACTCAGCTTTCGGGCAATGATGGCGATCTCTTTTTCCGCTTTCAACAGGTTGTTTAATGCCGTAAGCAGGGCGTCTTTATCCGATCGGGGTTGTACCGTTTGGGTCATATCACCAATGGCCAGGGCCTGGACACGGGCAAGAATATTGCGCTCCGCTTGAATCAAAGATTGGATGGATCGCATCAATTCGTCTTGTTCCGAACGTTCGTTGACACTCACATCGAGATTTCCAACCGCGAGTTGTTGCAGAATTTCTGCCGTGTTTCGTTCGGCTGCAACAAGTATCTGGAGTGATTGAATAAGTCTGTCCGATGAGGAGCGTTCCGTCAGTTGGATGGAAATATCGCCTTGGGCCAATTGTTGGGCTGCATCGGCAACTTGGGTTTCGGCCTGGATCAAAACTTTGAGTGAACGCATGAGCTTATCGTTTTCTGAGCGTTCCATGACCTGAAGATTGAGATTCCCTTTGGATAATTCTTCGACGGTGGTCGCAATGTCGCGTTCGGCGGCAACAAGACTTGCAAGCGCTGTAATGAGGCTGTCATTATCTGAGCGAGGGATAAGGTTGACGTTGAGATCTCCTTGGGAGAGCTGACCTGCGGCTAACGCAACACCTTTTTCTGCTTCTATTAAACGTTTGAGCGACAGAATGAGGATATCTTTTTCTGAGCGTTCCACGGCCTCTATATCAAGGTCTCCTTCTGCCAGACTGGACATGATTGCTGTCACCTTCTGCGAGGCATCAACCATATTTCGCATGGCGGCATAAACGCTTCCTGATTTCGCGTTATCATGAAAATTCAAGGAGAGGTCGCCGATGGCAACCTGGTTGGCAATGTCGGCGATTTCGTCTGGTTCACCTCCAAGGCTCCGAGAGATGCCCCGGATAATCAACCATGCTGTGAAGATGCCAAATAGGATCATGGCTCCCGTCAGTACGGAAATAAGGGTGACGGCATTGTTGAAGACGGTCTTCGCTTCTTGTTCTCGTTCTGCCGAAAATTTTAGATTCAGTTCTGTGAGTGTGTTGATAATGTCACGCATGGCTTCGAATTTGTTCTTGGCTTCTGACTGGGTCAGCTCCAAGGCAAGAAGACGGCCTTCGTCGGTGTCTGTTTTTCTTGCATCGACAACACGGCGGGAAATATCTTTCCAGGCCATGTATGCAGTTTCAAAATTTTTAATAAGGTCAAGCTCTTCCTGCGTTGTGGCTAAAGCAGCAAATTTGGTAAATCGTTCGATCGCTTGTTGGAGGTTTTCGTCATACGTGCTTTCAAGTTCTTTGAATTCTTTTGATGAAGGTTCGATGAAAATCATGGAGCGTTCAGCAACAAGAAGTTGCTGCAGGTCTCGGTCCGCCTCAATGAGATAGTCAATGCTTGGAAGATATTGGTTGAACATGGTACTTAAGCCCTTGCCGATAGTTTGAGCTGCTTTATATCCCGTGAAGCCGACAACAGCTAACGCAATGATGAGGACAGTATAGCTGGATATGAGCTTAAAGTTGAGGGTCCTGAATACTGATTTTTTCATCGTGTCCTCCCGTGATGAAAGCAGACCGCGTTGTGCATCGCTTCCATCTTTCTCCATGTTTTCCTTGCGCGGCATCCCGTTAGGGCTGGACGACCATTTCGACTCGATACAACACTGTGCGTTGGGAAAGAAAAGCTTGGTTGCAAGACACATTGTGGTGAAAGGCAAAAAGAAGACAATGACATGAGCTGCTCACAGGTTGAACACGTTGTCTTCATTTACATTGGCATCAGGTGTCACATCTGCACTTTTCTTATTGCATAGAGTGAAAGAGATAATACGTTGTTTTCATGATTTTGTGCAAGGAGAAAAGTCGGATATGCAAGAGGAGAGGGAAGAGATAGCAACGAGTTACCGAATCCGGTATGCGATATTTCATGTCCGGATTCGGTTTATGTTCATGTGTTTTTTAATGACGGATATGGCGTTTATCAATCACTGTATAAGCTGGCTCGTCTTCTTCTTCGCGTTTGGGTTCAACGAGTTTCACATTAAAGGAGACGCCAAGTTCCGAATGGAGTCGTTTTTCAATACGTTTTACGAATTCATGCTGGACACGCATTTGATCAAAGAAGAATCCTTCAGACATTTCAACTTTGAGCGCAGCTTCATCTCGTGCTCCATGCTGTTCTAATTCAACAATGAAGCGGTGTGACGCATTTTCAAATTCTGACAATATCCGTGTAATGCGGCTCGGATAGACATTGATGCCACGGAAAACAAAAACGTCGTCCACTCGGCCCTGAATTTTATCGATACGGCGGAACGTACGACCGCACGCACAAGGTTCGTCAATGATGCGGGTGAGGTCGCCGGTACGATACCGGATGACGGGAAATGCTTCCTTGGTGAGTGTTGTCAACACGAGTTCACCCACATCACCATCTGCGACAGGTTCTCCCGTTGTGGGATTGATGACTTCGGCGAGAAAATGATCTTCGTTGATGTGCATGCCACATTGGTGTTGGCATTCACCAGCTACGCCCGGCCCCATCACATCGCTGATTCCGTAATTATCCGTCGCCGTAACTTTGAGACGATCTTCAATTTCGGTTCGCATGGCGATGCTCCAGGGTTCCCCACCAAAAAGCCCCCAGCGTAGCGGTAAAGCATTGATATTAATATTGGCATTTTCAAGCTGTTCAGCCAGACGCAGGGCGTGACTCGGCGTGCAGATAAGGGCCGTGGATTTATAATCCTGCATGATCATGATTTGGCGAGAGCTCGGGGCGTTGGAACTCGGGATAACAGCCGCTCCGATTAATTCTGCTCCATTATGAAATCCAAAACCTCCCGTCAGCAGGCCATAAGAAAATGCAATTTGGACGACATCATCCCGGCTGACACCACCCGCCACAAGAATGCGTGCAGTCAACGATGACCATTTCGCGAGATCGTTTTTGGTATATCCGACAACAATGGGTTTGTCGGACGACCCTGACGGTGTATGCAGGCGGACTACATCACGCAATGGTACGGCAAAAAGGTCATAGGGGTATCCTTGCATGAGAACATCCCGCGTGGTGAAAGGAAGCCGTGTAATGTCTTCCAATGTATAAAAGTCATCAGGATCAATATCGCGTTCGGCAAAGGCGGTTTTATAATAGGGGACATTGCGCGCCACGCGATTCAGGGTAGACTGGAGCCGTTCCAAGATAAGCTGCGAGAGTTCCCCGCGACTCATGGTTTCAAATTTAGGGTCGAAATACATGCCGGTTCTCCATGCTCGGTCGGTGTCAGTTCGTGCTGCGCTCACGTCCAAGATAGGCGCGTTGCACATCACGATTGGCCAGAAGCTCTTCAGCCGGCCCTTGTAAAATGATGCGTCCTGTTTCGAGGACGTAGCCTCGGTCAGCTATACCAAGTGCACTCTTCGCATTTTGCTCAACAAGCAACACCGTCAGGTTGCGTTCACGACGAAGAGTCGTAATTGTATTGAAAATTTCTTTGCATATAGCCGGAGCCAATCCCATACCGGGCTCATCCAGTAAGAGAAGCCGTGGTCTTGCCATCAGCGCTCTCCCAATGGCAAGCATCTGTTGTTCTCCGCCGGAGAGTGTGCCAGCCGCTTGTTTACGCCGTTGTCCGAGGATGGGAAACATGTCGTAGATGCTGTCGAGATCGGATTTTGCCTGTTTTTTGGCGGCAGCCCCACGGATTGAATATGCACCGAGATTGAGGTTGTCTTCGACACTGAGCGGTTTGAAGACGAGTCGGCGTTCAGGCACTTGGGATATACCGGCCCGAACGATTTTGTCCGGACTTTTTTTTCCGATATTTTCACCGGCAAAGGTAATAGAGCCGCGGTTTGGACGATTGAGTCCAGAAATGGTGCAGAGAAGGGTCGTTTTGCCCGCTCCGTTGGCTCCGATAAGCGCAACGATTTCTCCCTCGTCGACATGGAGGGAAGCGCGCCTGACTGCATGTACTTTGCCGTAAAAAACATCGACATTGCGAAGTGTAATCATGAGTATGTGATTTGTTGTGCCCGGTAATGTTGCAGAAAAGACAGACTATAGGCGTATTGGCCTGAATTTCAAAGCAGAATCATACCTTGCCGTTTTTGATGTCCTCGAACGTAGCTTCATCCATATTAAGGTTGCGAAGACGCGATAATTCATCTTCGAGCACAACAAAGCGTTGTCGAGCCTCGTCGAGTTGCTTTTGTCGTGCCGCAGCCTCAAGTTCTTGTGAAGCAGTCCGAAAACGGGCGGCTCCGATTGTTGCAGACATACCTTTGAGAGAATGGGCTTCATCACTTATGGCTTCGAACGCGTTATCTCCAAGGAATCCTCTGACGCGATGCAATTTTTCTCCTGCATCTTCAATGAACATTTCAAAGATTTCGTTGTAAAAATCATATTTTGCACTGAACTTCGAAGAAATCCATTGGGCGTCGAAGATGGTGTCGGTGTGTACCGGCATACTCTCGGCTGTATGGAAAGGGATTTGCCTTGCCGATTTCGGCAAACATTTGGCAATAACTTCGAATAAAACATCGAGATCAAACGGCTTGGAAACGTAGTCATCCATACCTGCTTCGAGGAAGCGTTCCCTATCGCCTTTGACTGCATGGGCCGTCAGCGCAATGATGGGAATGGTTGGATCGAACTGGCCGCTTTGATCGGCACGTATGGCGCGTGTGGTTTCGATACCGTCCAAAACCGGCATGGAAACGTCCATAAGGATCACATCAAATTCGTCTTGACGTAATACATCAAGAGCTTCTTTTCCATTGGGGACTGCGGTCACAGCATGACCTTTGCTCCGAAGGCAATGACTCGCAAATCGTTGGTTGAGCAGATTGTCTTCAGCCAGAAGTATACGCAAAGGAGGGACTGAAGACTGAAGTGAGGCGGCAGATGTCTCGGGTCGTATTGGCATCACATTGTCCGGCGTTTCAAAGGTAACCGTGAAGTAAAATGTCGACCCCACGTCGACAGTACTCTCCAACCAGATACTTCCGTTCATCATTTCGACCAGACGTTTTGAAATCGCCAGGCCGAGTCCTGTTCCACCATATCGTTTGGTTGTGGTGGAGTCTTCCTGGGTAAAACTATCAAAAATCGTCTCGAATTTTTCCGTCGGAATCCCAATGCCAGTATCTTTGACAGAAAAGAGAAGCGTGGCTGCATTCGAACAAGCACTCGTTTTGGGCATAAGCTGGGAAACGTTTATCTCAACTGAGCCTTTTGGCGTGAATTTGAGGGCATTGCCAACAAGGTTGACCAATATTTGGCGCAACCGCCCAAAATCGCCATATACCTGAGTGGGGACATCGGGAGCATAGGTGGCGGTAAGTTCTAAGCCACTTTTTTCTGCAGGAATGCGAAAGACACGCATCGTGGCATCGATGACAGTTCGTGGATCGAATTCTTCCGGTTTCAGTTCCACTTTCCCCGCTTCAATTTTAGAAAAGTCAAGGATATCATTGATAATTTCCAATAACGAGTGTGAAGCTTCACACACGCCCTCAAGCATGGTGCGTTGTTCCGCGTGGAGATTACTTTCAAGAACCATTTTGGTCATGCCCATAATGGCATTCATGGGTGTACGTATCTCGTGGCTCATATTGGCGAGAAAGTTACTCTTGGCGAGACTAATCGATTCCGCTGCTTCTTTGGCTCGGCGAAGTTCGTGTTCCATGCGTTTACGTTCAGTGATATCCTGACCGATAACATAATATATTGTGGTGTCCTCGTTCTCGTGACAGATGGGAATGAGATTTTGCAGCATGGTTTTTGTTTTTGAGCCGACGATATATTCGAATTCGACGGATTCCCCAATGGGAAAAGGGAGTCCTACCAGTGCGGATGGTTTGAACTCGAATGGACAAAAACGTTTCAAGTTGGATTCACGCAGGTTTTCTCTGGATGTTTCGAAAAATTTTGCAGCCTGTCTGTTCGCGTTGAGAAACTGGCCTGTGTTATCAAGCACTGCAATAGGGCTCAGTGTTTCTTCGAACATTGTATCGAGTTCAGCCTTACTCCGTCGCAAATCCCGTTCGGCTTGACGCATATCCGTAATGTTCATGAAGACGGAGAGGCACTGTGGAGGGCAGTTTCCGGCTGTCGAATTGAGTGATTGCACTTTGGCGATGACGCGTCGATCTTTTCGGCTTTTGAAAACGAGTTCACAGGTATGTACCGCATCATGGGAAGCCATGACCGCGTGAAGATGCATGGAAAAAATGATTTGCGAGGCAGGCTCCAGATAGGTGACAAGAGGCTTGTTGTGTAAATACATGCGGTTGACGCCAAGCATATTGGAGCCTGCTAAATTGACGTCAAGAATGACTCCTTTATTATTGAAGGAGAAATACCCAACAGGAGCGAAATCAAAGAGTCGAATATAGCGGTCGCGAGAATGCTCAAGCTGCGTCTGCATGTTGATGAGCTCTTCATTTTGCAGCTCGAGTTCAATTTGGTATACATTCAATTCATGCAAAAGTTCACGAAAATCCTCGGCTTGGGTCGTGGATTCTTCGTTCGGGAGTTTACTCAAAAGTCGTTCGGCCTTCTCTCGGAGTCGGGAGAGGGTTTGTGGTCCGGATCGTTTTTGCGTCATGAGTCCTTTCCCTGCACGTCTTTGGGGGGAGACGTCTGTTCGGCCTGTATGTCTTCTGCTTCAACCATTCCCTGGATCTGAGCCTTGGACTGAGGAGATACGATGGCGATAAGCTCGTTTTCCTGGTCCGTTGGCGTCAATGTCAATGTGACGTCAATAGGACTGCCGTTTTTGTGGCAATGGACACCTCTCTGATTCTTGATACGTTCCCCCTGTCGGGCACGATCCAAAATGGGGGGAAAGGCTTCGCGGGTTTCCGGACTGACGAGTATGGAAACAGTTTCTCCAATGATCTCCCCGGAATTGTATCCATAAAGATGGCTCGCACCGTTGCTCCACGAACTGATAGTTCCCTCGCTTGACAGAAAGAAAACGACTTCGTCCGATGATTGGACAATAGAGAAGAGAAGCTCACGATAGGATTTGTTTCGGACGTGACTGGTAATATCTTCGAAGGAGACGACGGCGCCACCTATTGAACCGGAAGGACCAATCAAAGGCGATGCATTGACCGAAAGAGCGCGTTGCTCTCCGCTTGAGGATTGGGCAGAAAGTATGACGTCATACTGTGCCTGGCCCGTCATAATTGCCTTGCGGTGAGGAAGCTGATCGTTTGACTCGTTGCCGGAATCATACCGATGAAGACGCAGGGGCGATTCATCCAAGGTCTTGCCTATGGCTGTATTGCGATCAATATGAAAAAGATGTTCAAAATGAGTGTTGGCGAATACGATTCGATCTTCCCCATCAATCATCGCCAGGGCGATTGGCGATGTGTCAGCGATTCCGCGAACCAATCGGTGTTCATTTCGTAGTGCTTCTTGGGTGCGCTCCTGTTCAGTGATATCCTGAGAAACCTTGAGGTATGAAACTTTGTCTGAAGAGTCCTCGCTGATTTCAATGATCGTTGCCTCTTCAATATAAGGCTTCCCATCCTTCTTCTTATTATGAAACCTTCCTTTCCAGAGCCCTTGTTCTTGTAATTGCTGCCATAATTGTTCGTAATAATTCTCATGGGCTTCTTGAGAGCGAAAAAGTCTAATATTTTGGCCGAGAAGTTCGTCCTCAGTATACCCCGTCATTCGAGTGACGCCAGCATTGGCAAACTCGATGTCGCCATTGCCATCTGTAATAATGACAGCGGTAGGACTTTCCTCGACGGCTACTGAAAACTTTTGCAATTTCAATGATGTCTTTTTAAACTCAGTGATGTCGATAAAAGTAATAATGACGCCTTTGATGACATTGTCCATAGTCATGTATGGCAAAATACGCAAGGCGAGCCATTTCCCATTGGCTGTGGAAACTTCTCGTGTAATGGGGACGAGGTGGTCTAATACAGTATGAGCATCTTTTTCCAGTTCATTATACTTAATATTAAACGAAATATGTCCTATTGGTCGGCCTATATCGAAGTCCATGAGATTGATGACATCTTTGACAGCCGGTGTGAATTTGCGGACATAAAGATTGCGGTCAAGGAAAATGACACCGAAATTGGTACTCGACAACAGGTTATTCATGTCGTTGTTGAGCTCGGTGAGCTCATGGATTTTGTTTTGATACTCGGAATTGACAGTAATAAGCTCTTCGTTGACGGATTGAAGTTCCTCATTGGTGCTCTGCAGCTCTTCGTTCGCTGAAAGGAGTTCTTCGTTCGTCGCGTGAAGTTCTTCGTTGGTTGTTTCTACTTCTTCAATAGTAGCTTGGAGATTTTCTTTATTGTATTGCAGCTCTTGTTCAAGGTCATGAATGCGTTCTGTGGCTTTGGCATCAAGATCGAAACACTCATGCTGCTGTGCACTCTGGGTGGAAACTGCCGAGTGTTTCTCAAACAGAACCAGGATGATACGTTGTCCGGTGTGACGGTCCTGATAGGGAAGAATGACGAGATCAAGAAGACTCGTATCGTCGTCTTCGTCCTTGAGTGGAATGTCTCGATACGCAATCTCGCTATTTTCCCGTAAGGACTTGTTGATGCCTGTTTCGACGGCAATGGCAAGTTCTTTTCGAATGAGATGTCTCATGTTCAGGCTTGCTTTGCCTGGTCGGATTTGGACGAACGGGGATACATCCCCTATGAAGTGGATAACGTCGCGATTCTGGTTAATGACGATGGCCGGAGGGACATATCGCGATATGAGGTCTTGGAGGATTTCAGGCGAAGAGCATATTGGGTTGACGCTCTCTGACTGTCTATCGGGCAGTGTAAGCGTTGGACGCGACAGTTTTTGATGGATGACTGGACCCGTAGATATCGTACGGGTATCCAGTGGAAGTTGCCGTCCAGTCGAACGATAAATTTTCCATCTCGCATCGACTAAGGTAAACAGATGACTGAATTTTCCGACGGTTTCGCTGGCCCCAAGCAGGAGAAATCCCCCTTCATTGAGGGCAAAACTGAAGAGAGAGAAGACTCGTTCTTGCAAAACGGGCTGAAAGTAAATGAGTAAATTTCGGCAACTGAGCAAGTCTATCTTATTAAATGGAGGATCGCGGAAAATATTTTGACTCGCGAAGATGACCATTTCCCGAATACGCTTTTGAACGGCGTAGCCACCTCTTTGTTTGAGAAAGTATTTTGAAAGACGTTTATGGTTCATATCTGCACTAATGCTTTCGGGATAAAAACCATTACTGGCGAATTCGAGAGCGTTTTTGTCTATGTCCGTGGCGAATATCTTGATTTCTTTATTGAACTTTCCTGCTTCGTTGAATTCGTGGAACAAGATGGCCAACGAGTAGGCTTCTTCGCCCGTTGAGCAACCACAAACCCAGACACGTAACGTGCGTTTTTCATTTTTAAAAAGCTCCGGCAGAACCGTTTCTTGTAACGCTTTGAATACGTTGGAATCCCGAAAGAAACTCGTCACTCCGATAAGCAGTTCTCGATAGAGAGCGTGAACCTCTTCTTCATTTTGGTAGAGTAACGTGATGTAGGTATCGAGCGAGTCGATCTGATTAATGCCCATGCGGCGCTGGATGCGCCGAAAGACCGTGGATGGTTTGTAGTGCGTGAAGTCGACGCCATGTGCATTTTTGATGATGGTAAAAAGTGGACCGAGGCGATCATGTTCTGAGGATTTGTCAACACCATTGTCGACCTGCCGCTTCATAATGGGATTGTTGATGTAATGGACAAGAGCAACAGGCATTTCCTCTGGAGCAAGGATAAAATCGGCGGTTCCGGTCGCGACGGCACTTTGTGGCATGCCATCGAATTTCGCTGAAAGTGGTTCTTGCACCATGATCAGGCCGTTGGACTCTTTGATCGTCCGTATCCCTCGAGCTCCATCGCTTCCCGTTCCCGACAAAATAATGCCAATTGCGTGTTCCTTGCTATTATCGGCGAGAGAGTGAAAAAACGTGTCGATAGGGTAGTTGGGAACGACTCGTGTATCTTTTTCTGCGAGGTGCAAGTGGGCATTCGTGACGGTCATAATTTTGCCCGGCGGAATGAGTGTGATGGTATTCGCTTCGAGGGGCATACCTTCTTCAGCTTGGCGAACCTTCATTTGTGTATGTTTCGATAAGAGTTCCACCATGAGGCTTTTATGGTCGGGCGAGAGGTGTTGAACAACAACGAAACATATCCCTGAATCTGAGGGCATTTTTTTAAAAAATGATTCCAATGCTTCAAACCCTCCGGCTGAAGCCCCAATACCAACAACAGGTAAAGGCGTTTCCTCGGATGATTCAGGGGGGGCAATGTGAGCATCTTCAGTTTCTGAAGCATTGGGAGATTCGGAATCAGTGTCGGTCATAGCTCCAAGTCCTTGCGGCTCGGCTCGAGAATTCTGGAAGATTGAGGTGCACCGGCTATGATCATAGCCGGAGACCGCGTTGAAGATGTTGCATAATTACCTCATCATGCCCATACTGGCAATTGGCGGTTATGGGGCTCATGACAATGCGTCGCGGAGGCCTGGAGCGTGTGGAAATCACAACGTATTCAGCAAGAAAAGGAGTCTGGTCACATGCAACCCACATTTTCTGTCGATTCTGATCCTTATGAAACAGAGTCGACCCAAGATACGCGCCGGTGGTGTCGCTGGCCTGTTTGGGTGGCAACATTGGGGGCTGTTGGGCGCATTCGTTTTGCCCCAGGCACATGGGGATCGTTAAGCGCTGCGATTGTCGGGTACGGTCTCTTTTTTCCGTTTTCCGTCTGGTTACGGCTGGGAATATTGATTGCACTCTTTTTTTTCGGCGCATGGTGTGCCGAGCGCGCTGAGAAACAATTCGGTCGAAAAGATCCGCGAGAAGTTGTTGTGGATGAAGTTCTTGGACAATGGATTGCGTTTCTTCCGGTGGGGTGGCCGTCTACGACTGATGTCTTTGTTGGTTTTGTGTTGTTTCGGTTTTTCGATATCCTGAAACCACCACCGATCCGGATGTCTGAAACGTGGTTGCCCGGCGGATACGGTGTCATGATTGATGATGCTCTTGCCGGTGTATATGCTGGGGTTGGTTTGTGGTGTTGGCAACTTACATTGTGAGAACAAGGCGAGGATGATTTTTTCTCGTGTTGTATTGACAATTTTCCCTCCCGAGTTATTTATGCTTCGTTAAAATTCATTCAGGAGGAACACATATGGTCATAGACCTCAGTCCGTTGTATGGCTCATCAAGTCCTTTCGACAGGCTGTTTGAATCCTTTTGGAGTCCCTTAAGCATATCGCAACGTGGCATGTCGTACCCGCCGCTCAACATTAGCGAAGACCAGGCTTCCATCATTGTCCGCTGTGAGATTCCAGGTATGGATATGAGCGAAATCGATTTGACGCTGACGGAAGGGAGTCTCGTCATCAAGGGGGAACGCAAGAGCCCTAAAGGAAAGTATTTTCGTCAAGAACGTCCTACCGGCTTTTTTCAACGTATCGTCAACATTAAAGCGCCAATAGATCGCAATGCGGTCAAGGCGTCCTTGCGTGATGGTTTGCTTGAGATCGTTTTGCCCAAGGCAGAAGAAACTTTCCCCAAGAAAATCCAAATATCCGCCAGTTGATGGGAGTTGGAGGTCGAGCATGAGTCAGACGAAGAAAGATGATAAAGCGGTCGGCCGTTTCAGTCCTGCGACCGATATTGTTGAAATGGAAGATGGATTTTATATTTACATGGATTTACCCGGTGTGACTCGAGAGAATCTGCTTATTGACCTTGATGGAGATGAGGTCAAAGTGACAGGGAAAGCAGAATATCCCGCTCCTGAAGGGGAGAAACTTGGTCATGTCGAATTTGGCAGTGGTGAATACGTGCGTTCGTTTACCGTTTCACAAGTCGTGGATAAAGAACGTATCAAAGCGCAACTCCAAAATGGTGTCCTTGAGCTCCATCTCCCCAAAGCCGAAGCAGCTAAACCGAGAAAAATTGAAATACAGGCGGGATAACCGCAAAAGCATACAAAAAAGCCCGGAGAGCCCGGGCTTTTTTTTTTGACATTAATGCAGACATACGATGGGGAGTGGTTTGCATCGTCATTCAGTTTGGTCTAAGACGACGTACAATACGAACCTAATTTTCGAGGTGCTCCCCATGAAGATGCAACACGTTCGAACCAAAGCAAAATTGCTCAGTGTCAAGATCCCATTTGGCGCAACGAAAGTCGAGGCGATTCGGGCTATTCAACGAGCCGAAGGCTATGAAGATTGTTGTGGTCGCAAAGATCCTGAACTCTGCGAGAGTGCTGCTCAATGCTGCTTTCGACTTGCATGCGCTGGTGCGCAACAGCGTTGATTCAACTTTGCTGCTAAGAGTCTCCACATTCGGCCCTGCCGGATATTCTGAGAATCATATCGTAGCAGGGCCGGTGCGAAAATAGCGTCTGATCCGAAAAAGATCAGAGCATCGCGTTAAACGCGTTATGATTCGTCTGCGGTCGGCAGTTCGCAGTTGGTATTGACTGTCGAACCCTCTCCGGCCAGCGGTCTGAAACATTTTTTGGTGCCACCGCAAATCGGGCAGCGCCACGTATCGGGCAAATCTGCAAATGCGGTCCCTTTGGGGATTTTTCCCTTTCTGTCCCCCTTGTCAGGGTCATAAATATATCCACAATTCACCGTTTGGCATTGGTACATATCTTCAGGCCTGGCCACCTTGGCTGCTCCTTGGTTGATGTGTCGTACAAACATTGTGAAGACAATGTTATTCGGGGGACAAGTTCGTCCCGTCCTTCAATCGTCACTCTTGGGGTTGAATAATACTATACGTTAAAAATACGTGTGGGTTCAACCTGTTTGCAGCGCCATTTCTTCCTTGTGTTGGCTTTACTTTCCTTTCCAAGGCTGACAATGTCCCGGCCGAACAAAAACAGGACGTGCCCTCGTTAAGATTGGGCCCTGTTCGATTCCATTTAACGGTCTTTTGATGAGGTGACTATGCAGCTGAAGCAGGCATTTTTTGCGTCTCCCGGTCCACAAACGAAACGGGACGCCCTTGTCCTTGCCATCAAAGGCGTGTGTATGGGCGTTGCCGATATCATTCCCGGTGTATCTGGTGGAACCATAGCATTTATTACTGGAATCTATGAAGATCTTATCGCCGCAATCAAATCGTTTGATTTGACGTTCTTTAAACGAGTGCTCACGTTGCAATTCGCAAGCGCGTTGAGCGAGGTGCACCTTCGATTTCTCGTTTCATTGCTTTGCGGCATTGGAATTGCCGTGGTGGCGATGTCGCGCGTCATGCACTACCTTATGCAGGCATATCCAGTAGCCGTATGGTCCTTTTTCTTCGGACTGATCGGCGCGTCTATTGTCGTTGTCGGTGGGAAAATCGGGAAGTTGGATGTTGTCCGGCTTCTTGCATTGCTCATCGGTGCCGTGGCCGGCTTTATCATTGTGGGGATGATACCTGTTTATACGCCGGAAACTCTCGGCTTCATTTTTTTCAGCGGGGCCTTAGCCATTTGTGCCATGATTCTCCCTGGCATCAGCGGGGCCTTTATATTGCTTCTCCTCGGCAAATACGAATTCATTACCGGCGCTTTAAAACATCCTTTCAACGGCGAGAATGGACTTATTATACTCGTGTTCGTGGCCGGGTGTGTTCTGGGGATCATGGGATTTTCCCGTTTGCTCAACTATTTTCTCAAGCATCATCATAGCGCGACACTGGCCGTTCTCACCGGATTTATGATCGGATCATTACGTAAGATTTGGCCGTTTAAAGAAGTTTTGGAGACCACAGTTATCCGTAACAAAGTCTATGTCTTGCGAGAACAGAATATTTTGCCAGGGAGCATGGAAGATGCGCTGATGGCAGCGGGCCTGATTGTGGTTGGGTTCTGTGCCGTGTATTTTTTGGAGCGTCGTATGGCAAAACCGGGCAATGCAATATGAATGTAAAGAAGGGCGTTCCTTCTCCTTTGGCGCCTGAGCAGTCGATTGGAACATACCTCGACTGTTCAGGTATGCATAAAAAAATCACTAGAGCGTGACGATTTCGACAGAGTTTTTTTCGACAAATGGTTGAAGTTGTTGTGTTATTTCATCAGTGTATCCGAACGAAGTTACAATAATCGCTTGGCAAGTGACGCTATCGAGAATTTCAGGTGGCGAGATAACGTGTCCATTGAGGAGTTTACCGTGTTTTTGAGGGGTATTGTCGGCCAGGGCGACGATATCGAACGTTTGAGCCGTTTTAATGGCTGAAAGAACAATTTCGCACGTTTCCGATGCTCCGAACAGTACGACTTTCGTAATGTCTCGTTCGCGAAGGGACGAGAGTTTTTTGAGGACAATCTCTTTCAGAGCAGAATACATTTGTACGGTTTCAGAGGAATATACCGAAAACATTTGACGTCGTTTTTTCTCTCCCTGCGGAGTCAAAATATAACGATAGCTCTTGCCGTTGATTCGTTCGTAATGGATAAGATTTTTGGTTTGCAATTCTTTGAGATATTGATTGATCATCGCTGAAGAGAGACTTGTCTTCTTTCCTATTTCCTGTTGGCTTAAATTCTCTCCGTCGGCCAGTGAATCGAGAATACTGAGAATCCTGGCTTCCTTGCTCGGTCGATAGAAGGTCTTGTTATTGAGAAGGTTGGCGGTCATATTCGTGTGTTCGCTTGCCTCTGAATGATGACGGATGAAAATGGGTACACCTACATTGCCTTGAGAACTCTACGTGCCTCAATACAATCTGGCAAGATGGAGTTGTGCCGTAAAGTTCTTTGTAACAGGCTGAAAAAAATATTTTTTATAAAATCGATTTGTCGAGTCGTGTTCATTTGATACGTTATTATATAATTTGTAGTATGCGCAGCTGTTTTGTGAGGCCAAAAGAGCATTGTGTTTCCAAGTTGTGTCTGCCATGATAATTGGCCGGATATACGGTATCGGGCCGTGCCTGTACTCCAAACGAGACAAGGAACCATTTCGGACATGAGCACTCCTCTTCTTGAAATTCGTGGTTTGACGAAATCTTTTCAAGGTCAGACCGTCCTGCGTGACGTCAGCTTCTCTGTATGTGAAGGCACCATTACGGCGCTTATCGGAAAAAGCGGAGAAGGAAAAAGTGTTCTGCTCAAACACATCGTGAAGCTTATGCGTCCCGATGCCGGTGAGATTTTGTATAAAGGGCGGAACATCGCAACGATGAAAGGGCAGGAGTTGTCGCTTTTTCGAAAGAAATGCAGCTTTATGTTTCAAGGTATGGCCTTGTTCGATTCCATGACCGTGTTTGAGAATATTGCCTTGCCTCTTCGAGAGCGTACAAAAATGTCCTCGACATCAATTGCCCATCGTGTTGATCAAGTGATGAAAGAGTTGGAATTAGGGGCCGTCGGCGCCAAATATCCCTCACAAATTTCCGGAGGTATGCAAAAACGTGTCGCTTTGGCGCGTGCTTTGATTACAGAACCGGAGATTGTCTTGTTTGATGAACCGACAACCGGACTGGATCCCATCCGCAAGGCCTCCGTATATCGTCTCATTCTTGAGTCACGACGTCGTTTTTCGTTTACAGCTATTGTCGTGAGCCACGATATTCCGGATGTGTTTTCCGTGTGCGAAGATATTGTCATGCTGGACGGTGGGCGAATTGTCTATACTGGCTCATCAACGGACATTGTTCATGATTCCAACCCGACGATCCAGCTCTTTATCAACAGTCACGGTCCGCTTCGAGAAAGCGACCTTGAGCTTGCCACAATATAATCTTTTTGTACCTACCGGAGACACAACAGACTCTCCGTCTTCACGGCCTTTTGCTGACAGTGCGGATGCGTGTCTCAATATGGGGACGCAGAGTGCTTTGGGCTGGACTCTTTGTTTGCTTTTGAACGTTTTGTGCAGCGGAAGAGCGAGGTGTGGCGGTGGTGAGTGCACGAACATCGTTTTCTTCATGAACTAAACGCGTGAGAACGGCGGATTGGGTGGCCGAGCTTCCGTGCGTAATGCGTTCTTTTCGTTCTTTGTAGACGGACGACAACAAGGCAGCGTCGGTATATGTGCTTTGAGTTCGGCGTGTTTGGGATAATGCCGATGCGAAAATATCGCTTGCACCGGCTGCTCCGTGTTGCACGCTTGTGCTGAAAAAGGCTTCGCGGATGGCCGGAGACTGGGCTTCAATGTCGAATCCGGTACGTTGCAACAGCACATTGTGGGCCGGCAGGTAATAGCTATCCATGATGAAGTCGTGCTGCAGATTGTCGAACCGAGCACCATGACGCTTGGCCAATGCACGCCATACCGTCGGAAGCTGCCCCGTGCGACTTCCGGTGTTGAATGGTCCGGCCGTGGACAACTGTTCGGCCCAATCCGGGGCACGCGTTTGGGCGTAGTGCAGAAAATGGCGTAAGGAACCGGGACGGGACGCAATTTGGTATCGGCCGTAACTTGTACCACCGGCCGGATCATAGCCGATTGCCTGACTTCCAGCCGATCCGGATTCATATCGGGCGGAAATTTGTCCTATGGCATTGTTTTTGAGGTTCGCGGTCTCCTGTGGAGCATGGTGCACGGAGGCGTTGGGCTTTGGAGCAGTGCGGTGGACAACAACGACGGGCCGACCTCCTCGAATCTCCATAATTTTTTGCGCGAACACCACGGAAACTGACAGCATATTGATGCCCCACCATATCAGGGCGAACATGACGAACTGTACGAGTGGTTCAGCAACTCGAATGCGATATGACCTGTTTGTCAGTGGACGTTTTTGCATGTAGCCTGTCCTTGCCTCCATTTCTATCTATGCAATGACGATCCTCTTGGAGAGATGTCAAATACATGTCGACAATACAGGCCATATCCAAAAAAGATGCCATGTTGCGTTTTCGATCCCTTGTTCATGGACTGTTCAAAGGACATGTGCTTGTTGTTCTTGCAGGTTTTTTGATTACGATCAGTGTGGTCGGGCTTTATGTCATGCATCCGAGCTGGCTCTCGTTCGTTGACTTGAAGATATACGATATTATGCATGGCCAAGGGAAACCCGATCATAGTACGGCAATTCCCGTCATTGTGGATATCGATGAAAAAAGTTTGGCGCTCTATGGCCAATGGCCGTGGCCACGCTATCGAATAGCATTGCTGTTGAGTGCTCTGGAACAAGCCGGTGCAGCGGAGGTTGGCGTAGATATTCTCTTTGCCGAAACTGACCGCACATCGCCGGCCGAGTTGCGCCGACAACTTCGCAAGGATCTTGATGTTTCCATTGAGTTTCAAGGTTTGCCTGCAGCTTTGGAAGATAATGATCTTGTACTCGCCAATACACTGCGTGATGGCCGGTTTAATCTGGGCTATTACTTCATGTTTGATCATGATTTTTCTTTGGGGAATCAAATTCAATCCACAGATTGTTCGTTGCCTGTCTTGAAAATGGCGACCATGATGTCACCTGATGCCGTGCCTCTGGCTTATTCCTTGCGAGCGGCGCACGGGGCGGTGTGTCCTTTGCCCGTTTTGCTCAATGCCGTCCATTCCGCCGGCTTTTTTAATTCCATGGCCGATGCCGATAATATTTTGCGGCGTGCACCGTTGCTTTTGCTGTATGAAGGGAAGGTGTATCCTTCATTGGCCCTGTCGACAGTCATGTCGGCATGCGGTGTGAAAAATGCCGTACTCAAATTGACAGCCGGAGGAGCCGAAACGCTTTCGTTGTCCAGTCCATCGTTGAGCCGTCGCGAGATTCCGATGGACGGTCGCGGAAATATGCTGTTGCTTTTTCGTGGTCCCTCCAGGACGTTCACGACCATTAGTGCCGCCGACATTCTTGATCGTAGCTATGATCCCGAAAAACTTCGTGGACATATTGTTTATGTAGGGACATCGGCTGCAGGGCTCAGAGACCTTCGAGCCACCCCGGTGGATTCCCGTATGCCTGGCGTTGAAATTCATGCCACAGTCACGGATATGATTTTGGCGGGAGATTTTATTCGGCGTCCTGATTGGGCACCGGGGCTGGAAGTTGTCACGATTGTGTGCGTGGGCTTGTTCTCAGCTGTGCTCATTACCTGGACGCGCGCGGTCGTTTTAATTCTCCCGTTTCTCGCGTTATCCGTAGGCATGTGGTTCGGCGCCACGTGGATTTTCAATAAGGAACAGTTTTTTCTTTCGCCCTTGTACCCGTATATCGTTCTCGCCGGCAATTTCATGGCGTTGACCTTCATGAAATTCTGGCGTGAAGAACAACAAAAACGGTATATTCATTCTGCCTTTTCGCAATATCTTTCTCCAGCTGTTATCGAAGAAATTATGGCTTCGCCGGAGAAGTTGACCCTGTCTGGTGAGGAAAAAGAGATCAGTATTCTATTTTCCGATGTTCGCGGGTTCACGTCCATTTCCGAACGCCTTACCCCGACACGCGTGGTGGACTTGCTTCAAGCGTATTTTACCCCCATGACCCGCATTATTACATCGAGTTCCGGAACAATCGATAAGTTTATCGGTGATGCCATTATGGCGTTTTGGAATGCTCCTTTAGATATTCCTGATCATCCACGCCGCGCCGTGACAGCGGCTATGGCCATGGTGTCCCAACTGGAGGAACTCAATAAAGGGTTTGTAGAACGTTTTGATGGGGTGACCATTGATATCGGTATCGGCCTGCATCGCGGAATGGCTCGCGTCGGCAACTTTGGATCGGCCGACTTATTTGATTACACACTTATTGGAGATAACGTAAACCTGTGTTCTCGACTGGAAGGATTGACAAAATATTATGGACTGAAAATTCTTGTTTCCGAGAGCATGATTCTTGACGATGAGAACATTGTTTTTCTGCATATTGATCGGGTTCGAGTGAAGGGGAAGGAAGAGGCGGTGGATATTTATACCGTGATGAACACGGAAGAAGCCCGGTTACGACATGATGAACTCGTGCGCTGGAATGCAGCCTGGGAAGATTACAGGCAGGGAGACTTCGAATCTGCGTTACGCAGCTTCAAAAAACTGTTTGAAGAGTTCGAGGCGAAACTGTACGAGGTGTTTCTCAACAGGACAACTTTTTATTGTGATAATCGTCCGACAAACTGGGATGGCGTCTACTCTCATGTCACAAAATAGCCGTTTGCCGCAGACAACGCCATCATCTGGATTTTTATATGCAAAATGATACCATCGCCGCGATAGCAACTGCCCCCGGACGGGGCGGCGTTGGCATTGTCCGTTTAAGTGGCCCTGAAGCTCGTTCCTTTGTGGAGCGTCTTTTTCGTTCTTCTCGCCCTGATTTTACTACGTTGAAGCCGTATCGACTGCACCATGGTCACGTCTATGATCTTTCGGGAGCATGCATTGACGAGGTCATGGCGGCATTCATGCCCGGACCGGGGTCATATACCGGAGAAGATGTGGTTGAAATCAGTTGTCATGGAAGCCCGTTAGTGGTGAGAACGCTTTTAGATGCGGTCTTGTCCGCCGGGGCGCGACCTGCCACGGCCGGAGAATTTACCAAACGAGCATTCATGAATGGTAAAATGGACCTGTCGCAGGCCGAGGCCGTGATTGAGCTGATTGATGCCGAGAGTACGACCGGTATACAAACCGCTTTGGCCGGTCTGCAGGGGAGAATGGGCGAGGTTGTTGCCAGTCTCCGATCACGATTGGAGCATTTGCGGATGGCGGTATGTCTCGCCGTGGATTTTCCCGAAGAAGATGTGGAATGCTTGCCGTTGGAAGAATTCGACGAGTCGATAGCGCAAGTGATGGCTGAAATTGAAGATTTGATTGAGAATTATCAACGAAGTGCGCCATGGCGGGAAGGCGTGCTGGCTGTTTTGACCGGACGGGTTAATGCTGGCAAGTCGAGTTTACTCAACGCCATTCTTGGTCGTTCACGGGCTATTGTCACCGATATTCCCGGTACGACGCGCGACTTTCTGGAAGAACGTATCGATTTGGGCGGGTTGCCGGTGAATCTTGTCGATACGGCTGGCCTGCGTGAAACCGATGACGTGGTTGAACGACTTGGGCTGGATCGAAGTCTTGACTTGCTCAAACAGGCAGACCTTGTGCTTGTTGTTATTGATGCGTCGGCTTCGACACTCGACGAGGTCGAATTGGTGCTGGATGATGTGATGGGCCGTGTTGCGGCGGATACGGCACTCGTTGTCCTGAACAAATCCGACATTGCTGAAGAGATTGACCGCTTTCAGCGATTCGTATTGTCTCGCGGTGTGCAGTGGGTATGCGTATCGGCCAAAACAGGAGAAGGACTGCCTGATTTTCTTGACACAATGCGAACTCGATTAGTCGGGCATGTTCCGCGACCGGGCCGCGACGCACCAACGCCGAATACACGTGAAAAAAATGCTTTGATGCGTGCTCTTGAAGAGTTAGCCGGTTTAAGGAAAGATATAGCCGCGCAGACCCCGTACGATCTGCTCGGTGTTCGTTTGGAAACCGCACAATCAAGGCTGTCGGAGATAACTGGTGAAATGGCGTCCGAAGATGTGATCAATGCGGTGTTCGAACGTTTTTGCATAGGAAAATAATAGCAAATTGGCTGCTTCAACGGCGGCCGAGAGACCTGGAGACGACCATGCGCCAATTGGCCGGCCAGTACCTCGATTTTTTCGATTTTGAGGCAACAGACAGCGGAATATGTGTTATACTTTTGGATGACGCCCCGGAGGAGTTGGCTCAGCTTGTGGAGACGATTTTTGGTGGGAATACTCCTGATGCGTTGTCGAGAGCCTATGAAGCCTTGACTGTTGCGAGCGAAGCCGACGACCCGTACAGCGCCGAGGTCGATGAAAAGGTCTGTCCGTTTGATATGTATGCGTTCATGATGGAAATGTTGGAGCGTTTTAAGGAAAACAAAGGACAATAGGGAATGTTTCAGGAAGTAATTGGCCGTTGGAGGTACATTGCTGTCGTCCTTGCTATGACGACATTATGCGTTTGTGTTCCTCTCGCAGGTTCTATACAGGCCCAAACAGACAATGCACAAGCGCTGTACGATGAACCAGAGAACGAAAACCTGGCGAAACCTGATCCCGCCAAGCAACATGCATCCACGATGGACTCAGCGTTGGCGCAAGCCCAGGCAAAGCTTGCCAAAATGCGTGGAGAAATGTTGTTCGGCGCTTTGCTGCCGTTGACCGGAGACAAGTCGGATCTCGGCAAAACGGCGAAATCCGCTCTGATGATTGCGATTGAAGATATTAAGAAATTTTTGACCGATGCCGGCTCCAAAGTTACCTTACGACTTCTTGTTGAAGATACACGTTCTGATCCTCAGACCGCATTGGATGGCATCAAACGTCTTGCTTCTGCAGGTGCCCATATTGTCATCGGTCCATGTACGGATAAGGCTGTGGATGCCGTGAAACCGTATGCCGATAGAAATAACATTATTGTTTTAAGCCCTTCGAGCACAGGACCGTACCTTTCTCAGCGCGGCGACAATATTTTTCGGCTGAGCCCAATGGATACCTATCAGGCCGAGGCGTTGGCCAACTTGATGCTGGAGCAGGGAAAAACCGTCGTTGTTCCGATATGGGAAGGCGATATGTATGGCGATGAGCTTGTTGTGCATGTCAAAGCCCGGTTTCGTGAACGTCATGGCAGAGTGGTTCCTGGAGTACGCTACTATCCAACGCGGTCGGAATTCGGTTCGTATGTGGATCTCCTTGTTCAAGAAATTGCCAAGTCACCGGTTCGTGACAAAAGCAAAATTGCTATTTACTACGCAGGCTCGAATGATATTGCCGCGATTTTCAATGAAGCAGCCAAGCGTCCGGAGCTTAATGGCTACAATTGGTACGGTTGCGATCGTACCGCATTCAACGAAGTCTTGGCGCGCAATCCCAGCGCACGCGACTATGCCATCAAAGTGAATTTCGTCAGCCCGAAATATGGTGAAGCCGAGGGCGACTGGTATCCAGCCATGGAGAGCCGCATCAAGAACGAAACCGGTATTTTGCCGGCGGCCGAAAGCATTGTGTCCTACGATGGCTTGTGGGTTGCGTTCCTCTCCGCTGTGCGTGCAGGTGGTACGGGGAATGTCAAGACCTTGAAAAAGGCGTTGTTCCCGACTTCACGTCAGGTCTACGGAGTGACGGGATGGATGGCCTTGAATGCCAGAGGAGACCGAAAGTCTGACTGGGATTTTGATTTTTGGAGACTCGGCAAGGAAAACGGGAGTTACTTTTGGGAAAAGTTCGCTCGTTATCAATTTATGCCTGATATTGGAAAACAACTTATCATTAATAAGCCCTCATCCTAAGCCGCACAGTGATTCTTTCTTAGACGGCATTTTAGCTACCTCTAAACCCTCTTCATTTCGAAGGGGGTTTTTTTTCATCTGATTTGAGGTGAGCCTTCATAAGCTCGCATTTCGGGCATTCAAACCCATGAGGCCAACGAAATGAGTATAACTTTGTTCACAGATAGCGTCATCAGTGTCTTTTTTGAAAATCAAAGAAGCTCATGCTTTCATACAGTTTGGGCACAGCAGGTATCCACCTGGAGGATTGTTCAAAAAATAACCACTCTTCGGACCTGAAGGAATAGCCACATTATCCTAAAGAATAGCTGAATTATTAACTAGTTATTTCCTATTACTTCTTTGGAACCGGCTGACCCTCTCGTTATATTTTTCTTCCGTACTTCATGAGCCTGTAATTCACTATTGACAATGGTTATCATTTTCAATAGCACTCCATTTCAACCGCGGCTGATGTATCGACCGTACTATTTTCTAACCGTCACGGTACCACGAAAGGAGGGCTTGTGCGTATATTTAGTCTGTTTATCTCCATAATGATGCTGACTGCTTCTCTGGCTTTTGCTCACACCCCGTTATGCTCTTGTTTTGATAATGGAGATGGGACCATCCTGTGCGAAGGGGGATTTTCTGACGGGTCGTCAGCTTCTGGCGTTATGATGACTGTCAAAAATGCTTCAGGAACGGTGCTAAACGAAGGAAAGATGAGCGAAATCAGTGAGTTTACCTTTGATAAGCCTCAAGGTGACTACACGGTGATGTTTAACGCAGGGGAAGGACACCTTATCGAAATTCATGGATCTGATATTAAATAGTTTGAGTATGTTGTTGATAATGGGAACCAATTTCAAGTAAAAAGGAGCCTGTATGCTCTTCCGAATTCTGCTCACTGCCTTCGTTATTATGGTCATTCCCTTCACGGCGCATGCGCATTTTCAGATGTTGTATACACCTGAGATTGCATTGAATGAAGGTGGGGAAATTACGTTGAAGCTTGTGTTTACACATCCCTTTGAAGCTGGTCATACGATGGATATGGGGCCAGTGGAGGAGTTTTACGTTCTTCAGCAACGGGGAACAGAAGGGAAACCCAAGAAGACTGACCTGAAACCCTATCTTAAAGAAATCAATTGGAAGAGTCTGACAAACAGCGGAAAAGCGTATGAAGCCGTCCTGCCGAAAAAGATTGTTCGCTCTATGGGGGATTACGTCTTTGTTCTCGTTCCCTCTCCATATTTTGAGAAAGAAGAAGACAGCTACATTCAGCAAATAACCAAAGTCGTTTTGAACGTAGGCGGGCTTCCGGGCAATTGGGCTGCTCCTGTAGGGTTGCCTACGGAAATTGTTCCTTTTGATAAGCCGTATGCCAATTGGACGGGTGGCGTTTTTCGTGGGCAGGTTTTGAGTGACGGCGCTCCTATAAAAGATGGAGAACTCGAGGTCGAATATATGAACCACATGCCTGACATAAAAGCGAATGCATTTAAGAAAGAAGCGGTTGTCGAGGCTCCTCACGATTCTATGGTGACCATGGGAATTATGACGAATGCTCAGGGAGAATTCACGATCGGTTTACCCAAAGCAGGTTGGTGGGGAATATGCGCGCTTGGCTCTGGTCCAAAAAAAGAATTCAAAGGAAAAGATTTATCTCAGGACGCCGTGTTGTGGGTCAAAGCTGTAGACATGAAATAAGCTGCTGAACTTTTTCTCCGAAGCGTGCATTTTCTTGATTCGTTGCACCCTTCGGAGAAAAACTTTTGCAGAGCAGAGTGCTCGTTGAAAGCAATTGGCAGCAATCAAGCCTGGTAAAGCAGAAATCAACCTGAAAGATCAACACGTAATACAAGTCATCGGCATTATGATGTCTCTATTATGTTCTTCTTCAGTTTCAACGCCACTTACCCGGAGCATGTTTCAGTCCTGGAGGTATAAGCTCATGTGGCAAAAGGTTCTCAATTCACTTGCTGATCTCGGTATACGTCTTCAAATGCGCACAGTATTTCTTATGGGAATATTTATCCCGCCAACTATTATTCTCATTTTTCTTGAAGAAGTACCGACGCATGCGGTGAGTTCTGGTATTGTGATGTATCTTTCTCTATGGATACTTCTTTTTATCCCATTTAGTAACGGATTCGAAAAAGTTGTTGCACTTCATAATATCAATCAATGCAATACATTTTGTCGTAGCCTTCAAGAAGGACGTGGAGTCAATAGTATTCATCTTCCACCTGAGAAAGGTTCTGAAAATGATTTCATTCGATTGAAGCGGAATATGTATTGGATGGGGCGAGCGTTGGTCGATCGTGAAGAGCGTATTGCAGGGATGCTGACTGAAATTGAAGAAGCTCAACAACAGATTCTTGATAGCATCGAATATGCCAGCGCCATTCAACACCAAATGCAAGTTCAGACAGAGCAATTGCCTGACTATGTCCAGGCCGGTGCAATTCTTTGGCAGCCACGAGATGTTGTTGGCGGTGATTCGTATTGGTTGTGTAGGACGGAACATGGTGTTTTTGTAGGTGTTTTTGATTGTACTGGACATGGAGTACCCGGAGCGTTCATCACGCTTATTGTCCACAGCATGCTAGAGAACATGGATATTGAATCTTTGGAAGGGAAACCAGGCCAAGTGCTTGGGGAACTGAATAGAAGAGTGAAGGTATTCCTCGGGCAACATGATGAGTCCGTTTCTCGAGGAAAACGATCAAACGATGGTTTGGAAATGGGGTTATGCTGGTTCTGTGATGGTGACAGCAATCTCCGATACGCTGGAGCCGGTATTAGCATGTACCTTGTCTCTAAAGATGAGACGAGACATATCAAACCCCGCAAGGTTGGCATTGGATATCGCGAAGTTCCCATAGAATATGACTATACTGAGCATGAAGTCTCTATTGGAGACGCTATAGGGCTATATATGTCTACCGATGGTCTTTTTGATCAAATTGGAGGAGACAAAGGACTTCCTTTTGGAAAGAAGCGTTTTCTTCAGTGTTTGAGAGAAAATAGTCAATTATCGTTCGATGATCAGCTTGCCAATTTATGGACACTGTTTGAAGCATTCCGAGGCAATCATGTTCGGAGAGACGATGTCACTGTTATGGGATTTTCGCCGACGATAAGCCCAGAAAGGAAGCCTGTATGAAGACTGACTCTGTAGTACACCCCACGAATGCATTGGAAGAACAAAACGCTGCTCCTACGAAAGCATACATGCTTATTGCACTCGCAGGACAGCAAAATGCCGGGAAGTCGACTATATTCAACATGTTGACAGGAGCGACACAGTATGTCGCCAACTATCCAGGCGTCACCGTTGAAAAAAAATCAGGTCGGTATAAAGATGGTGAAATACGTGTCGAAGTTGTCGATTTACCCGGTACGTATAGTTTAACATCGTTTTCACTCGAAGAACGTGTTGCAAGAGACTTTTTATTACAAGATAAACCCGACTGCATTGTCAATGTCTTAGATGCTTCGAATCTTTCACGAAGTCTTATGTTTACAATACAAGCTCTTGAGCTGGGTCAGCCCATGGTCTTGGGTTTGAATATGATGGATGTTGCCACAGCACATGGCATGCATATTGATGTCGAGAAGTTGTCGCGCACTTTGGAAGTTCCGGTTATTCCACTGGTTGGTCGAAAAAATAAGGGACGTACAGAGCTCGTTGAAGCAATCCGACATTGTAGCACAACGCCACAAAGCCGTTCGCGTTCTCCGTTACTGTATGGAGATCTGGAGAAATATATTGAAAGTATTGAGGCCACAATACGGGAAGCTTCTCGCTTGGAGGCAAGCTATCCAATACGTTGGGTAGCCATCAAGCTCTTGGAAGGTGATCAACGTGTTGTTGAAATGATTCGCACGGAGCATCCGGATGGAGAAGCAATTTTGGATATGGTTCAGGCTCATGCTACAGAGTTTGAAAAATATCATGCACTTACGACGTCGGATCATATTTTAACCTACCGGCATGCCAAAGCTCAAGAAATTGCACGCGCAAGCATACAGCAACCCTCCACAGGGAAAGCAAGCCTGTCCGAACGGATCGATCGGGTCGTATTAAATCGTATTTTGGCCCCGGTTTTTCTCGTGCTGACGGTATATTGTATTTATCAGATTTCCATTGTTCAGGGATATGAGCTTACCAAATACACATGGCCGTATCTTGCAACGTTTCGCAGCCTTGTTGCGGATATTCTCCCTATACCAGGATTGGTGGAAGACGGAATCCTTCGTTCTCTTGTTCTATGGTGCGTAGACAGCGCCAATACATTGCTCAATTATGTGCCGATCTTTTTTATTCTTTTTGCGCTCATCGCTCTCTTAGAAGATTCCGGCTATATGGCGCGCATTGCATTCGTTCTCGACCGAATCTTTCAACGCTTCGGGTTACATGGGCAAAGTACATTACCTTATATTCTTGGTGGTGTTTTTGCGGGAGGGTGCGCAGTTCCCGGTATTATGGCAACAAAAGGTATTCCTGACGATCGCGCCCGTATGGCGACCATTCTTACCGTTCCGTATATGAATTGTCTCGCCAAAGTTCCACTCTATACTTTGTTGGTCAATATCTTCTTTGCTGGTCAAAAGAGCTATGCTCTTTTTTTTATCTCCACTATAACTATTATTATGGCTCTCATAATTGCCTGGGTTTTGACCAATACAGTTTTGAAAAGTAAAGAACAAGCTCCATTTGTTATGGAGATGCCCACGTACCACTTACCAACACTACGTGGTGTTACCACAAGGACATTCCAAAGGACTTGGGAATATCTGCAAAAGGTAGGTACTATTGTACTTGCAGTGAGTGTTTGTGTTTTTGCTCTTCTCCAATTTCCGAACCTTTCCGATGACGTCATGCAAAAATATGAAAAAAAGATGCATGGAGCATTGGCTGTATTTCAAAGCACAATCAAAAATACACAATATGCGTCGTCCCTGGATAATACACATCAAGTGCTGTCCATGATGGATTATGCTAGTCGATTTAATGCAGCTCGACTTAACTCCGGTGGTGATATTCAAGGTGTTATGCAGCGTTTTGAAGAAGAGAATCCAGTTTTCTTCAGTTTTTTAAAACCGGGCAAGAAAGATAAGGAAAGTCGGATTGTTGGAAAAGCAGCATCGTTGTTGCTTGTAAAGCGCAAAGAAGTTCAACGCCAGATAAAAGACGAGCGAATTCAGAATTCATTTTTTGGAAAAGTTGGGCGAGCTTTGGAGCCAATAACAAAATTTGCGGGTTTCGATTGGAAAATTAACATTGCACTCATTAGTTCGTTTGCAGCTCGTGAGTCGAGTGTTGCCACTCTCGGTGTGCTTTTTGAGCAGGGAGCCAATGAAGGGGCAACATTGGAAGAACGAATGGGAACGCAAAGTGAAGCTTCAGGAATGACACCGCTTCATGCTTTAGCACTGATTCTTTTCTTTGCTCTTTATCCTCCATGTTTTGCCGCTACTATTATGGTTAAAGTGCAAACTGGTTCATATAAATGGATGCTCTTTGCTATTGCTTTTCCTTGCGCAGTAGGGCTTTCTGTTGCGTCAGCTGTTTTTAGTCTTGGTAATTTCTTTCATGTTTCAGGTTTTACAATGATGCAAATTTTCTATGGAGTCGCGCTGTCTTTAGCACTATTCATTGGATTTTTCCCGCAGCTCTTGAAAAATATATCGGGCACTAATTCACAAGGTCCACGTCAAAATAATGATTCTTCGACGTTGATCACTCAATCTTGAGCAATGAAGGAGTAATAGATGACTCAAAATTGTATTACAACATATCCAGCTGTGCTCCAAGGATTGCACGAATTTTATGAGTCACTCCAGGAAGAAGGCATCCTCTTCTGTTATAGCGGGCCGACAAACCAGGGCTTAGTTGAAGGTATTGGTGACATTCTTCGTCAACGTATGGCTGTTGAGGAAGCTGGAACATCTGAAGTACATGGTCTCTTTGCTATTTTTATTGAGCAAATGCAGAATATACTGCACTATTCAGCTGAGACAACACCCCAAACAACAGATCAGTATTTTGATGAAATGCGTCACGGTGTCGTTGTCGTAGGAAGAGAACGAGAAGCAATGCGTCGTTTTTTTGTTATATGCGGCAACTATATTGAAAAGAGCAAAGGTCAAGTATTAGCAGAAAAGATCAATGCCATGCGTTCTATGAACAAGGATGAACTGAAGGCATTGTACAAAGAAATGCGACGTCAAGATCCTACTACAGAAGATAGTAAAGGAGCTGGCTTAGGATTTCTTGAGATGGCTCGAAAAGCTAGTTGCCCTTTGGACTATTGTATTGCCAATGTTTCTGAAGAATTATCTTTTTTTTCCGTTAAGGCTGTGAGGTAGTTTCATGCAGGATCTTGTCATACAGCCAACCAAATCCAGTCCTGAAGTTGTGTTTATTGCGGCCGATGGTCGGTTATCATTACGTGGAGAATCTTATCCCGAGCATGCCGTTAAATTCTATGAACCTGTTTTGCAGTGGATCTCTTCATACCTTGCGACCGAGAGCGCTCCGCTGCAGTTGACCATGGATATTGTGTACTTCAATAGCTCCAGCTCAAAAATCCTCATGAATTTATTTGATATGCTTGAGGACGCAGCTGCCGATGGAAAAGATGTACACGTGGTGTGGCGTTATCATGAAGAAAACGAGATAGCTGAGGAGTGCGGAGAGGAATTCAAGGAAGAAACACAATTCTTGCGCTTTGAACTTCAATCCTATGGGGATAAAGGGTAATGAGCGCTTTTTCTCTTGGCTTTCACGAGGAAGAACGAGTTATTGCTCGTGCCAGGGCCTGTCTGGAGCAAGCCAGACAGGCCGGCGGTGTGAAGCAAGAAGATTTTGCGAGTTTGCTCGAAGAATATGAAAAACTTTTTCGGCAAAGCATGCGGCTCATCAAAATGGGGGATCGCATGCAGCAAAAACTTTCCGACCTCAATGAAACCTTGGAGCGCAAGCAGGAAGAATTGATACATTTGGCGGCTACGGATATGCTGACAGGACTCATCAATCGTCGAGCGTTCATGGATTTGGCCAATCAAGCTCTCTCAATCGCCAAGCGACATAATAAACCTCTCTCACTTTTTCTTCTCGATATTGATCATTTTAAACGAATCAATGATGTTTACGGTCATGACATTGGCGATCTCGCGCTCAAGCATGTCGCATGTACTGGGAACAACGCCTTGCGTGCCGAAGATGTTTTTGCGCGATTTGGTGGAGAGGAATTTGTTGCGTTAGTCCCCATGACGACTCCAGAACGAGCTCTTTACGTCGCAGAACGGATGCGGCGTTCCATTGAGAATGATCATTTTGTAGCGAACGAAAAAAAAATATATTGCACTGCAAGTATTGGAATTTCATGTTTTGGGCAGCACGCACTGACTGTCGACCAACTATTGAAGTCTGCAGATGAGGCCCTTTATGCAGCCAAGTCTAAAGGAAGAAATTGTGTCATTATTCATCCTTCTTGTGATATGATGAACGTTTACTTCTCTCGATATCACAAAGGACCGGAGGCCTCTCATGCTATATGATCCGTGTGTTATGCGTGAAATCAGTCTTCAACAAGCTGACCTTAAAGTCGAACGATATATTGGTGATGACCTTCTTCGTATTCTTCAAGATCTGTTGTCTAATCAACAACAGCTCCATCAGCAAGTTAAGCAACAAGTACTGTGTTCAACAACTGATTCAACGCTACAACTGGAACGAGCTCTTGATGTTCATGACAGCTTAATTGAACAATTCAAAAGTGCTGCATTGCAAATGCGTGCTTCCAACTTTACTAAGCTTTTCAGGCAAATGAAAGCGTTGGCCATGGATATGTCCAGGCGATTGGATAAATGTTTGGATATTACTCTCGAAGGTTCGGATGTTGTTGTGGATGTTGCTTTGATAGAAGCACTCGAAGGTCCTTTGGCGCACATGGTTCGTAATGCTGTTGAATACTGCATTGAGTCACCAAATGAGCGTCTGGCAGCTGGAAAAATCAAGAAAGGGATGTTGACTATTGTAGCGACATGTCAACGTGGTTATGTAAGTGTAGAGGTTCATGATGATGGGGTGGGACCGGCGGCATTAACTTCATCATCTGATGGAACAGTATGTTTTCCTGTTTCAGGCTTGCAATGCGTTAAGCATACGATGAAGGATCTTCATGGTTCTTTTTCGATAGAGGAGAGAATACAAGGTGGAAGTGTTGCGAAATGCTCTTTGCCCCTCCCGTTCCAGTTTCTTAATGGTGTTGTCTTTCGAAGCGGCAAACATCATCTTGTCATTCCTGCGGAGGCAATAGAGCGTATTCAACCGATCTATCCGGAACAACGTGTAAAAATGGACCGCTGCGAGGTGTTGTTTTGCCATCAAAAAACAATACCATTTCTTGATTTAGGAAAGATATTCATTGAGTCCGATCACATTGCTTCTCATCCCAGCAAAGCCATCCTTGTCAAAACATCCACAGCTTCCGTTGCTCTTGGTGTGAACGATATTCATGGGCGATATCGAGGTGCTCTTTCTCCCATGCCTGCATGCTGTTCCTGGCATCCGGCTTTGTCAGGCTGTGTGCTGCTGAGTGAAGGGATGATCGGATTTGCATTAGATCTAGATATATTGGCGAGTACTTATCATGGAGAGGCATAAGTATGCGCAAAAGCCGGTGAGACGTTGAGTGTTTCGTGGTTGAGATTGATTTTTAATTTCAATTTTTTAAAAATCAGTGTTGGAGGTGAGTATGCGTAAGCAAAGGAGAGCGGGGCAGTCTGGTAATGGTGGGAAACATCAAGATTGGAGAGAATCAGATTCCATTTTCGCGCTGCATCAAGCTCCCCATGGTCGATGCTGCCGAGTAAAACGACATCGTGCATTGGGGGCAGTACGGCAGCGTTTGCTAGATCTCGGATTCGTTCCTAATGCTGAAGTGGAAATTATTCGTGTTGCGACCTTAGGAGATCCTATAGAGGTGCGGATAGGAAGTTATTTTGTGGCACTGCGTAAGGAAGAAGCGGAACGTATTGAGGTTGAAATCAATTAACTCTGAATTGTATTTTGGGGAATATGACAGTCTGAAATATAGAGTAAATCATCTTCATAACAACACAACGCCGTGTACACGGTGTTGTGTTGTTATGAAGAGATTGGTCACTCGCCCACATTTATCGGGTGTGTCAGACGATACGCCAAAGACAGGATAATTCCCAACATAAGAAATGCGCTGACAACAAAAAGTATACGGTAAAATGTCAGGTGATCCATTGTTGTTTTATAATTTTCATCAAGAGGATCGGTATAGAAGGCATTGCCAAACCGCTTGCGCATAGATGTTTTCAATCGATCATATTGAGCAACTGTATCCTCTTCAAAGACGAATTGCTCATAACGAAATGACTTGTCCAATCCATTGACGAGGTGAAACGCCTGAAACAAACGAGACTGCGCCAATCGTTCCGGTGTCGGATAATCCTGCCAAAACGCCCAACCAAGTGCGAGCATGAAAATAACGCAGCTTGCGATGAACGGGCCGGTGATGCTCGCTTTTCTTCTCATCGTTTATGTCGTGTTTGCCGTCCACTTCGGGAACGTCCCGTGTACGAACTTGGTTTGGACTTTGATCGAGACTTCGATTTCTTCTTGCTTCTTGGGAGGACCTCAAACGATGTCTCTTCCGTCGTATCTCCATCGGAACGCAGACTTCCGAGAAGCTTGAGATTGATTTCCAAACGACCGATCTGAACATCTTCGAGCATAACACGAACGGATTGTCCAAGATGAAGCCGTTTGCCTGTCCGTTCTCCCAGCATCTCCTGGCGCTCCGGGAAAAAGGCATAATAGTCGTCGGTCAGCGAAGAAAGCCGGACCATCCCTTCCGCCATGACTTCATTGAGTTCAACCCAAAAACCGAAATCGGCAAGAGAATTGATGACTCCGGTGAAGGTTTGACCGATTTTGTCTTGAAGAAACAGGATCGTCAAACGCTTGAGGATTTCGCGTTCCGCGTCCATGGCGATACGTTCGCGTTTACTGATGTGGTCACCGATTTGTGTAAGCTGGTTGAACGTATAGGGCACGTGTTCTCCAGCGAGAACGGCTTTGAGTACGCGATGCAGAACAAGGTCGGCATAACGTCGAATCGGCGAGGTGAAATGACTATAGCATTTGGATGCCAAGCCGTAATGGCCTTCGTTGCTCGGCGCGTAGCGTGCTTGCATCATGGTGCGCAGCGTGAGCCGGTTCACAACAAATTCTTTATCGGTACCATCGACTTTGGCCAAAATATCTTGCAAATCTTTTGCTGTTGGGCTGGTCGTTTTGCCGACATCAATACCCGATTGAGTCAGGATTTGAAAAAGGTTTTCAAGTTTCAAAGGATCAGGATTCGGGTGAACACGATAGAGGATGGGGGCAGCCCGCTCGGTGAGATATTCCGCGACGGCTTCGTTGGCAGCCACCATGAATTCTTCGATAATCTGGTGGGCAAAAGTACGGGCGCGTGGTCGAATATCTACCGTTTCGCCATAGAATCCAAAAAGCACTTCCGGTTCCGGCAGATCGAAATCCAGGCTACCGCGTTCGATACGTCGTGCATTGAGTTGACGTGCCAGAGCTTCAGCTGTTTCCAGAAGATGAAGTACATGGGACAGATTGGCGCGTTCTTCTTCCTCTTTGAGGATTACGGCACGGTTGACCTGTGCATACGTGAGACGAGCATGGCTTTTGATCACCGCATTATAGAGTCGTTTCCCTTTTATTGTACCGGTGTCGTCAAAATCCATTTCCGCCACCATGGACAGGCGAGGAACGTCCGGGTTGAGACTGCAGAGTCCATTGGACAGACGTTCAGGAAACATGGGTTCCACAGATTTGGGAAAGTAGTACGAGTTCCCTCGTGCATATGCTTCTCGATCCAGTGGGCTTTGTTGTTCGACATAATGGGCTACATCAGCGATGGCGACCCAAAGGGTATAGCCATGAGGCGTTTTCTTGACATATACGGCATCATCGAAATCCCGAGCTTTCGCACCGTCGATGGTGACCAAAGGCAGGTCGCGCAGATCGGTTCGGCCGTGAAAATCGCCCTCGTCCGGTACTTCGGGCAAAGAAGCCGCTTGAGCGAGTGCTGCTTCGGGAAATCGTGTCGGGATTTTATGCCCGACCTTTACGAGTTTTTCTTGCACCTCGACATCGTCTTCTCTGCCGATTACTTCGATGATGGTGCTGGAAAAAAGTTGATATTCAAGTTGTTCACCCACCTCAACGACAACAATTTCTCCTGGATCGGGCATAGCGATATCGTCGCCGAGGTCTGCCATGAAGTTGATCTGGAGGCGAGGGTCGGTCGGGCGGCATAAAGAAAATCCATGGGAAAATGTCTTCATGACCCGACAGGTGTAGGTGGTCTCCCCACGTTCAAGCACCCGAACAATGCGTCCTTCATGACTTTTGTTCTTGCGTTGACGAGTAATGGCGGCAACAACATGGTCACCATGCCATGCTTCATCGAAGTCGCGTGGGTTGATGAAAATATCTTTACGACGTTTGTCATCCGGAATGACAAATCCGACTCCGGAACGCTGTACTTCCAATTTGCCGGAGACAAGTCGCATGCTCTCCAGGAGGCCATAGGCTCCACGAAGATGCATAATCTTTCCTGCATCCACCAGGTTTTCCAAAATGTGGTGGACGAGGTCGCGTTGTTCGTTTTTCAACCCAAGAAGTCCAATAACCTCTTTTGTTGAAAGCGGTTTTTGAGCGTCTTTGAAAACACGCAAAACGGTCTGAGCATTGAGTTTGCCCAAGGATACATCTTTGTGGCGTGGACGCTGTTTTTTCTTTCGTGACATGATACTTCCTAATATAGTGTTGCCGATCGGGTTCTTGATCGGGTTCTTGACAATGTTGAGACGCCAGAGAGGCGGCAGAATGCAAGTCTACGTGATTTACAGAAAAAATCTATTGTTGAAGAGGCATTCAGAGCGTTTGATCCTCTGGGTACAACGGATGTCACATTGACGCGAGTGCGGTGTGACCGTATGGCTCCGGACATGAGAAACATACGGGGAATACCATGCTGAGAATCGGAGCCCTCTTCTGTATGGGGTGCCTTGTTGTTGCATGTTGTGGGTGTACGCAGGGCGCGGATACGAGTTGGAAACGACTGCTGACCACAACGAAACAAGAACGTCAGGGCGATGCCTTGTTCGAGCAAGGGCAGTATGACGAAGCAGAACGTGCGTATCACGATGCGCTAAAAGAAGGCGCTTCACCGGCATCGATAGCCTATCGCATCGGACAGCTTCGTCTGGCACAACAACAGAACGAGGCTGCACTGGAGGCCTTTCATCAGGCGGTCGAGCTTGATGATAACATGGCAAAAGCGCATGCCGGAGCGGGCAAAGCTGCGCTGAAATTGGGTCGATACGAAGATGCTGCGACAGCACTTGGCAAAGCGGCAACACTTGCACCGCAAGATTGGACGCTTCTGGTCTATTTAACAGCAACTGAGCTCGCGTTGAAACAGCCCGATGCCGCAAAATTGGCTCGAAATCAAGCTATTCGTGTGACCGGAAACCCGGCTTTGGTTGATCAATCGATAACCGAAGTGGTTTCCACATTGCCTTCTGCTCCTTCCTCTGCACAAGAAACCAAACACGACGACTTGTCCGAGACTATTCACGAAGACGTTCCTGGTGCATCTTCTGATGTGCCTGAAACAAATCAGACTGTCGAGCACAATGACCATGCTATAGAATTAGATGCGTTCATCAAGCAGCAACAAGAAGCGCTTGCCCGTACCAAACGATCTTCGGCGATAGCTCTAGATACAGTTGGTGAGCATGCGTCTGATCGTGCCGACAATAATGCGCGTGCAGTCTCTGATGATGTGATGGAAACCGAAGCCAATGAACAACAATCGGAGGCTCCGGCTGATCATGGCGTTTTGGCTCTGTTGCATGATCCGAAGTGGAAGGAAACGGCGACACACAAATCAACACATTATGTTTTGCTCGAAAGTTCATATGCCAAGGAAGATGCAGCTCGGGAGCGAGCCCGTGCCCTTGAGCAAATGGGCGTGACAGCAACGACCGATGCGATGATCATGGGGCGACGCGGCATCTGGTACCGTGTCCTTATCGGATCGCATCCCAGCTTGGAAGTTGCAAAACATGCCCGGGACGAATTGGCCAAAAACAAGGGACTTACGAATCTCGTGATTTTGAAAATGGATGATTAAAGCTTCTTACCGGTGGAAACGATAACAGAACGTTTCGTCAGGAGATGGTGAATTTCCTCGAAGCATGTCACATGCATCATAATGCCGAGATCGATGAACAGTGGTTTACAAGGTGCTTCGCAGAGCGATGCAAAGCGGCATGCGAGAATAGCCGAGCGATGTTCGCCGTGCAATTGGCCATAATCGCTGAGGCGTGCGGTCAAGCGTGTTGAAAAAACACTATATGAGGATTTGAGGTTGGCTTGAAAATAGCGTCTGAGTGCGTCGAGAAAATGTGTTGAAAGTGCATTTTTTCCAAATTCATCAAGGTGGCCAGCTTCTCGAATTGCTTCCAACGCAGAGAAGGCAAAGAGGTAGATGACCTCTTCTCGCGCTTTCTTGAGTTCAGTAGGTGTCAAATCGAATCGGTTGAAATTATAATTAAACGCGATGGCGTGCTTCACAACCTCCATGAGTTCTTCCGCCAACTGAGTGGCGGGAAGTTTCTTTTTTCGTCCAATCATTCGTGTCTCGAATCCTTACGAAGCTATTGCGCCTTGTGGGCATCGAATGTTTTTTTGTCAACAATGTCCCAATACGCATAGAACTCCGCATCAGCTGGAAATGCTGTCATGACGGCGGCATTGTTTTGCGCTTGTGTGGGAAGCTTGAGAAAAACGGCTTCCGCCTCCTTGGCGGACTCCATGGCGTATTCAAGGATAATGCTAAAAACAAGGCCCTGTGTCGGAGTATAGTAGGGAAGCATGCGTACAGGCAGCTCCATTTTTTTGAATCGATGAAGTGCCGTGTAGGCTGAATTCAAATCTTGTGTCTCAGCAAGCTCTATAAAGAAGCCGTTGACCGGGATGAATGCTTCTTGCGTGGAGATAGCCGGAAAAATAATTTCTTTGCCAGCGGGAACTCGATCAATATCTGAGATATCGGGATTGGCTCGGGCTACTTGCCGATGCAATCGTGAACCGTAACGACCATATATGTCGTGAATCATGTTTGAGACATAGGCTTTTCTCCCCATGGGGAGGCTGCCTAATTCCGATGGGTGTTCAAAGTACGTCTTCTCGGGTGTCGGCGTGGCGGTGGATGCGGTTTCATTTTCGGGCAGTGAATCATGAGCTGTCGTGATGTCCACTTGCGACGTGTTCAATGACGTATTCGGCGTAGTGCCCTGTGGTGCGATCGCATCCGATGAAGGAACCTGCGCCATTTCCGTTGGATGTACCTCAGAGACGGAAGGTACCCGTTGAGGGACTGGGGATTGTTGTATGGTGATGGCTGTAGCAGGCTCCGAACTTGAGGTTGCTACACGTTCTTGAACCAAACTCGGAGACGGGGTGGGAGGTGGAGTCGGAGATGCAGAGGGGAGCGCGGTTGAATGATGGTCCGGTGCCTGTTGGGTATTGTCGAGAGAAGGAGACGGTGTTTCATCAGCCTGCTTCGTTGTTGTCGACGAAGGGGACGAAACAAGCGTGTACCACGTATTTGCAAGCTTTGTAGGAATGGATGTTTGCAACACGCCAAATATCCCGACACCGAGGATAAGCATTATCGCTATAATCAGTCCAGGGCGTCGTTCTGATCGCGAGCCTTCGATAATTTCATTTGTATTTTGTCGAACAAACCAAAACGTGACACGTTTTTTTTGACGTAGGACCAGGCGCATGAGTAACTGGTGGCATAAGCTGACAACACGACGAGGGTTGCCTTTTGCTTTTTTATAAATGGCCCATATAGCCGCAGTGGTAAAAAGCGATACAGCTCGATCGTCTTTTCCCGTGCGTTCCAGGCGGAAACGGACCATTCGGAGGGCATTTTTGAAGTCCATGCGCTCAATACGCTGCAATAACCCGATGCGACCGGAGAACGCGCTATTCATGCCAAGTGTAATTTCAAACTCTTTTTGTGCAAAAACAATTATTTGCAAGAGCTTGAAACGATCCGTTTCCAGGTTGAGCAACTCGCGGACAACCTCAAGAATAGGAGGCTGCATCTTTTGACCTTCGTCAATGACGAGAATGCCCAGTTCTTCCCCGGAGCCGAATCGTTCCGTAAACGCTTTTTCCAGTGTTTCCTTGATTCCTCGTTCATTGTTCGGGATCGCGATGCCAAATTGATTGGCAACTTCACGATACATTTCCAGAGGCGTCGAAAAGGAGGGATCTGTAATCATGTGGACGCTTGCCTGTTTGTGCGCCGAAAAATTTCGGTACAACATACGGGCCAAGGTGGTTTTACCCGTACCGACATCACCAAGAATAACACTGAGGCCATTTTTCGCCGTGACGGTATATTCAATCATGCGAAGAATACGGCCGTGCTGTCGCGTAGGGTAAAACAAATCGGGATCAGCCGAGGCCGGAAAGGGCTCGGCTTTGAGATTGATATATTCCATGTAATGCATTGTGGCTCCAGTCTGGGCAAAAAAAGTCGGTACGGCGTATCGTCTCGTCGACACTTTGGGCTGGTAAGAAGTTATAGTCCGGATGTTTCGCGTAAGACAAGATGCTGCAGAAGCCGAAGTACCATGGGTTTCTGCGGATTTTCAGAAGGAGATGTAACGAGGGATGCACAAACTCCACGGATTGCTTCTGGATTACCCCAGGTCCAAGCGTAGAACAAGAACTTGACAAGAATGGATATGTGTCGCGTCCGATGTGGCGCTAAGTATTTGAGTTGCGCAATGGCAAAACAATGGGTCTCGGAAAAGCTTAGCGGCGAAACATGGGCGGATGTTTCAATTCTCGACATGACATTCGGATGTTCATGTATGGCCTTGAAATGTTCAGGCCTCATTAAAAGAACAATCTGGATGGTTTTTTGTCCGTCCAGTTCATCCAAAAGAAGCTCGTGGATAACGCTCCATACGTCGTTATGAAGTCTATTAACATCGTCGATAAAGAGAACGGTTGGCGCTGGATGTTCCATGCTCCGGGTCTTCAGAGTGCGGCGTAACCGATCCATGATAGCGCGTTCTGTCGCTTCGGGCGACATGAGCTGCTTGTGAAACAGGCCATCAAGTACAGAAATCAAATCTTTTCGACAATGAAACTGTCCGGAAGGGAGAAACATGGGATGCATTCCGGAGTCACCCCCAGCATACTTACGCACGAGTTCCCGACATAATGCAGATTTTCCCGAACCAGGTTTGCCGATGACGACATTGAGTCCTCGACGATCTCGAATGGAGGCCCATAACAGCGCGGCCTCGTGTTCATTTTTCTTTGACCAATAGTATGGGGTTGTCATGGGCAAAAGCTTTGTTTGGTCAGATTGACAAAAAATAAACTTCTGGCTTTGAGATGCTTGAGAAACGGAGACTCTGTCAACTCCCGTCTTCCTCGTGGGCAAAAGAGAGAGAGGATTTCATGATATGGTATCCTTTCGTTTTCATGCAAGCATCAATGAGCTGGTCGCGATCGCAATGAATATAAGGCGGACTTTCTGCTACAGTAAAATCGGCTTGGTGTTGGCAGGCAAGAAGGTCGTCATATGCCGCTTCGTTGGATTTTTCCGGATGATAAACAGCAATGGTCCGACAGCCGGTAAATGCAACGATCACGAATGGTATGAGGAGAGTCCGGAATGAAATTGATGGGCAAATCATGTGGAAGGAGTCCTTCGGCCTTGACAAAACCGGCTTCAGCTACCCAAGTACAGAGCGTAACCATGTAGCTGTTTGGATATTGAGAGTCCGAGATGAGGCATTGATGTGGCATGAAATATTTTGAGTATCTTCGTCTTCAACGCGAACCCTTTTCCATCTCGCCGGATCCTGATTTTTTTTACGAATCGGAGCAACACGAGCAATGTCTCGATCAACTCGAAGCAGCGATTACTCTGCGTCGTGGTTTGAATATTGTTGTTGGTGACGTTGGAACGGGAAAAACTTTGGTTTGCCGCATGCTCATGCAACGGCTTTCGCATACAACAGGCGTCAACGTCCATCTTGTTTCCGACCCATATTTTGAATCGGGCAAGGATTTTCTTCAAACGTTGGCCAGCCTGTTTGGTGTTTCCGAAAGACGGTTGTCATCGACTCCTCGTGTGCTCAAGGAGGCTATTCGCGACATTCTCGAGATGAAGGCCGTTGAACAACACAAGATCAATGTGCTTATTATCGATGAGGGACAAAAAATTTCACGAGAACATATCGAGATTTTGCGTGAAATTCTCAACTTTGAAACCGAGTCGGAAAAACTGTTGCAAATGGTTATTTTTGCTCAGAACGAATTTGAAGACGTTCTGGCTCTTTACGAAAATCTTGCAGATCGAGCCAACCTCATTTATCGGCTTAAACCGCTGGGCGTGGGGGATACGAAACGCCTTATTCTCAAAAGACTTCGTGTTGCCGGCAAGAAATCAACAGAGTCGGCTATATTCACTTCCAGCGCAGTCTGGGCCGTCTACTGGTCGACTGGTGGATATCCACGGAAAATCATTCGATTGTGTCACCAAGTCCTTCTCGCCATGATTGCTCGCAATAAAACTCGAGCGACGTGGCGATTAGTGCGTTCGGTTGCGGCCCCACGGTCCAGCCGTGGAAAACAATTGATTTGGGGTGGGATTGTCGTGAGTCTGGCCGTTGCTGCGGTCATGTACGGCCCACAGACCAAACAGTTCGTTCAGCACATGATGGCACGATGGTTTCCCGATCCCGTTGCCGTGGCAACGGGGGGGGAAACGGAGACGATGTCGTTATCGGCCCAGGGTCCGTCAAAAACGGAAGATATTCCGGGCGAAACAGCGACGATTGCTTCTGATCAAAGTTCTGCTCGTTCTTTACACCAATCGGAGATTAATGGATCGGAGGCTGTACAGAATAATTTGCAAGCGTCACTCGACGCAACAGGTCCACCTCCGCCAGGCTTGCTGGGACGAGTTCGTATTGAGCCGGGCTGGGTCGTCGAGAAGATGGCCAGACAGATTTATGGAAGAAGCGATCACCAAATACTGGATATTGTTGCGCAGGCGAATCCCGATATTTATGATTTAGGGCTTGTTGGAGCCGGACAGACGATTGTTTTTCCTGCCATTGTCGCATCCCCCCCACCGTATGGCTCCGTATTACTCGTTATTGGACAGGTGGAATCTCTTCCTGATGCTTTTGCTGTGTTGGCGCAAAAACCGGATGATTGGCCGAACTTGCGACTCTTTGTCTATTATCATCCCACGGAAGGACTTGTTATCGATATTGTCGTATATAAAGTGTTTTTCTCCCCTGTCGAAGCGGCTCGTGCTGTGACCGAACTTCCCGTAGAATTGTCTGAGCGTGTTGTTGTTGTCGACTCGTTTTTGCCCCAATCGACGTTTTATTCTGAATTGGGATCATCATGACATTTTCCGCCGGGGTTTTTGCCAGAATACACACGACAATCATTGTATAACGCATCAGATATTCCCCTTTACCGTCGACAATCATATCATTTGGAGAGGAAAAGCAAATATGAACCTGTATGGAAAAAACACGGTATCGAGTGTGGTTTCCATAAAGAAGGAGGATGACCGGGTGACCGATGGATTTTGCCAGGTAACGGGCGAGGTCGATTACGGCGATGCATTGTCTTTTGAAGAAGTCGGAGACGCTGAGTTGGCTCTTCGTCGTGAAATCGAAGAAGCCATGCATGATATGGGGGCCGAGCACCTTGATTTCGATACGAGTGGGGACATGCTATCGTTTGAAAGCGGATTTTTTTCACGCCCTGAAGGCATAGCCCATCAGCTTTGTGATCGGCTTGCACCGTATTTTCGACTTGATATGCGTGGACGTATTGTGGTTCTCGAACGCAATCTTGCTCCACTCATCGTTTTTTCTTTGATGAACGGGAGTGTAAAGCGTTTGGAGATTGACGTTTTTTCTTGATTATTCGAGCCAAGCAGGTAGAGCGCGCCCGGCATCGCCCAATTCTTTATCGAGAGCCCGGGCGCACGGCTCTATGCGTTCCGCGAGTTCCCAATATTGGGGGGAGTGATTCATGTGGTGACGGTGGCAAAGTTCATGGATGAATACATAGCGAACAAGCGGTTTGGGAAGAAATGCAAGACGGTAGTTCAGACTGATTGTCCCTTTTGTCGAGCAGCTTGCCCAACGCGACCGTTGAGCACGTATAGAGGCTGATACGAAGTCGATGTTGATTTCTTTGCTGACCTCTCGCAGGCCGGCGATAAGATGTGGTCCAACGCGTTGACGAATATGACCGCACAACGCGGAAAAAAGTGCGTCTTTTTCGTCAATCCTGCCTTTAATACATACTTCCGACGGGCCTTTGTCGAGAAATCGATATCGACCTGCTGGAGCTGAAGGCGCATTCAAATAATGCGTGCGCAACTCTATATCAACTCCTGGACAACATATTCTTTCGGGTAATCCGATTTCCGAAGAACATGCCGTCAGCCCGGCTAAGGTTTCTTCTATCCATGGACGTTTGCGTAAGACAGCCTGAGCCAAACTATAGATATCGATGCCGAAGGGGTATGTGACATCAAGGTGGTGAGGGTCGCGAATTTTGAGAATGATATTTTTGGCGCGTCTGTTGGCACGTATACGAAGCGGCAAGGTAAAACCCGCTTCTTTCAACATATCCGTCAGGAGGTCGTAAGGCGTAGACTTGGTCATGGTGATTGTGGGGGGCTATCGGTCTCACAGGGAGCTATGCAGGCGGAACACACACCTTCATACAATATATCCACGGTATCAATGCGGCCGACGCACATTTCGGGAGGCATCGTGGGACGATTGTCGGGTGGAGGCGGGAGACAATATGTTTTGTCGCAACGGACACAGTGGAAATGACAATGAAATTCCCCATGAAAACCAGCGCAATATCGATGCATCCGGTCTGCAGAGGTGGTTCGTCGAACGACGCCTTTTTCAACGAGTTTGTCGAGAATACGGTACAAGGTGACCTTGTTCATGGCGTTGTCATGCACGATGTGCTCCAGAAGCTGAGGCGCACTCAGGGCTTTGGTGGCTCGCAGAAGGAGTTCCAGCACATAGAGTCGTTTCGACGTCGGTTCCAGACCAACGTCTGTCAATAATCTCATTGCATCCATGGTCATGACCGAAAGTGTAGCCTTGTGTTCTTGAGTACGTCAATGCCGCGGTCGACAAAGAAGCACACGGCGCCAATAGCGATGATGCTTGCCCCTGATGTCAGATTGAACGCGTAGGACAGGAGAAGTCCTGAAACACAAAAGAACATTCCCAATAGGCTGGAGAGCACCATCATTCCGATTAGAGAGCGGCTACGCCGTTCGGCAAGGTAGGGGGGGATGGTGAGTAATGCAATGACGAGAATAAGCCCGACCATGCGGATGATCATGACCACAGTCAGAGCGGTCAACGCCGGGAGAAGGTAATGCAACAAGTCGACGGGCACTCCCTTTGAGCGGGAGAATTCTCGGTCAAAGGAGACGGAGAGAAAGTCGCGATAGAAAATCCATGTGAGTATAATTGCCAAAACATCGACGAGGGCGATGAAGAGCAGATCTTCATGGGAGACCGTGAGGATAGACCCGAAGAGATAGCTCATCAGATCGACGTTATATCCAGGCGTCAAGTCGAGGAGGATGACGCCGAGGGCCATACCCGCAGCCCACATGGCGCCGATGACGGTATCTGAACGTTCTTCCTGACGGTGTGTGACGCCGGCCATGATGGTGGATGCGATGACGCTGAACCCGAGAGTTGTCGGCAGAACAGGCAGTCCGGCATAGAATGCCAGGCCAATACCACCATACGCGCAGTGAGCTATGCCGCCAGCGAGAAAGACGAGTCGATTTACGACGACAAGAGATCCAATAATGCCACACGCCACACAGGCAAGAATGCCGGCAGCCAAGGCGTTTTGCATGAATTCGTATTGAAAAGCTTCAATCATAATTTGGTGTACCACGTCTAACCGATCAGAATGCCAACTCCATGAGTTGGAGAGGAATGTGAACGGATGAAGTTGAGTAAGAGAAGAGATTAGAGCGACGGGGTTAAGGGCACTCCAGGTCCGCGCAGCGTGTCCATGTATGAGTCAATGGGGCAATTCGCATCATGGGGGCCATAAAGCAAGGTCAGCATGGACTGGGTGAGAATTTGGCCTCGCGTGCTTTCGAGTTGACGATTGACACAGGCCAAACCGGTAACGCCAGCGCGTATCATGGCGAGATCATGACTGACCACGACGACAGCAGCTTCTTGAGCGAGATCGGCTAAAAAAGCATAGAGACAAAATCGTCCTTGGGGATCGATGTTCGACGTCGGCTCATCCATCAAGAGGAGTTGGGGATCGCAAAGCAGGGCGCGGGCAATAAGAACGCGTTGGATTTGACCGCCGGAAAGATCGGCGAGCATATTCTGCGAACACTCTGCCATACCCAATCGATCCAAACACTCCATTGCTTTTTCTTTTTGTGTCTTTCGTATGCGCCCACGAATTCCCATGAGCACAACATCGAGGACACGAGCAGGGAAGTCGGTGCGAAGGTCGGTATGTTGTGGAACATAACCCACCTTGTCTAAAGATTTGCGGGCAGGTCGCCCAAAAATCTCTATTCTTCCGTGTTGAAGAGGCAACAGTCCTAATATGAGGCGAAGGAGGGTTGTTTTGCCTCCGCCATTGGGACCGAGAATGGCCCAAAACTCACCGGGAGCAACCGTGAGAGAGACCTTTTCCAGAGCGGGTTTGTTTTTGTAGGAAAATGAAACCGAATCAATGGTTAAAGCATCCATAACGTCATCCTTGGGGGGGAATTGAGCTTAGTATGCAACTTGGTTGCATTTCGCCCCACCTCATACCTCTTGCCCGCGCGCTGTCAAGTCGTTATCATTACAACCCATGCTTTGTGATACATCGTAAAGTACCCGAAAAATACATCGAAGTAGATGCATTATGATAAAAAAAGTTTACTTGTTTACGACGTTCTCCCCAATATGGTATAAAGTATTTTGGAGAATACTATCAAATTGGGTTGCTGTATCTGCTGTCAGGGGTGTTGTGTTGTCGAATACCGAAATGATAGAAGAATACTGTGCATCAATGAAGGCGTTGTGTCTCTGCTATTCAAGGACCGACCGCATTATGCCGGTTATTGTTGATAACGATTTTATCTTTTGTGAAATGAGGGTTCCATGAGTATTAGGCGAAAAATTTTTCTTCCGATGTTTGTTGCCACTGTTCTTTTGGGCGTGGCCGGCTACCTCGTTGTCGGATCCCAGCTTTCCGCCATATCTGAAGATTTTATCAATCAGATAGTGGAGAACAAAGTTCATGAGATCGAATCGGGTATTGCGACATCGTCTCGCTTGGCGTTGGAACAAGCTGCGCTGTTTTCTCAGACTCCGGCCGTTATAAAGGCCTACATGATAGCAGAACAAGGCAATATCAACGACGAGAACGATGCTGAGGCACAGAAGGCTCGTGAATTGTTACGCACGGAACTTGCTCCCTATTTGAAAGGTTTTTCCGAAGCACTCGGGGGGAGCAAGTTTCAACTCCATTTTCATTTGAAGAATGGTCGGAGTTTGGTGCGTCTATGGCGGGAGAAGCAGGTTAAGCGAAACGGCAAGTGGGTAGATGTGTCGGATGATATTTCATCGTTTCGGAAAACCGTTCTTGATGTCAATCGTACCGGGCAACCCGTCATGGGGATCGAACTCGGTCGTGGCGGATTCGTTTTTCGTGGATTAGCTCCTGTCAAAGCTCCGGATGGGAGACAACTTGGTTCGGTGGAAGTCCTTTTTGCCTTCGCTCCGTTGCTTGAAAATGCGACGAGTTCCAATCAGTTCATGACATTATATATGGACGCGCAATATCTTGATATCACGCGGACGTTGAAGAATAATCCGGATTATCCGGTTCTGGATGGAAAATACGCACGGGTTGCCTCTGTCGGAAATCAGGATGAGGATGCTGCTATTACTTCTGATTTTCTCGATAAGGCTGAAGATTCCTACATTGTAAAGCAAGAAGACAATATGGCTGTCGCTGCGTTTCCCGTTAAAGATTATAAGGGGAAGCGGATCGGGGCATTGATCTATATGTTTTCTACCCAAAGCCAAGCGGCCTCCATATTGACGGCAAAATTGACTCTGGCTGGGGCGTTGGCAGCCATTCTTGTTTTTCTTGCGCTGATCGTCCAGAGCGTGTTCGTGAAATATGTGGCGAAGCCCATTGATAAGGTCATTACGAAAATTAAAGATATCACCGAAGACAGGGCCGACCTTGGTGACCGTCTTTTTGAAGGCTCCGGTGATGAGATGGCTGAACTTGCTATATGGTTCAATCGATTGATGACAAAACTTGGCGATATTCTTTGCCTAAACGATGCCGTTCTCAACGCTGTTCCCGATCCCCTGTTTGTGTCCGACGAAAATCAGCATATTATTTTGGCCAATAAAGCGACAGCCGCCTTGGTTGGGAAGACGCCGGATGAAGTGAAAGGTGAGTTCTGCGGAAATATTTTCAAAACCAGCCACTGTGGTAAACCGACATGCCCCGTACGCCAAATCATGGATAAAGGAACCGTGGATGATATGCGTATCGAATGTGATTTCGGAAAAGGGCGAATGGTCGTCAAACCCGTGGTTGATGCAATGCATGATTGCAACGGCAATCTTGTCGGCTACCTCGAACTCGCACAAGATATCACAAGCATGGTGGTCAACGAAGAACGAATTCAAGAGAGTTTTCAACAATTGAAGTCGGTTAATGGTGATATTAATGCTGTGTCCATTCAAATCGCTGACTCTTTGACGGCCATTTCTGGACAAGTTGAGGAAGTCGCCAATGGAGCAGGGATTCAGCGACAACGTATGGCCGAAACTGTGACCGCCATGACGGAAATGAACTCGGCAGTTCTTGATGTCGCGCGGAACGCCGGAGAAGCTGCAGAACAGGCGACGTTGGCTCGATCCAAGGCCGAAGAAGGAGCCAGTGTCGTCAAAGAAGCCGTCCAAGCTATTGCCGCAGTGCAAAAACAAGCCAACGCTTTGAAAGACAATATGGCCGGCCTCGGACAAAAGGCACAAGATATCGGTCAAATCATGACCGTGATTTCCGATATTGCGGATCAAACCAACCTTCTGGCTTTGAATGCAGCCATTGAAGCGGCCCGAGCCGGCGAGGCTGGGCGCGGGTTTGCGGTCGTTGCGGACGAAGTGCGCAAGCTTGCTGAAAAAACGATGAATGCGACTGGCGAGGTCGGCAAAGCCATTGCCGCTATTCAATCGGAAACACAGAAAAGCGTTGATATTACGGACGCAGCAGCCAAGGCGGTCGAACGTGCTACCGATTTATCCAGCCAATCGGGCGACACGTTGTCGGAGATTGTCGACCTCATTTCGAGAACAACCGACCAAGTGCAGGCTATTGCTGCCGCGGCAGAGCAACAATCAGCATCGAGCGAAGAGATAAGCCGAGCCATTGAAGATGTGGACCGCATTTCTTCAGAGACGGCTGAAGGGATGAACTCCTCGGCGAATGCGATATCCGACGTCGCTGATTTGACAGGGCAACTCAAGATGATTGCATCGAGTGAGTAGTTCTTTTTGGATTTTCACGTTAAGAAGGCCGGGAAACCGGCCTTTTTTTATGGAGCCGTGAGCTGAGCGTAGGGAGAGAGAAGGAGAATGACTTGAGCGAAAATATTATTACAGCCCGAGGGCTACGGAAAGTTTTTGGTGATTTTATAGCCGTTGACGGGATTGACTTCGATGTTCCGGGCAAGCAGGTCTTTAGTTTACTCGGTCCCAATGGAGCCGGAAAGACAACAACAATTCGCATGTTGTATGGATTTTCTCCGAAAACATCCGGTGACATTCGGATGTTCGGACTGGATATCGATACGCGTTGGCGAGAGATTCGATCGCGATTGGGAGTGTGCCAACAGCACAATACTTTGGACCCGGATTTATCCGTCGAAGAGAATTTGCTCATTTTTGCTGGATATTTTCGGATTCCCCAGGCCGAAGCGGCGCGCCGTGCTGCAGAATTGCTTGAATTTTTTGCTCTCGAAGGGAAGCGTCGTTTGAAAAATGATGAATTGTCCGGAGGGATGGCCAGACGGCTCATTCTAGCCAGAGCACTGATCAATCGACCGGAATTACTTATTCTTGATGAACCGACCACCGGCCTTGATCCGCAATCACGTTTTCAGCTTTGGGAACGACTCAAAGAACTGAAGCGTAACGGCCTGACGATTCTTCTGACAACGCATTATATGGAAGAAGCGGCGGTGCTGAGTGATGACCTCATCATTATGGATCACGGGAAGGTGATCGTGCATGGGCGCCCTGAACACCTTGTGGCCGAACATGTTGGGCAGACCGTGGTTGAAATTGAAGATCCGTCTCAAGAAGTTGTTGAAGCGGTCAAAAAAGAAGGGTTTCGCTTTGATACCACGAGTCGCCGTATCCACTTGTATCTCAATAAAGACCAAGAAGCTTCGGCAAATGCCTTACGTGAGCGTCATCACGTTTCGTCTTGGGCAATGCGTCCGGCAACGCTTGAAGATGTATTTCTCTGTCTGACCGGAAGGGAGCTGCGCGAATGAAATCTGATCCTCGTTTTTCATGGTTGTTCTTGAAAGTCTGGAGACGCAATCTGCTTGTTTACCAGCGGATTTGGAAAGTTAATTTTTTAGTTCCGATGCTTGAGCCGCTCTTTTATTTGTTGGCATTTGGCTTGGGGTTTCGTGGGCTCATTGAGAATGTGGCGTTTGAAGGACGCTCTCTGAGCTATACGGAATTTATAGCACCGGCACTCATTGCAACAACAATGATGTGGCATTCATTTTTTGAAACCACCTATGGGTCATTCGTGCGTATGTATTACCAAAAAACGTTCGATGCCATGTTGGCTACACCACTTTCGTTGGAAGAAGTGATTACGGCGGAAATTGTCTGGGGAGCAACCAAAGCGACGGTTGCCGCGTCGATTATGACGGTTATTATCACCCTGATGGGCTATGCGCATCCGTTGTCACTCTTCGTCGTGGCCCCGGTGGCCTTTTTGGCGGGGCTGTCGTTTTCCACCATTGGGATGTTCTTTACAGGGATTACGCCGAGTATTGATATGTTTAACTTGCCGGTCTTCCTGTTTATCACCCCAATGTTTTTATTTAGCGGAACGTTTTTTCCTGTATCGGGATTGCCTGGATGGGCACAAATTGTTGCGCAAGTCATGCCGTTGTACCACGCCGCTCGAATCACGCGGCACATTTGCCTCGGCATATGGTCCATAAGCCTCTGGGCAAGTGCGGGGTATCTCGCGGCTTTTGCAGGTGTGTTTTTTCTTTTGGCTTTACGCAGCATGCGAAAGCGATTGGTTCGGTAAAGAACAGATTGATTCCTGTGACAATCCAGCAAAACTATGAGCAAATGAGCATCGCTCAAAATGATGAGATTATCGAAGCGGTATAGATGTTGTCGTGACACGAGGAAGGGATCCTTCTTGCCACGGTAATCTCGTCATCGTGTAAAACTTCACACAGAATTGCAGAGCGATATTGAGGACGTTGATTAACGTTGCCCTCTGTTTTCTTCTCAGAAGAGCGGAATAATTCCGTATTCAACCACCGTGTACAGCATCAAAGAATGTCAAACATTTCTTTGATGCTGTACACGGTGTTGCCGTTTTTCGACACATTTTGTCTGAATTGAGAAAGAAATATCCAGGACGATACGATAGAAACGGCTTTCTACGTTGTGACGAGAAATGAGGAGGAAGCCGTATGATGTTGACGCATCCTGAAAATAAATATCAACCATTTCAGATTGTTAATCTGAATGATCGCCAATGGCCAAATGTCATACAGCAACACGCTCCAGCGTGGTGCAGTGTTGATATGCGTGATGGGAACCAAGCGCTTATTGATCCAATGACGATTGAACAAAAGCGCTTTTTTTTCAAATTATTAACCGAAATAGGGTTCAAGGAGATCGAAGTCGGGTTTCCCGCAGCTTCACAGGTTGACTATGATTTCATCCGGGAACTCATTGAGCACAATGCGATACCGAGTGATGTGACCATTCAAGTGTTAACGCAAGCCCGTGAAGATATAATTCAAAAAACGTTTCAAGCGCTTACAGGGGTACCACGCGCCGTTGTGCACGTATATAATGCGACTGCGCCCGTTTTTCGAGACGTTGTTTTTAAAGTGGATAAATTGGGTTGCAAGAATATAGCGGCCAACGCTGCGCGTCTGATTCGAAGCGAGATGAAGCGACGTCCGGAGACAGAGTGGATTTTTGAATATTCTCCGGAAACGTTTTGTTTTACGGAATTAGATTTTAGTTTGGAGAACTGTGAAGCTGTTATTGATGTAATGCAACCGACCCTTGACAATAAAATGATTGTGAACCTGCCAACAACGGTTGAAGTGTCCACTCCAAATGTTTTTGCTGATCAAATAGAGTGGTTTTGCAGGAAAATATCCAGACGTGAGAGCCTTATTATAAGCGTTCATCCTCATAATGATCGAGGAACGGCTGTGGCGACAGCGGAACTGGCATTGTTAGCCGGGGCACAGCGTATTGAAGGCACGCTTTTTGGAAATGGTGAGCGTACTGGAAATGTGGATATCTTCAATCTGGCAATGAATTTGTATTCTTCAGGTGTTAATCCACATCTTAATTTTTCAAATATAGACGAAATCGTACAAAAGGTGACGGCGTGCACACAGCTGCCCCTTCATCCTCGACATCCGTATGCAGGAGAATTGGTTTATACTGCATTTTCAGGATCTCACCAAGATGCGATCAAAAAAGGATTTGCCGCGCGAAAAGAATGTGAGCGGAAATATTGGGAGGTTCCTTATCTTCCCATTGATCCTTCAGACATCGGGCGAAACTATGAGGCTGTAATACGTCTGAATAGTCAGTCCGGAAAAGGAGGAGTCGCATATATCTTGGAAGAACAAGGTGTCATCTTGCCACGTGGCATCCAAATTGAGTTTAGTCGAATAGTTCAGTCTGTGGCAGATCAATCGCAAAAAGAAATAAGCAAAGACATGGTTTGGCAATTATTTCAAGAGACATACTTGTTTCCACCAGCTCCATTTGAACTTCTTGATGTGCATGTGGAAGATGAACAAGAGAATATGAAATTGGACGCGGCAATTCGTACACCTGAAGGAATTCAGCATATTCAAGGGCGCAGCAATGGACCTCTCGCCGCGTATGTTGAGGCCTGCTCTTCTCTTGGCTTGCATTTCGATATTGTTGATTATCACGAGCACGCACGTTCATCGGGAGCGCGGTCTGACGCTTTTGCGTATGTTGAAATTCTGTTTCAAAATAAAAGACTGTTCGGCGTTGGGCGTCATGCGAATATACTGAAGGCATCCCTTCTTGCCGTTGTATGCGCAATGAATAGGGGGGTGGGGGACCAGCTCATTTCTTTTGAAAGGAATTTTGAAAGGAAAAAAGAAATATGTTGAAGATGAGTCGAAGGGTGGAGGGAGAAGACCTTAGTTCTTCTCCCGAAGGAATTGTCCAGGAGGGCAACCCAAAGCTTTGCGGTACATTTCAATGAAAGCACTGAGGCTATTATAGCCAAGATCAAGAGCGATACGCGTAATCGTATTTCCTTTATCAAGTCGATGAATTGCTTCCTGAAGTATCAGCCGCTTTCTCCAGGCCCCAAATGTCAAACCCGTTTCCAGAACAAACAGACGCGATAAGGTCCGTGGGCTTGCTCCAGTGTAACAAGCCCATTCACTTAATTTGCGTTGATCGCCAGGATTTTTCAAGAGGGCATCCATAACGCGCAGCACACGTGCATCGTTGGCCATCGGTAAATGAAGATCCGTCGATTCTGCCTCTCGGAGTTCATCCAATATAACAGCCATAAGGCGCCAGCCGGGTCCATCAGGAGAATACCTGTCGCCATAAGACATTGCTTTCAAAATTAATTCTCGAAGAAGCGCAGATACCTGTAAGACCGTACAAGCGCTTGGCAATTGTTGAGTGACGGAAGGATCAATGAAAAGATTTCGTAGCGAAACCGCACCGGGGAAATAAACTTCATGCTCAATCCCTGGAGGAACCCACACGGCCTGTGATGGAGGGACAATCCAAATATCACGCTGACAAATGACTTTCATCACTCCACTGCTGGCAAAAATACACTGGCCACGAGGGTGAGCATGGGGAGCATTGCATCCTGCTTGATCAACCTGCATGGTGAGTGGAATGATGGGAAGCAAAGGATCAATTCGGTACCCGGTGTTTACCGGAGGAAGTTTGGTCAGTTTCGTGATATCCATGGGAGTCCTATAGGGTGGTTCGCAGGATACCCGCAAGTCGAAGAGATATTGGTTTGATCAGAGAAGGTGAAGTGATTGTAAAGATGTTATTATAACTCATTAAAAATATTATGGAAATGCTTTGATTTTTGTGTGTCTCTTTTAAAGAGCGAATTATATTTCAACTTTTTCAAAAAAAGTGATTGACGTTGGCGCGTCATTCTCATAGACATCCACCTCCCGACGCGAACGGGGGCCGGTTTTGCCGGCTTCGCCAAGCGGCTGAAAAAAAGTTTTCAGAAAGTGCTTGACGAAGGGGAGACGAAGACGTAGACACTCCCTCCGCCGCGACGAACCGGCCTTGCCGGATCGGTCAAAAACGTTTCGAAAATAAATCGAAAAAAGTTGTTGACAGCGCGGACGGGATTCACTAGCTTCTCCAACTCGGCAACGACAAACGCGCCGACACCGCAAAGGCGGTGGGAGAAGAAGACGAAGGTCTTTGACAATTAAATAGCGAGTCGAGTGATAAGAAAGTCAACCTCGTTTTATGACGAGAGTTTTGGCAAACTCAAAAGTTTTGAACTGGAGAGTTTGATCCTGGCTCAGATTGAACGCTGGCGACGTGCTTAACACATGCAAGTCGTGCGAGAAAGTTTCCTTCGGGAGATGAGTAGAGCGGCGCA